>JBAXNI010000091.1:0-11174 GCA_037133835.1 Comamonadaceae bacterium | reverse complement strand
GCACCGGCTGCGCCAAAGACCTCACCCATCAATTCGCTGGCGCCATTGGTGACCAGATGCTGCTCGGTGAAGTCGGCGGTTGAATTCACCAGCGACATCAGCTTGACAATACGTTTAATGCGGTTCAAGTCGCCAGTGGCTGCGTGCAAAGTGCCAAGCAGGTCAACGGCAATGGCCCGCGCCGCCGCCTGACCTTCCTGGGTTGTCAGGTTCTTGCCCAGTTGTCCAACCCAGGGCTTGCCGTCCTTCTTCGCGATGTGGCCGCTGACGAAAAGCAGGTCGCCGGTCTTGACAAAGGGAACGTAAGCCGCCGCCGGCACTGCAAGCGGAGGCAGGGTGATCTTGAGTTCTTCAAGTTTGGCGTAAATGTTCATGGGGTTTCCTTTGAGCTCTGGGTTTGAGTTTGGGTTTGAGTTTGCGATGGAGTCTGGCTCCGGGATGATGTTTGCGACTGTGACTGCATTTCTTCGATTACCGGCTCCACCGTGACGCCCACCGTCAGTGTGTGACTGGCTCCACCATGGATGACACCGCGAAGCGGCGATACATCCGAAAAGTCGCGACCTGTCGCCAGCGTCACGTAGTCTGCGCCGGGTGAGTGCCATCCGGCGCGGTCGTTCGTCGGGTCAAAGTCGCACCAACGCTGACCTGCTGGCAAATCGGGTGCATAGACGGCGACCCAGGCGTGCGAGGCGTCGCTCCCGCGCAGCCTGACGGTGCCGGGTGCGGGCTGAGTCAGCAGATAGCCGCTGACGTAGCGCGCTGCCAGGCCCATGCTGCGCAGGCAGGCAATCATGATGTGAGCGAAGTCCTGACAAACGCCTTTGCGCTGCGTCAGGGCGTCAAGCGCCGGCGTATTGATGTGGGTACTCTGGCTCTCATAGACAAAGTCGCTGTGCATGCGCTGCATCAGATCCTGCGCCGCCGCCAGCACACTGATGCCGGGCGCGAAACTGGGTCGTGCATAAGTGACAAACTCCGGCGCCTTCGGACTAAAGGGGGAGGCAAAGACAAATTCGGTGGCGGCGTCAAAGGGCGAACCTGACTGGTAACGAAACTGCTCGCGCGCCTGTTCCCAGGCGACGCGGCTCGACGGCAGGGCGCGCGACTGGGTACTGACAACGCTTTGCGCCACCACATCGAGTACGTGGTGCGCTGTCTGAAGCGAAAAGAAACAGCGCGGGTTGCCAAAGACGTCCAGCGTCTGCGTCATTTGAGCTGGCGTCGGACTGATCAGCAGCGTGTGGCTGAGCAGGCGTTGATAGGGATTGCTGACCGGCTGCAGGTAGGCCATGTGCTGCGCAGTCTCGACCGCCGGAGAGTAGTCGTAGCGCGTCTGGTGGGTGATTCTCAGTTTCATCAGGTCCCCACGCTCTGCTTGGACTCCATCGAGTGGGTGAAATACGTGGTGCTGATTTCGTTGGAGACGTCGAACGCTGCGCCCGTGCATTGCAGCAGCAGGTCGGTGAGGGCAAAGAGATGGGGGTCCTCGCACAGTTGCGCCAGACTCAAGGCCGCAGGGTCAGGCACCCGCAGCGAGAGGGCGCAAAGTTGATCGGGTGCGCTTCCAGCCAGTTTCGCGAGGCGTCCGCGCAGAGTTTGCGCTACCCACGCCAATGAGCGCGGATTGTCGCGATCGAGCACCAGCAGGTCCATCAGCGCGGCCAGGTCACGGCTTTGCTGGTACTGCGCATGAAAGGTGATGGTGCTGTCAAACAAGGCGACCAGTGCTTCAAAGCCACCGCCCGTATGGACCGCGCCACTCTGAAAACTGCTGAGCAAGGCGGAAGCCAGAAAGCCAAGGCGCTCTATGTGCCGGCCAATGCTGAGCAGGCGCCAGCCGTCGTCGCGCGTCATGTGATCGGTCTGGGCACCGGTGATGGCAGCCATGTGATCGCTGGTACTCTTGAGAATCTGAAGGGCCTCAACCGACGAGTAGTCGCCCGCTCTGGCGGGCGTGGCAAAGCGTGCAAAGAGTTCCTCCTCAGCCCGCACCATGACCCGCCAGTGCTCCTGCGACAGGCGCTCGCGTACCTTGGATCCGGTCATCTTGAGCGCGCGCAGGTAGTAGCCAACGCTGGTGGCGCCATCGACGCTGCCCAGACTTGAAATAAGTGAACGCTCAAAAACGCGACGCGCCTGCAGCGCCGAGGGCACGCCCGGCAAGACCAGGGTGTTGGCAAGCGCCATCTTGCCAAGCCAGTTCAGCAAGGGCTGGGAAGACTGCTCTTCGCCATGCAGACATTCAAGTGTCAGGCGCGCCAGGCGGATCGCATTCTCGGTGCGTTCGCTGTAGCGTCCCAGCCAATAAAGATTCTCTGCGGCACGGCTCGTCACCATGCGTTTACGCTGCGCCACAGCGGCTGGTGTGAGCTGCGGTTGCAACAGCGTTGTGCTGTCCACTTCACCCCTCGTAAGAGCCCAGACGTCGGCGCTACTGCCTCCACTCTGCATTGAAGTGCTGGTGGCGTCCGCTCCCATGATGCGAGCGAGACCACCGGGCAGCACGCGCCAGGACTGCGCGCCGTCAGACACGGCAAATACCCGCAGCATGAAGGACCGTGCCGCCATCTGAGTTCCAGCGGCACCGGAGCCGGCCTGCCACGTCGGCATCTGGGACAGCGGCACATAAGCCTGCACGGTGTGGTCTTCGCTCTGGCGCACGATCCGACCCGCCCATTCGTCAATCTCGCGTGCTGACAGGCTCTGCCCCAGCACCGATTCAAAACTGCCGTGGATTGGCGTGCCGGGGTAAGTCGGCTTGATGACGCTCTCGGACAGTCGTGGCAGAGCTTCTTCCATGGCAGAGCGCTCACCACACCACCATGTCGCCAGGGCTGGCAACTTGAGTTCTTCGTCCAGCAGATGACGCGACAGGGCTGGCAAGAATGCCAGCAGCGCGGGCGATTCCAGAAATGCCGAGCCCGGGGCATTGGCTACCAGGATATTGCCAGCCCGGATTGCCTGCAGAAGGCCCGGCACGCCCAGGGTCGAGTCGGCGCGCAACTCCAGGGGGTCAAGGTACTCGTCATCCACGCGCTTGATCAGACCGTGAACCGGCACCAGCCCTTTGAGCGTCTTGAGGAAGACATGCTGGTCGCGCACGATCAGGTCGCAACCCTCGACCAGCGTCAGGCCCAGATAGCGCGCCAGGTAGGCATGTTCAAAGTAGGTCTCGTTGTACGGTCCCGGGGTCAACAGGGCCAGATGCGCGTCGGTGCCGGCCGGGCTCGCGCGCTTCAGGCTATCCATCAAGGCGCGGTAAGTGGCAGCCAGGCGTTGCACCTGCAGAGACTGAAACGCCTGCGGGAACTGCGCCGAAATGGCCAACCGGTTCTCCAGCAGGTATCCAAAGCCCGAGGGTGCCTGGCAACGCTGGCCTTCAACCCACCAGTTGCCATCTGGTCCGCGCGCCAGGTCAAACGCAGCAATATGCAATCGCGTACCGCCCACCGGCTCAACGCCCCGCATGGCGCGCAGGTAGCCGGGGTGGCCCTGCACCAGAGCAGGGGGCAGCAGGCCGCGCTCGAGCAATTGCTGCGGGCCGTAAACATCGGCCATGATGCGCTCAAGCAGGCGCACCCGTTGCAAAATACCGGCCTCGATCTGTTGCCAACTCGCTGGCTCGATCAGCAGCGGAAACAGGTCCAGCGACCAGGGCCGCTGCGGTCCGCCTTCATCGGCATAGACGTTGTACGTGACGCCGTTGTCGCGGATCTGGCGCTGCAGCGTGCTCCAGCGCTGGTTCAGGTCAGGACCTTCCTGACCCGACACTGTCTCAAAAAAGCGCTGCCAGATCTCGGTCAGGGGGATCTCCGTGCCACAGGCATCGCTTGCTGCAGCGCGCAGTTCGTCAAAATGCCCGGAGGCGGCGATACCTGACTGTGCGAGCGCCCGCAGGTCGGGCAGGGCACTGGCGTTGTCGGCTGAAGGTGAGGTAATGAGGTCTTTCACTTGCCCCAAGTATGCCAGCGCTTCGCAGGCGTTTGCACAGCACGGTAAGATGCCCGCCCTGAGTGCGCTATATTTTCAGATTCCCTGTTACCGCATGCAAAGAGGTATTCCTTGAAACTTCATCGATTGTTGTTCCCCTTCCTGCTGATTTTGGGGTTGACGCTGGCGGCGTGTTCGCCGCAGGAAGCAGGCGGCCCGGCTGTGCCAGCGAAAATGGAAGTCTCGGTCGCAACTGTGGCGGCGCAGGCCAAGGGCTTCGTGGTCGGCTCGATGATGAGCGCCAACACGGTCTATGTGTTCTTTGATACCCAGTGTCCGCACTGTGGTCACCTCTGGGAAGCTTCGCAGGGATTGCAAAGCAAGATCAAGTTTGTCTGGATTCCAGTGGGCATGATCAACGCGATCAGTTCGGCGCAGGCGGCAGCCCTGCTTACGGCAGTCAACCCGGGCGCCTTGATGGCGGAGCACGAGGCTTCCCTGCTGGCAGGCAAGGGCGGCATTTCGGGGTCGAGCAGCGTCCCAGCCGACATCGAGAAGGCGATCAAGAGCAACACCCAACTCCTGAACAGTTTTGGCGCGGAGGCTGTGCCATTTGTGATCGCCAGGAATCTGAAGACCAGTCAGACCGTGAGTCGCGACGGCGCGATGAGCACGCCGGCCCTGGCCGAATTCCTGGGTCTGGATCTTCCCTGATGACAGACTCCACAGAAGACCGGCCGTCCCAGGACGCTCCCGCCACCGTGCCAGATGCAACTGCGGTCGCGCCAGCGCCGCCTAAACAAGCGAAGGCCCCGCTCGGTCGGCGTCAATCGGTGCTTCCAGTACTGGAGAAATTGGCAGAGCTCTATCCGCAATTGTTTGGCGCCGAATTCCTGCCACTCAAACTGGGCATCTTTCAGGAGCTATTGGCCAGGCATCCGGATCACCTCGAACGCAGCAGCCTGAAGGCGGCGCTGGGCGTGCACACGCGCTCGACGGCGTATCTGCAATGCGTCGCTGCTGGCAGGTCGCGCCATGACCTGCAGGGTGCGTCGGTTGAGGCCGTGGCGCCTGAGCATGTTTATCTGGCGCTGCTAGAACTGTTCCGGCGCCGCCAGAGTCGCGGTGCGCAGGACTTGCGACCCAGGTTGCGCAAGCAAATACTGGCTGCGTTCGTGTCATCTGGTCTGAGTCGCCAGGAATATCAGGCGCGCGTCCATGGCAACGACGAAGACGCCAACGCGCTGCTGGCTGAAGCGTTTGCCGAGTACGATCAGGAGCGAGCCAGGCAGGAGGCGCTACGCCGCGCCTTCGAGTCCAGCGGCAAGACAGTCATCGAGTTTGCTGCGATGTACGGGCTCGATGCGCGTGACGTGAATCGAGCACTGGGACGCCAGGCTATCGAAAGAAGTGAAACAGACCCCAGATCAGGACTGCCAACTGAACAAAATTGACCGCCATGCCGGCGATATGCGTACGACGAAAATCAGTGATGGCGCTTGAGTCTGCGCTCTCCATGCGAATTCGCAACTCGTCCATGTGTGATAGAAGCACCTTGCGCAAATAGAGCGCGAGTGCCGCAATCGCCAGGGTGCCCGCCGAAAAGGCCGGCTGACCGGCAAGTGCGTAACTTATCGTCGGAATCGCTGCAGTCCAGACCACGGCGATGTAGTAGGTGTTGAAGAAGCCACGAATGAAGCGCGCGTCCATTGGCGTGTCATGTTTGAGAACGAGCAGTGGCAGCGACCCCATGAAAAAATAGCCCATGCACATGAGCAATGGAATGGTTGAGAACAGGGCCGCGTTCATTTGAGAACCGTTAACCGCGCCGCAAATCCAGGGTGAAGGGAAACTCGCGGCTTGCGGCCACGTTGATCGTGGCCGGTGGCACCACCAACGCGCCGGGGGTGTGGCCCATGGCAGCAAACCGCGACATGCGCCTGCTCTCCGCCTCATAGGCGTTGACCGGAAAGGTATCGGGGTTGAGACCTCCCGGATGGGCCACGTAATACTGGCAGCCCCCGATCGAGCGCTTCATCCAGGTGTCGACAATGTCAAAGGTCAGCGGTGTATCGATGCCGATGCTGGGGTGCAGTGCCGATGGCGGGTTCCAGGCCTTGTAGCGCACGCCGGCAGCGTACTCGCCTGTCGTGCCGGTCGATTGCAGCGGCACGGCGCGGCCGTTGCAGGTGACAACGTAGCGGCTCTGGTTCAGGCCCGTTACATGGACTTCCATGCGCTCCAGCGAAGAGTCGACGTAGCGGGCTGTGCCGCCCGGCGCGCCTTCCTCGCCCATCACATGCCAGGGCTCCAGCGCATTGCGCAGCGTCAGCTCGATGCTGGCGGAATGGACCGAGCCGACGATCGGGAAACGGAACTCATAGTGCGGTGCAAACCAACTGCTGTCGAACGCATAGCCGGCGCCGCGCATCTCGGCCATGACATCGTCAAAGTCGATTTTGATAAAAGTCGGCAGCAGGAAGCGGTCGTGCAGTTCGGTGCCCCAGCGCGTTGCCGGCGCCTTGTACGGCGTTGCCCAAAAACGCGCGACCAAGGCACGCAAGAGAAGTTGCTGCACCACGCTCATCCGTGGGTGCGGCGGCATCTCGAAGGCGCGCAGCTCCAGCAGTCCAAGGCGTCCGGTCGCCGAGTCAGGCGAGTACATCTTGTCAATCGAAAACTCGCTGCGGTGCGTGTTGCCAGTGGCGTCGATCAGGATGTTGCGCAAGGTCCGGTCCACCAGCCAGGGTGGCATGCTCTGGCCGTGCAGTTCGCGGTTGCTGTAGATCTGCTCGATGGCAATTTCAAGTTCGTAGAGCTGGTCGTTACGTGCTTCGTCCACCCGCGGAGCCTGGCTTGTCGGTCCGACGAACAAGCCGCTGAACAGGTAGCTCAGACTTGGGTGGTTATGCCAGTACAGCAGCAGGCTGGCCAGCAACTCTGGCTTGCGCAGGAAGGGACTGTCAGCGGGTGTGGCACCACCCATGACGAAATGGTTACCGCCCCCGGTACCGGTGTGGCGTCCGTCTTTCATGAACTTCTCGGCCGACAGGCGCGACTCGAACGCCACCTGGTAGAGAAACTCGGTGTTCCTCACGAGTTCACCCCAATTCGTTACAGGGTGAATGTTGACTTCGATGACGCCCGGGTCGGGTGTGACCTGCAGAAGCTTCAAGCGTGGGTCGCGCGGCGGCGGGTAGCCTTCGAGCACGATCTGCACGCCCAGGCTCTGCGCTGTGGCTTCAATGGCCGTGAGCAGTTCCAGGTAGTCTTCCAGCTTTTCCAGCGGCGGCATGAAGATGTAGAGCACGCCGGACTTCTCGCCCACGGCCTCGGCCTTCGGGCCACTCGCGCGGCGTGGGTCGCGCACTTCGACACACAGTGCGGTGCGGGTGATCCAGTGCGCCGACTCCTTTTGCTTGGGAACGCGCGAAAAGTCTGCGGGTTCGGTCTGAGCGGCACTCTGTGCGCTGGCGACCATAACACTCCTCCCTGATGCTGCGGCACGCTGAAATTTTCGCTCCGCCTCGGTGGCAGAGCCAACCGCGGCGAGGTAGGGCGTCACACTGGCCGGGTCGATGGCTTGCGCACTGCTCGCGTAGCGCGCCGCCATGGCGCCATGCGCCGGCAGTGCGTCGCGCAATGCGCTCGGGTCCTGCGCAACCAGATAGGGGTAGTCGCTTTCACTGACCCAGGGCAGGGAGTCCAGCGGTAAACGCAGGCCCATGGGCGAGTCGCCGGGCATCAGGTACATGCGCTCGTCGCGCAGGAACCAGGACCCCGTCGTCCAGTTGGCGCCGCTCGAACCTGGCTTCTCCGCTACCTTGACTGGCAGCACATAGCCCACGACAGAGTCAAGCTTTTGTTCAAAAACCCGGCGCAGTCGCGCGCGTTCCATCTCGTCGTCCAGCCTGGAATTGAAGGGGTCCACGTTGATCGGCAGACGACGTTCGCGCCACAGGTAGTACCACACGTCTTCGTAGGCACTTTGCATGAACTTGTCCGTGATGCCGAGTTTGGCGGCCAACGTCTGCATGAAACGCCGCGCGTCCTCACTCGTGTAATGGGTTGGCGCACGCTCATCGGTAAATAGCGCCGGGTTGGCCCAAACCGGCTGCTGGTCGGCACGCCAATAGATGTTCAGAGCCCAGCGTGGCAGTTGTTCGCCCGGATACCACTTGCCCTGACCAAAGTGCAGGAAACCACCGGTGCCGTATTCGGTGCGAAGTTTCTGCACCAATTCAGTGGCAAACCCGCGTTTGGTCGGACCCAGTGCGTCGGTGTTCCACTCTGGTGCATCCCGGTCGTCCACCGCGACAAAAGTGGGCTCACCGCCCATCGTCAAGCGTACATCCCCGGCAGCAAGTTCCTGATCAACTGCGTCGCCCAGCGCCATGACATCGGCCCACTGTTCCTCACTGTAGGGCTTGGTGACGCGCGGTGACTCGTAGACGCGCGTCACCGCCATGTGGTGGCCGAAGCTGACTTCGCACTTATCCATCGCACCTTCAATCGGTGCTGCGCCGGAAGGCTGCGGCGTGCAGGCCAGTGGAATGTGCCCCTCCCCGGCAAGCAAGCCTGAGGTGGCGTCCAGTCCGACCCAACCGGCACCTGGCAGGTAGACCTCGCACCATGCATGCAGGTCCGTGAAGTCAACTTCGGTGCCGCTCGGCCCGTCGAGCGACTTCACGTCGGGTTTCAACTGGATCAGGTAGCCCGACACAAAGCGCGCAGCCAGGCCGCAGTGGCGCAGCAGTTGAACCAGCAGCCAGGCCGAGTCGCGGCAGGAGCCGGAACCAAGCTTGAGCGTCTCGTCAGGCGTCTGCACGCCGGGCTCCATGCGAATCAGGTAGCTGATGTCATGATGCACCATCTGATTGACGGAAACCAGAAAATCGATGGTGCGGCGCTTGCGGCGATCAATTCGTGTCAGGTAGGCTTTGATGCGTTTGGTCAGGTGCTCGGTCGCCAGGTAGGGCGCCAGTTCCTGCTTGAGCAGCGCTTCGTAGCTGAACGGGTACTTTTCGGCGTTCGGCTCGAGAAAGAAGTCAAACGGGTTGTACACCGCCATCTCAACGACAAGGTCGACCGTGACCTTGAACTCGCGCGTTTTCTTCTCGAATACCAGGCGGCTCTGGTAATTCGCGAATGGATCCTGCTGCCAGTTGAGGAAGTGATTGACGGGCTCGACCTTGAGGGAGTAGGACAGAATCTTGCTGCGGCAATGAGGTGCCGGGCGCAACCGGATGACCTGCGGTCCCAGGTTGACCGGTCGGTCGTATTTGTAGTGCGTGATGTGGTTCAGGGCGGCGTGAATGGACATGAATACTTTTTGGTGATGAGGCCATGAGGGCACGGGTCTTGCTCGGATACTAGCAATGTTGGTGCCATGGCAGTTTCCGTGTAGGATAAAAACATGACTGATTTGACACGCACCGATTTTCGCTTCTTTCACCGCTTGCGGGTACGCTGGGCCGAAGTGGATCTGCAAAAGATCGTTTTCAACGCACATTACCTCATGTACTTTGACACGGCGATTGCGGACTACTGGCGCGCTCTGGCCTTACCGTACGACATCACCATGCACGCACTGGGCGGCGACCTGTTCGTGAAGAAGGCGACGGTGGAGTACCACGCTTCAGCGCGGCTTGACGATCAGCTCGATGTGGCCATCCGGTGCGCTCGCATTGGTACCTCATCCATGCTGTACCAGGGCGCCATTTTTCGTGGCGAGGAGCACTTGATTACCTGTGATCTGGTCTATGTTTTTGCCGACCCGGGGACGCAGAAGTCCAAGCCCGTGCCTGCGTCGTTCAGAGACATTCTGCTGGCTTACGAGGAGCGTGATTCCATGGTCGGCATGGAATTGGGTAGCTGGCAGCAGTTGGGGGCCGAGGCCGGCAAGCTACGCTCCGAAGTGTTTGTCGAGGAGCAGCATATACCGGCCGAGCTGGAATGGGACGCCGCTGACCAGACGGCGATCCATGCACTCGCGCGCAACCGGATGGGACTGGCTGTGGCGACCGGTCGGTTGTTGCAACACGAGCCGGGCGTTGGACGTATTGGCCGCATGGCGGTAAGCCGCGTTCTGCGCGGCTCCAATCTCGGGCGAGAAGTGTTGCAAGCCCTGATGCGCACGGCCGCAGAGCGTGGCGACCGCGAAGTGCTGCTGCACGCACAGCGCACGGCCCGGGGGTTTTATGACAGACTCGGCTTTGTCCAACGTGGCGAGCCTTTTGAGGAGGCCGGCATTGTGCACATCGAGATGGTGCACCCACTTTGACCTGTTGAAAGTTCAGATATCTGTCAACAAAGGGTAGGGCGCTGCAGTTACCGTGATCGACGCGCCGCTGGCTGAACCCTGGTGCAGAGCGCCAGTTTGCGATGCCGAAATCAGCATGGAGACAATCGCGTCATAACCGCCAGTTGGCGACTCCGCGGCTTGCGCCACGATGCCGCAGGGCTGGTCCGGATCGGCCTCCTGAAACACCTCGTCGCCCGCCTTCATTGGGGCATCGGAGTGCGCCAGAAAGGCGCGGCGCTTCAAGGTGCCACGAAACTGGCTGCGCGCCACCACCTCCTGACCCGGGTAGCAGCCCTTCTTGAAATTGACGCCCCCCACCGATTCGTAATTCAGCATCTGCGGCACAAAAGCCTGCACCACTGGTTCGCTGATCATGGCCACACCGCTGCGCACCTCGCCCCAGAGCCAGTCCTGCGGACTCAGGCTCAGGCCAGCCGGTGCGCCCTGCGCTGCAGGAGCCAGCCACAAGGCCCGTGCGAGGCCGTCGGCGGGATACAAACCAAGTATCGATACTTCACCCACGTCACGGCGCGACCACGGCGTAGTTGTGCCTGCCGCCATGGACTCAAGCGCCGCGCCGGCCAGCCCAAAGAGCCCATAGTCGGCGCTCGCGTCAAGAAGTTTGACTTTGGAACGCATCACGAACCTGGACAGGTTCTTGAGTGTGCCAGCCAGCACGTCCTTGCTGCAGATCAGCAGGATGTTGGTCGGGCTGCGCTTGACAACGTAGAAGCTGGCCAGCATCCGGCCCTGCGCGGAGCAATAGGCCGCCAGTCTGGCCTCGGACGCTGTCAGCTGCAAAATTTCCTGTGTCAACTGCCCATGCAAAAAGGCGGCGGCGTCGATCCCTTCGGCCTGGATCACACCGAGGTGCGCCAGTGACACCACGCCATTGAGTTTGCTTTGCATGAGGTGAATTATCATCCTCCGTCGAATT
>JBAXNI010000090.1:0-11311 GCA_037133835.1 Comamonadaceae bacterium | reverse complement strand
CTTTTTGTTGCTGATCCGCTGTCCTCCTTCAAGATCTACAAGGACACCACCTTCGCCATGATGCGCGCTGCGCAATCGCGAGGCCATGAAATATCGGTCTGCGAGCCACAACACATTTCCTGGCTCTGCGGCGGTCTGGTGCAGGCGCACGGCAGCAGCATCAGACTGACCGGTGAGGCCGATGTCTGGTACCAGACAGAGAGCCAGTGGCTGCGCCCCTTGCGCGAGTTCGACGCCATCGTGATGCGCAAGGACCCGCCTTTTGACAGCGAATTCTTTTATGCCACGCATCTGCTTGAGCAGGCCGAACGCGAGGGGGCAAAAGTTTTCAACAAACCACGTGCCTTGCGCGATCATCCTGAAAAGCTGGCGATTCTGGAATTTCCGCAGTTCATCGGCCCGACGCTGGTGACACGCTCGGCCGAGGACGTCAGGCGCTTTCACGCGCAGCACCAGGACATCATCTTGAAGCCGCTTGACGGGATGGGTGGCATGGGCATCTTTCGCGTCAGGCAGGATGGCCTCAATCTTGGCGCCATCATCGAGACGCTGAACAAGGACGGCGCGCAGACCCTGATGGTGCAGAAGTTTCTGCCAGCCATTGTGCAAGGCGACAAGCGTGTGCTTGTCATTGGTGGTAAACCTGTGCCTTTCAGCCTTGCGCGCATTCCGCAGGGCGGCGAGGTGCGCGGCAACCTGGCTGCCGGTGGCAAAGGCGTGGCACAGCCCCTGAGCGAGCGCGACCGCTTCATCGCCGAGTCCCTTGGGCCGGTGCTTGCCGGGCGGGGCTTGCTGCTGGTCGGGCTTGACGTGATTGGCGACAGCCTGACCGAAATCAATGTCACCAGCCCGACCTGTTTCCAGGAAATTTTCGATCAGACCGGCTTTGATGTGGCAGCCATGTTCATGGATGCCCTGGAGTACGCGCTCAGTCCTTGACGGGGACTTGCTGCGTGCAGCAGCTGCAGGCCGCGCGTTCGCCATCGACAAAAACCTGCAGTTCGCCGGGTTTCATGGCAATCCACTCTTCATTGGTTGTCAGCGGTTCCGTGACAATGATGGCAAGCCGGTCATCCGGGCCGTTCAGATCGGCCAGATCGACGCTCACATCGTCATCCTTCAGATGCACTTGCGTGAACGGGTGCTGGCGCAGCACGTAATGCAGCTGCGTGCTGGCGTGCGCCCACAAGGCCTGGCCGTTGCTCAGCAGGAAATTGAAGGTGCCGTGTTTTGCGATTTGTGGCACAAGCTCGGCAAGTGTGCAGGTCAGTTCAGCCACACTCGGGACGCCCGCGTGCGACTTGGCCAGCTCCTGCAGAAGCCAGCAAAAAGCAAGCTCGCTGTCCGTATTGCCAACCGGTCTGAAACTGCCGTGCAGCGTCGGTCGGTAGTCCTTCAGATCACCGTTGTGCGCAAAGACCCAGTAGCGTCCCCACAGCTCGCGCACAAAGGGGTGGCAGTTCTCCAGCGAGATGGCACCGATCGTTGCCTTGCGCACATGGGCCACCACGTTGTGGCTCTTGATCGGATAGGTGCGAAGCATGCTGGCAATGGGCGAGGTCGAAGCGCCCTGCTTGTCGACGAAGTAGCGCACCCCCTTGCCAGGTTGATCAGGTGTTGCCTCCTCGCTTTCAAAGAAGGCAATGCCCCAGCCGTCGGCGTGATGGTCGGTGCAGCCTCCGCGCTGCGAAAAACCGGTAAAACTCAGCGTCAAACTGGCGGGCAGGCGGCTGTTCATTCCAAGTAATTGGCACATGCCGCGAGTTTAGCGTCTCGGCCCCTGGCACGGCGATGGCATTTTGGCTCACAATGTCGAGCATGACAGGGTCAAGTGTCAGGAGTCACGGTGCATACCAATTTCAATCACAACGAACATGTTGGACCCGGTACCCGCAGTAACAAGGTGGTGTCGGCTGCTGAAGCTGTCCGTCTGATCCATGACGGTGACACCGTGGCGACCAGTGGTTTTGTCGGCGTCGGCTTTGCCGAAGGCATTGCCATTGCCTTGGAAGAGCGTTTTTTGGCCAGCCAGCAGGAAAGTGGCGTGGGTGTACCGGGGAAGTTGACCTTGGTGTACGCAGCGGGGCAGGGAGACGGCAAAACCCGGGGACTCAATCACTTTGGTCACCGCGGCATGGTCAGGCGTGTAATTGGGGGGCATTGGGGGCTGGTGCCGGCCCTTCAAAAACTCGCGGTCAACAATGAGATTGAAGCCTACAACCTGCCTCAGGGCGTCATCACCCATCTTTTTCGTGACATCGCTGCGGGCAAGCCGGGTACGCTGACCCATGTCGGACTCGATACCTTTGTGGATCCCCGCTTTGGCGGTGGCAAGATCAACACACGCACGACCGAGGAACTGGTTCGACTGATGCAGATTGATGGTCGGGAATACCTGTTCTACAAGGCGTTTCCCATTTCGGTTGGCATCATCCGTGCCACGACGGCGGACCCGGATGGCAATCTGACCATGGAGCGCGAGGCGCTGACGCTGGAGGCCCTGGCCATCGCCATGGCGGCGCGCAACTCAGGCGGTATCGTGATCGCCCAGGTGGAACGCCTGGCGGCGCGTGGCACCTTGCATCCGCGCCAGGTGCGGGTGCCGGGTGTGCTGGTCGACGCGGTGGTCGTCGCAAGCGACCCGTCGCACCATATGCAAACCTTTGCCGAACAGTACAACCCGGCTTATTCGGGTGAAATCCGGATACCCGTGGATACCATTGCCGCGACACCACTGAACGAACGCAAGGTCATCGCCAGGCGTGCTGCGATGGAATTGCGTCCGAATTCCGTCGTCAACCTTGGTATCGGCATGCCCGAAGGCGTGGCAGGTGTCGCGACCGAAGAAAAGTTGATCGATCTGCTGACCCTGACCGCCGAGCCCGGCGTCATTGGTGGCATCCCGGCCAGCGGCATGAGCTTTGGTGCCGCTGTCAATACGCAGGCGGTGCTGGATCAGCCCAATCAGTTCGATTTCTATGATGGCGGCGGACTCGATATTGCCGTACTTGGTCTGGCGCAGGCTGACGCACAGGGCAATTTGAACGTCAGCAAATTTGGTAAACGCCTGGCTGGCGCCGGTGGTTTCATCAACATCAGCCAAAACGCAAAGATGGTGGTTTTTGCCGGTACCTTTACTGCGGACGATCTGGATATTCAGATCGAATGCGGACGACTGCACGTGGTGCGTGAAGGCAGGACACGCAAATTTGTCCGGGCTGTGGAACACCGTACTTTCAGCGGTCGTGAAGCAAGCAAGCGTGGGCAGCGCGTGTTGTACGTGACGGAGCGTTGTGTGTTCCGCCTGACCGGTGACGGCACGGACGGTGCGTTGGAACTGATCGAGATCGCGCCCGGAATTGACCTGGAGCGTGATGTGCTGGCCCAGATGGAATTCAGGCCCGTCATCAGCGCGCAGCTCAGGCAGATGGACAGTGCCCTGTTCATCGACCAGAAGATGGGCCTGCGCGAGCGCCTGCTCGCAACACCGCTGGCCCGGCGTTTCGAATTCGACAGCAAGCGCCGACTCCTGTTCATCAACTGTGAAGGCCTGGCGATCGATGCCCTGTCTGATATTGTTCAAGTCGAGCGCATGGTAGAGAGCCTCCTTGCACCGGTGGTCAGCAGCGCCGCCGAGCGCGTGGCGGTGGTTGTGAATTACGACAGCTTTACCATTCTGCCAACGTTGGTTGACGCTTACTCTGCCATGGTCAAGCGTTTGACGCAGCGCTTTTACAGTCGTGTCACTCGCTATGGCTCTGGAGGGTTCTTGAAAGCGCGGCTTGATGCTGGCAAGATTGTGCCGCCCAACCAACACCAGTGAAGGGTGATCGGATGGGTTTTTCCAGAGCTCCGGTCGTGCGAGAATCGTCGTAATTCAGGAAAGCACTTTTTTGAAACTTGGAACCAAAATATCGACCTTTGCCGTGCTTTGCGTGGCGCTGGGTAGCCAGGCACTGACGCTGGGTCCGGTCCAGGGCACGGCGGTGCTGGGGCAGGCTCTTGATGTGATGGTCCAGGTGCAACTGGAAGCGGCCGAAGAGGCGTCGCCCCTGTGTTTTGAGGCTGAGGTATTGCATGCAGAGGCGCGCCAGGATGGCAGCAAGGTGCGCACGTTGGTGGAGAGGCTTGCGCAGAGCCGGATGGCCAATGTTCGGGTCCTGTCCTCAGCGCTGGTCGATGAACCCGTGGTGGCCATCACCTTGCGTTCCATTTGTGGTCCGAAAATATCGCGGCGCTACGTACTGTTCGCAGACCTGCCGGAACAAGGCGTGGTGCTCGCGAGCCCACCGACGCTTCTCTCAACGCCAGGCCCATCCCTTGCCGCATCCGGTCCGACCAGGTCGGCAGCGACGCCTCCACCAGTCCGACAGCCAAAAACCCGGAGCAAGCTGTCCTTGGCTTCGGAGCCGGTTGCCCTGCTTCCGGTCGAACCCAAGCGTGCCACGGAAAAACCGGTCACCCCTGCGGCGCCCAAGCCACGCTCCGTCGATGGCAAACGCCAACCCGCTCGTACCCCAGGGGCGGCCCGGTTGAAATTGGACCCGCTCGATGTGTTGTCGGACCGTATCGCAAATCTTGACTCTTTCATGAACTTTGCCCCTTCCGAGGACGCGCTGGCCAATATTCAGAAAGTCAAAGCGCTGGAAGCCGAGGTGAAAGCATTACGCGAATCGGCGCTGAAGAACGAGCGTGCTCTGGCTGAGTTCAAGACACGCTTGCAACAGACCGAAGCAGAGCGCTCATCCAGTGTTGTCGTGTACGGGCTGGCAGGTATGGTATTTTGCTGTGTGCTGGCCGTGCTCTGGCTTTGGAACCGTCAGCGTGGCGCCTCTGTGAGCGAACTCAACTGGAGCGACGATCACCTTGGTCAGACGGCTGTTGCGCCAGTTGAACTGGCAGACCCGCCGGCACCCGGTCCAGCGCCCAAGCCGGAGTGGCACGCCGATGACCAGAGCATGTCTCATGGGGTGGACGCGCAGTCGGTGCAGTTGACGGACTCGATATTTTCCAGGTTGATGCATGAAGAAAGTGCGGACCACGCAGGTGTCCGCCCGGCGCAGCCAAAAGTCCATGCCAGGCTGATGCGCAGTCTTAATTCGGACGAGATATTGACATTGCGCGCCCAGGCTGAAGATTTAGCCCTGACTGGCGAGCCCGAGCGGGCACTCGCCCTGTTGAAGAAGCAGATCAGTGAAAGCGACGAGCCGAATCCGTTTGTGTACCTGGACTTGTTGACCTTGTTGCATGACTTGAACCTGAAGAGCGATTTTCAACAGTGTGCGCAGGATTTCTGTCTGCTGTTCAACGGCACTGTGCCGGAGTTTGCCTTCTTCAAGGATGAGGGCAAGGGTCTGGAGTCCTACCCGGAGGTCATGTCCCGCGTTACCGAGCATTGGCCTACGCTCAAGACGCTTGAAGTGATAGAGGCCTGCGTGTTTCGGGATCCCTGGGCCACCAGCAGCCAACCCTTTGATCTGGCCGCGATGCGCGACTTGATGCTGCTCCATGGCGTTGCGCAAAGCCTTGTCCTCGCTGCGATTGACGACAGCGCTGATCCGTCGTCTGCCCACGCCGCCGTTGCCGAGGCCCGCCCTAGCCAGCATGCGGGCCTGGAATTTGATTATGCCGATTCAGTGGCGTCAAGCTTTCCTGCGCTGTCAAAAAGTGCGCTCGCCGACCTGTTCGGGCGCCAGGCAGAACGTCCGGCCCCGCTGGACCTCGATCTCGACCTGTCCGCGCTGGATATGCAGGAGCCGTCTGCGGCGCTTGCATTGCAGACTGAACCAGCACTGCAATTGAAAAGTTCAGGATCGTAGAGCAGTGTGATCCGCGAACTGCCGAGGCCAGGGTTTCTACAATGCCCTGATGTTTTCAGAAATTGCACCCGACGACGTTCATCAGTCTGCGCTCCTGCACAGTCTTAACGCGGAGCAGCGCGCCGCCGTCACACTACCAGCCGAGCATGCACTGATTCTGGCGGGAGCGGGGTCTGGCAAGACGCGAGTTCTGACAACACGCATTGCCTGGCTGCTGCAAACCGGACAAGTCTCGCCGGCGGGCGTATTGGCAGTGACCTTTACCAACAAGGCCGCACGCGAAATGATGACACGCCTGACCAGCATGCTGCCGGTTAACGTGCGCGGCATGTGGATTGGCACTTTCCACGGTCTATGCAACCGTTTTCTGCGCTCACACTTCAAACTGGCCAACCTGCCGCAGAGCTTCCAGATACTTGATACGCAGGACCAACTCTCAGCCATCAAGCGCCTGTACAAGCAGTTTCAGCTCGACGATGAACGTTACCCACCCAAGCAGATGCAGTGGTTCATTGCCGGCTGCAAGGAAGATGGACTGCGACCCAATATGGTTGAAGTGCGGGACCAGGAGTGGCGCAAGAAGATCGAAATCTTTCAGTTGTACGAAGACCAGTGCCAGCGCGAGGGAGTGGTCGATTTTGCCGAACTGATGCTGCGCAGCTTCGAACTGTTGCGTGACAACGATCCGATCCGCGAGCATTATCAAAGGCGCTTTCGGCACATCCTCATTGATGAGTTTCAGGACACCAACAAGCTGCAGTATGCGTGGATCAAGATGCTGGCCGGGACCGGATCCAGAGGTTCAGTGGACGATGCATCGAGCTTCAATCCCAGTGGCTGCGTGATGGCGGTGGGCGACGACGATCAGAGCATCTACGCCTTTCGCGGTGCGCGTGTCGGCAACATGGCTGACTTTGTGCGCGAGTTCAAGGTGCGCCATCAGATCAAGCTGGAAGAGAATTACCGCAGCGGCAGCAACATCCTGGACTCGGCCAACGAACTCATCTCGCACAACAGCAGGCGCCTGGGCAAGAACCTGCGCACCAGTCAGGGACCGGGTGAACCCGTGCGCGTGTTTGAGGCCAGCAGTGACTTTGACGAGGCGCAGTGGATCGTCGATGAGATGCGGCAATTGGTGGCCGGGGGATTGGAGCGCAAGGAAATTGCCGTGCTCTACCGCAGCAACGCACAGAGTCGGGTGATAGAGACAGCCCTGTTCAACGCCGCCATGCCCTACAAGGTCTACGGTGGACTGCGCTTTTTTGAACGAGCCGAAATCAAGAATGCGCTGGCCTATCTGCGCCTGCTGGAGAACCCGCGTGACGACAGCAGCTTTCTGCGTGCGGTGAACTTTCCGCCACGCGGCATTGGGCTGCGAAGTCTCGAACTGTTGCAGGACGCGGCGCGCACGCTGGGATGTTCCCTGAGTGAGGCGGTTGCTGGTGTCGCTGGCAAGGCCGGCAGCAACATCGGCGCATTCCTTGCGAAAATCGAAGTGTTGCGTGAACAGACGCAGGGCCTGACGCTACGCGAGATCATCGAATTGGTGCTCTCGCACAGTGGTTTGATCGAGCACTACCGGGCTGATCGCGAAGGCGCAGACCGGGTGGAAAATCTGGAAGAACTGGTCAACGCAGCAGAGAGTTTTGTCTCTCTTGAAGGCTTTGGACGCGATGCCGTGGCCTTGCCGGTCGATGAGCTTGTGGCCGACGCCGAGACCGGCGAGACGCTCTCGCCCCTCGCTGCCTTTCTGACGCATGCGGCGCTGGAGGCAGGCGACAATCAGGCGCAGGCCGGGCAGGACGCAATTCAACTGATGACTGTGCACGCCAGCAAGGGTCTGGAATTTGATTGTGTTTTCATTACCGGGATTGAAGAGGGGCTGTTTCCGCACGAAAACTCCATGAGCGACCACGACGGGCTGGAAGAAGAACGCCGCCTCATGTATGTTGCCATCACGCGTGGGCGCAAGCGTCTGTACCTGAGCCATTCCCAGACCCGCATGTTGCATGGACAGACCCGCTACAACCTGAAAAGCCGCTTTCTTGAGGAACTTCCCGAAGCTGCCCTGAAGTGGATTACGCCCAGAAGGCAAGGTCGATCCCTCGAATTTGCAGCGGGCGCACGTTCGTTCGGCGCCGACCTTCAAGCCAGACCGGGCGAGCCGGCGGTCACACGTGCGCCGTCGCAGCACGGCCTGCGCGTTGGTTTGAAGGTATTCCATGGCAAGTTTGGCGAAGGCACAGTCAACGCTCTGGAAGGCAGCGGCGACGACGCCCGCGCCCAAATCAATTTCCCGCGGCATGGTGTCAAATGGCTGGCTTTGAGCGTGGCCAAGTTGACGCTATTGCCGTGACGCCGCTCGCCCCCCACCAATTTGACAGGAGTTGAAGATGATGAAAACAAGACCCTTGACCACTTGCGCACTGCTGTGCGCGGCGTTGTGCGTCAGCACGCTTGCGCCCGATGTTTTGGCACAGAGCGCCGCCAGCGCAGCGCCACCCGCGGGAGCCGCTTCGGCTGCCGCTACCCAGGAGGTAGCGCCAACCGTGCGGCCCGAGCTAGGCAACCTGTTGATCGATGCTCAACGCCTGTTGGGCGAGAAGAATTCCAAGGACGCCGCCGAAAAACTGCGTGCCGCAGACGCCGTGGCGAACCAGACGCCGTATGAGCAGCATATTCTGGCTCGGGTCAAAGGTGCGCTGGCGCAGGTCACAGGTGACGCTGAAATGGCGGAGGCGCAGTATCAGCTGGCAAGTCAGGGCCCCTGGCTCAAGCCGACAGACCGCGTGGCTGGCATGTATGCCATCGCCGGTCTGTACTACAACGCCAAGAACTACGCCAAGGCGATTGACTGGATCACGCGCTACCAGCAACAAGGTGGCAACGATCCGGCGCTGACCGTGCTGCTCGGGCAGAGCTATTACCTCAATGCGGACTATGCCAATGCCGCCAAGGCGCTCGAAGCCGAAGTCGGCAAGGCGCTGGCACAAGGCAAAGTTCCGGTCGAGATTCAACTCAAATTGCTGGCGGATTCGCGCAGTCGGATGCGCGATGACGCGGGCTATAGCAAGGCACTTGAAACCCTCGTCCAGTACTACCCCAGCAAGGCCACGTGGCGTAGCCTGATGGCGCGTCTTTGGTCCAAGCCACAGCTGGCCGGCCGTCTGCAACTTGATGTGTTTCGCCTGCAAATGGCCAGCGCCGGCCTGACCGACGCAGTTGATTACACCGAGATGGCGGCCCTGGCAATGCAGGAAGGCTCGGCCATCGAGGCCGCCAGGGTTCTCGATCTGGGCTACGCGGCGGGTTTGCTGGTCAGTGGCGATAAAGGCGGCGAGTTGCAGCGCCTCACTGACAAGGTGCGCAAATCGGCGGCAGAAGACCGCGCCACCCTGGACAAGGATGTATTGCGCGCCAAGACCTTGAGCGACGGTCTGGCCATGTTCAACTATGGCTTCAACCTGTTTCAGTCAGGGCAGACGGAGCGCGGTGTGATCCAGATGGAGCAGGGCTTGGCCAAAGGGATTGCCCGCAACGCCGATCTGGCCAGGCTCAGACTGGTAGCGGTTTACGCCGATCTGAAGCAGCGTGACAAGGCGCTGCCACTGCTGCAGGCGCTGTCCGGCAAGACCGATCCGGTCGGGCTGGAAGAATGCGTCAGGTATTGGACGCTGCTGCTGCGCTGAAGCAATCAGGTCAAGTTGGCCGGTGGCGCCCCGAAGGTATCGTGAAACGTGAAATAGAGCGATGTGAAGAACATCGACGCCAGCAGCAGTAGCGCCGGAAACAACAGGTCTGCCGCCAGACCTGGCTGACCGAGCAATCCGCCCAGCGTGGTCACGCCAGCGACGACCAGCGTCAGCACGCCCAGCCACACCAGCGCAAAGACGGCGTAAGCCCAGAAATTGCGCGAACAGGCCAGCAGGCTGAAAAACAGACTCTTGACGGGTGGAAAAGCATGCCAGTGCACCAGTGCGGGTGCATGCCAGAACATCAGCGACAAGGGCAAATGCAGGCCAATAAAGAGCCACATGGCACCCTGAAACGAGGGCTCCAGGATCATTTCACGAGTCGGCGTGGCGCCGCCCAGATAGACGCGGGCAAAGTCACCGCCGTCGACCAGACAGGACAGGCCAATCGTGACAAGGAAGCCGACCGCATACAAAGCGCCCAGCACGAGCATGGCGCGCGCCTGCTGTCGTCCGGCCCGAAACGCCGCCAGCAGGACCAGTGGCATGGGGAAGCGACCATCGCTTGCTTGCCTTGTTGCCACCATCAAACCCAGTGTCGCCGCGGGCAACAATGTCATTGCCAGGACGAAGCCAATCACTGGCACCTGACTGGCGACCGTCATCACCGCCATGAACATGAAGAACAGACCAGCCAGTGCCAGCGGTTGCCTGAAGAAAGTTCGTACGCCCAGTTTGACCCAGGATACGCCGCTGCGCGCCGCAATGATGTTGAGTTTCATGCGGATTGCAGCATGGCAAGCAGCTGCGGTGGGTGTTGCGCGCGCTGGCGCAGGACGTGCTCAAAATGACCCGGATCGTGCGCCTTGAGCAAGCTCGCGGTGCGCGGCTGGTAAAAATCCCAGAGCCGCGAAATCCAGAAGCGCAAGGCGCCTGCGCGCAGCATGGCCGGCAGCAGTTCAAGCTCGTCCTGGCTCAGTGCTCGCACGCCGCTATAGGCATGCAGCAGGGCGCGCGCGCGCAACTCGTGGTGGGCGCCGCTGTCGAGGTCCACGCACCAGTCGTTCATGCAGACGGCCAGATCAAAGATCCAACTGTCCACACCGGCAAAATAGAAATCAAAAAAGCCGCTCAAATGCGCCTCACCGTTCACGGTCTCAAACATCACGTTATCGCGAAACAGGTCGGCATGGATGGGGCCGCGCGGCAACGCGGCGTACGCCGATGACGCGGCCACATCGTTCTGGAAAGCGAGTTCACTGCGGATCAGGGTGGCCTGTGCAGGGCTGAGTTCAGGCAACACCACAGGCACGGTCTCATTCCACCAGGCCAGGCCGCGCAGATTGGGCTGGGTCAGGGCAAAGTCGCGACCGGCCAGGTGCATTCGCGCCAGCGTCGCGCCGACCGCGGCACAGTGCTCGGGGCCGGGCGCGAGTTCACTTTGACCACGCAGTTTGTTGACTACCGCCGCTGGCTTGCCCTGGAGCTCAAAGAGCAGTTCTCCCCGTGCATTGGCACTTGGGTCAGGCACCGGTATGCCGCGCTGCGCCAGGTGTTTCATCAGGCGCAGATAGAAGGGCAACTGGGCAAAACTCAGGCGCTCAAAAAGCGTCAGCACGTAGTCGTGGGTCTGGCCCTCTTTTTCGGTGCTGACAAAATAATTGGTGTTTTCGATGCCGCCAGCGGAACCCTGCAAGTGCTGTAGTTCGCCGAGCTTGAGTTCAAGCAGCAGGGCGCGGACCTGGTCGGTCGAAACTTCTGTGTAAACCGCCATGAATCAGAAAATGTGGGCACCATGCA
>JBAXNI010000089.1:0-11803 GCA_037133835.1 Comamonadaceae bacterium | reverse complement strand
GTTCAAATTCAGCGGGCAAAGATTACAAGCGGAACACGACGATGTTGAAGCTTGACGCCACGCTTTGAGTACTCGCTGGCTGGACCCGTCCTGGCGTGCGAGTTGTGCGCCAGGAAGTGTAAGAAAATTATGACTAATGCCATCTTGTTTCAAGCCGCGTGTTGTCGCGCTCGCGGCCTTGCTTCGACTCTTTTCCTTTTCTTCACTCTCGCCTTTTTGGCAGCGCTACCGAGCCAGGCGCAAAACGCGCCCGCCGCCGGCAAACCCAACGTGGATCCCGTCACCAGCCTGCTTTCCACTTACCAGCTCGCCGCGGGTGACGTGATCAGCATCCGTGTCTTCGGCGAGGATGACCTGAGCCGCGAGAAAGTGCGCCTTACAGATGCCGGCACCATCCCCTACCCTGTGCTGGGTGAAATCAGGGCGCGTGGTTTGACCATTGGTGAGATCGAGCGCACCATCACCAACGGTCTGAGCGGACGATACCTGGTGAATCCCCGCGTTTCGGTTACTGTTGAAGAGTACCGCCCCTTTTACATCAACGGCATGGTTGAGAGACCGGGTGCCTATCCGTTCATACCTGGCCTGACGGTACTCAAAGCCAGTTCCTTGGCGGGTGGTTTCAAGGAGCGCGCATCGTTCTCCAAGATCACCATCATCCGCGAAAGCAATCCAAAAGCCGGACCACAAAAGGCTGACGTCAACACGCCAGTCAACGCCGGCGACACCATCTTCATCGAAGAATCCTTCTTCTGAACCCGAGTTCCGTAATGGCTGAATCACAATTGACCGGCGCAGCGGCCGCCAAACCTGTCTTCTTTCACGACCCGTCAGAGTTGGAGCCCAGACTCGACTTTGTTGAGTATGGGCGGACTCTGCTCAAGCGCAAATGGGCGATCCTGTCGTTTGCCGTGGTTGTCACACTGGTTGCCGCAGTTGTCGCTTTTGTCAGCACACCGATCTATGAGGCCAAAACCACCATCCTGATCGAGACCAACAAGCAGAAGGTGGTCACCATTGAGGACGTCTACGCAGGCGTCGGCGCGTCACGAGAATACTTTCAGACCCAGGTTGAAATCATCAAGTCGCGCGAAGTGGCCCTGAAAGCCATCCAGAAGCTCAAGCTGTACGACAACCCCGATTTTGATCCGCGCGCGCCAAAGAAGGGATTTGCAGCCTTCCTGAAGCAGATTGGATTTGCCACGGAAGAGGCCCCCCGGCAGTGGACCGAGCAGGCGCTGACGGAGGCGGTCTATGGCAGCTTCAACGCCAATCTGACGATCGAACCGATTCGGCTGAGCCAGCTGGTCGTGATTCGTTTCACGGCCCCCAATGCAGCGCTGGCAGCCACCGTCTCCAATACGCTGGCCCAGACCTACATCGAAAACGACCTTGACGCGCGCTACCAGATGACCAGAACGGCGTCCGTCTGGCTGCAGGAGCGCCTGTCAGGATTGAAGGAAAAGCTCAACCAGTCCGAGCAGACCTTGCAGGACTACCGCGACAAGATCGGCGTCGTCAACGTCGACAAGTCCACGCAGAGCACGAACGGTCCCCAGATCGAGCAACTGCAGATGCGGCTGATCGAAGCGCGTTCGCGTCGTGCGGACATTGAGGCTTCTTACAAAGTCATCCAGGATGCCGTCGCCGCCGGCGGCGACCTCTCCTCACAACCAGCAGTCTTGAACAGTGGACAAGTCTCCGATGCCAAGCGACAGGCAAGCGATGCCGCGCGTCGCCTCGCCGAAGTATCGCAACGCTACGGCAAGGACCACCCAAAATACATACAGGCAGAGTCTGAGTCCCGGTCAACCAATGAAAACCTGCAACGCCAGATCGACCTGGTGGTCGGCGGGATCAACCATGACTATGAGCGTGCTCGCAGCGCCGAGAAGATGCTGGAATCCGCTTTGGCCGGCGCGCGCGGCTCGGTACAGAACATCAACCGCAAGGAATTTGCATTGGGTCAGTATGAGCGCGAGGTCGAGTCAAACCGGCAGATGTACGACATGTTCATCAAGCGCTCCAAGGAAACCAACGTCTCGAGTGATTTGCAGACAACCGTCGCACGCGTGGTAGACCCCGCTGCCGTACCGGGATCACCGATCAAACCAAAGAAGTCACTCATCATCACGGTCGCGCTGTTCGTCGGTCTGCTCATTGGCGCCATGCTCGCGCTGCTGCTGGACGTGCTTGACAATACGCTCAAGACTTCCGAGGAAGTGGAGTCGCGGCTGAAGCAACCGGTTTTGACTGTCATACCGATGCTGAGCCCGGAAGAGTTGGAGCGCTCTGTCAGCGGTCAACTGGTGCTCAACGCACCCAACTCTGTGTACGCCGAGGCTATTCGCACCGCACGCACCGGCGTGCTGCTTTCATCGGTGGACGTGGCGTCGCGCATTCTCCTGGTTACCTCCAGCGTCCCCGGTGAAGGTAAATCGACTTTTTCATGCAATCTGGCAATGGCCCACTCTGCTACCAAAAGGACCCTGCTGTTGGACGCCGACATGCGCCGCCCCAGCGTAACTAAAACCTATGGCCTCGATACCACTAAGCCGGGTTTGTCAGAGCTGGTGGCTGGCACGGCCCTTTTGGACGACTGCGTGCAGAAAGTCGCGGATTCCAAGCTGGTGGTGCTTGCTTCCGGCGCCATTCCACCGAATCCGCTGGAACTGCTCCTGTCCGACCGTTTCACGCACACGCTGGAGGCTCTGGCAAAACACTTTGAGGTCATAGTGATTGACTCGCCACCGATTGAACTGGTCAGTGACGCACTGGTTATCGCATCGCAGAGCACCGGCGTTATTTTTGTCAGCAAGGCGCAGAGCACGCCGTATGCCCTGGCGCGCAAAGGCTTGCGGCGACTGACACGCGCCAACGCGCACATTATTGGGGTGGTTTTGAATGCCTTGGACTTCAAGAAGGCAGAAAAATATTACGGCGAGTATTCAGGTTACGGCAAACACGGCTATGGCAAGCATGGCTACGGCAAGGGCGGCTACGGCGCCTATGGCTCGACCTACGGCGGAACTTACGGTGGCGCTTACGGTTCGTCCGGTCAGACCAAGGCCGCCGACAAAGCGGCATGATCGACCTGCATTGCCACTTTTTACCCGGCATTGACGACGGCCCGGAGGACCTGCAAGACTCTCTGGACCTGGCACGCGCGGCCGTGGCCGATGGCATTACCCACTCGGTGCTCACATCTCACGTCTACCCAGGGCGTTTTCCCAATCAACGGCAGAATCTGCAAGTTGCCATTGCCGAGTTCACTGCACAGTTGCAACTGACCAACATTGCGCTGAAGGTCAGCCTGGGATGCGAGGCCCACCTGAGCCCCGAACTGATTGATTTGATCGCCGAGATGGAAGTGCCGTTTCTGGGTGAGGTGAATGGATACCGCATCCTCCTGCTCGAATTTCCCCCGCAAATCATTCCCGTGGGCAGCCTCCGCTTCGTCAACGCGCTGCTCCAGCAAAAGATTCGCCCCCTCATTGCGCACCCCGAGCGCAACAAGGACGTCATGATCAACACAGAGAAGATCAGACCCTTTACCGAGGCTGGTTGCTGGCTTCAACTGACGGCGGGCTCACTGGCTGGCCGCTTCGGCGTGCCTGCTCAACAAACCGCCTTCAAGCTGATCGATGAGGGCTGGAACTGCGTCGCCGCAACCGACGCGCACAACATGAGATACCGCCCTCCGCTGCTCAGCGAAGGACGCGAGGCTTTGCGTGCCCGCTATGGCGATGCGGTAGCGCAGGCTATGGTGCACGACAAGCCGGCCGCGATTCTGGGCCACAAGAACGATTGATTGACATGTCCGCCGCGACGCTCAAACACCGCATCGCAGTTAGCGCTGCGGCCCTGTTGCTCGCAGTTTTTGCCCTCCTGAGCCTCTGGCATGGTGGCCGCATCGCATTGTCTGACGCAGATACGTTGGCCACACGCTGGACAGTCACTCAGTGGCGTGGCAACCGTGGCCCGATGCCGACAACGGAACTTTGGCTTCGTGCACGTGACGATTTACGTTCGGCCCTCCTGATCACGCCTGACAACGCACAACTCCATGATGATCTGGGATATCTGAACTCCTCACGTGCACAAGCCATGGGCTGGCCAAAATATGGCAGTGAGGAAGAGGCCTTGCGACAAAACCTGCTGACCGAGGCGATCAGCCATTACCGTGCTGCCACGGTCCTGCGCCCTACTTTTCCTTACTCGTGGGCTTACCTCGCGCTCACGAAACAGTGGAAAGGTGAACTCGACGCGGAGTTCTGGGTGGCATTTGACAAGGCGCTGCATTACGGCCGCACAGAGGCCGGCCTGCAGCCGACCTTGGCGCAAATGGCTTTCGCCCACGGCAAGACTTTGAATCCCGAGCGCCAACGCCTTGTGTTCAGCATGATCACGAGTTCCCACGGCGCCGTGCGCAAGCAACTGTCGACCATGCTCGAGCAAACCGGTGTAACGGTGCCAGGTTTCTAGCGCCTAAACCTGCTGTTCCCTGACGAGTTTCTCCAACAGCTCGCGCCACAGACGCACATTGCTGGCGCCACCCAGATTGGCGCCGCCTTGTGTGAACCAGAGATCATCGTCGTTGAACCCGTACACTGGCACCAGATCGGTTCGCTGCGACGCCGGCCGGATATCGCCCATCAGATTGTCCAGAATCAGCGGCTCTGCATCCGGCGTCTTGTAATAGGCCAGCACCATATGTGACACATTGAGATTGACGGCACGCACGTAGGTAATGCGCAACCGGGAGACCGGAACGCCGATTTCTTTCAGGGAGAAATATTTACCAATGGCATAGTCTTCGCAATCTCCACCAAAAGACGCCAGCATTTCAACGGGTGTCGCCCAGTAATCTTCCACTCCCCAGTGCACCAGATCACTGAAATAAGGCACCTGGTTGAAGAATCCATTCACCGGCTGCAGGTTGGAGCCGTCCGTCGCAGCGCCTACGCTGGCAGCCCTTCTGTCCCTAACCAGCCTTTGCCAGACCGACAGGCGCGTCAACGCTGGCTTGCCCCAGCGCTTTTCAACTGCCACCAGCAGCCGATCCGGGAGGTCGATCAGACTGGCCCGCCCCATTCCCAGCGTCAGGCAGACCAGCACGAAAGCTGACGCAAAACCAGCAAGCTGGCGATATGGTCTTGTCTTTTCATGCATGCTCCAAGTATCGGCGCATTCCCTTCACACTTGATCACTGCAGCGTTTCCAACGTAGAATCACCGCAGCGGCTTGGCCAAAGTTCACACAAAGTTGATCTGGCTCAAGCAATGCAAGGGAAACTGTCACACCAAACCCACCATGCGCTGGTACGTCATTCACACCAAACCTCGTCAGGAACAGCGGGCGCTGCTCAATCTGCAGCAGCAGGGTTACAGCTGCTATCTCCCATTGCTGGCGATTGAAAAGTTGCGTCATGGCGCACTGACGGTGGTGCGCGAGCCACTTTTCTCGCGCTACCTCTTTATTCAACTCGACACTGGCCAGGCCGGCCCAAGTTGGGGACCGATTCGCTCCACGCTGGGCGTGAGTCGTCTTGTGACTTTTGGCATGGAGCCTGCGACCATCAGTGCGGAACTGATCGAACAACTGCGCAGCTTCAACCAGACCGTGCGCACTGACCCTGAGCGCCTGTTCAAGCCGGGTGACTTGGTGCAGATCAAGGATGGTCCCTTTGCTGGCATTGAAGGGATTTATCAGATGGACGATGGCGACCGACGCGCCATGGTTTTGATTGAATTGCTCAGCAGACCCAGCGCCCTGGCCATTTCACCCGGCAGTCTGCGCAAATTGCCTGCGCCAGATGCCCTCCATAGCCGATGGAATCAGAGCGGTGAAAACCTGAAAGTGCAACGTGTTTGAAACGTTCGCCACCGCCTTTGCTCTAGCGGTCGTATTGATACGGCTGCTGATGCCCGTGGCAATTCACGCCGGTCTGGTTGACGTACCCACTGTGCGCAAGCGCCACTCGGGCCAGATACCGATGGTAGGTGGCCTGGCAGTCTATGCAACATTGCTTGCCCTGTGCCTGATTTTCCCCTTCTGGAGAGAGAGAAATGGCGTCTGGCTGATTGCACTTGGAGTTCCTCTGCTTTTGGTGGGGCTCGCCGATGACCGGTGGAATCTATCGCCTGCGAAACGCTTTCTGGTCGAAGCCTGCTGCGCTATTTTTGCCGTCCTGTACTGTGGCATCCGGATACATGACATCGGCAGCCTGATCCCGGGGATCGGCGGCTCGCTGGTTCTTCTCTCGATTCCGATGTCGGTCGTGGGCATTGTGGGCGGCATCAACGCCATCAACATGACAGACGGCGTTGACGGGCTGGCCGGCGGTTTGGCAATGCTGACTTTTTCGGCGCTGGCCTTGCTCGCACTACCTGCCAATCCGGCAGTGGCCCTTCAATTGATCAGCTTTGTGGCGGTCATGCTCGGTTTTCTGGTGTTCAACTCCCGGTTCTTCGGTCGCAAGCATGCGGCCATTTTCATGGGTGATGGCGGCGTGACCTTCATCGGCTTTGCCATCGTCTGGTACCTGATTTCGCTTTCACAGGGCCCGGATGCGGTCATCAGGCCGGTCTCCGCCCTGTGGCTGTTCGCGGTACCGCTGCTCGACACGATGACCATCATGAGCCGTCGCATCGCACACGGGCAGTCACCCTTTGCGGCCGACCGGGAGCATCTGCACCATATTCTGATGCTGGCCGGTTTTGGTGACAAGCGAACGGTTCTGATCATCCTTCTGTCGCACCTTGTCTTCATCCTCTTCGGGATTGCCGCCATTGCCTTGCAGGTGCCCGACTGGATTTCTTTCTGGTTGTTTGTGACGGTTTTCACGGCTTACCACTTCAGCATGAGTCATGCATGGAGATTGATGAAGAGACTCAAGAGCTTTCGTGAGTGGGCCGGTTTTGAAGATCGCCGCAGTGAAGACAGAGACGCAACCGGGCGTAGAACCGGCCTGTCGACGCTGGCGTCGGGGCTGGAGCCTGCTGGCCGGGATCGCCGAAAGAAGACAGACCGGCGCAATAATCATGACGACTGAATACAGGGTCGCCAAGTTGTGATATATTCTTTCCAAGTTCGTCAACATCAGGGGTGCAGCATGAAAAAATTAGTACTTTCGGCGTCGATTCTGATCGCCAGCATGTCAGCCAACGCTGCGTTCACCGCGGCCATGACCACTGCCCAAATCTCGGCTGAAGTCGCTGCAGCAACTCTCAGGGGTGATAGCGCAAGTGCCATCGTGGCTGCGGCGCTTGCCGCGAATGTCAGCGTTTCTGCAGTCGTCGCCGCTGCCGTCGCCCAAAACCCGGGGAATGCTGCTGCAATTACAACCGCTGCCGTGACCGCTGCACCGTCTGCCGCCGCTGCAATTACAACCGCTGCCGTGACCGCTGCACCGTCTGCCGCCGCTGCCGTGACCACCGCTGCCGTGACCGCCGCGCCGTCTTCCGCTGCAGCCATTACCACCGCGGCCGTGACCGTTGCACCAACTGCGGCTGCTGCCATCACTACCGCTGCCGTGACTGCTGCACCCTCTGTAGCTGCAGCGATTACCACGGCTGCCGTGAGCGCTGCCCCGTCTTCCGCTGCGGCCGTTACGACCGCTGCCGTGAGCGCCGCGCCGTCTTCCGCTGCAGCCATTACCACTGCGGCCGTGAACGTTGCTCCATCTTCAGCTGCAGCTATTACCACGGCTGCCGTGAGCGCTGCCCCATCTTCCGCTGCGGCCATTACCAGCGCTGCCGTGAGCGCCGCCCCGTCTTCCGCTGCAGCAGTTACCACCGCTGCCGTGAGCGCCGCCCCGTCTTCCGCTGCCGCCATTACCAACGCTGCGGTCAGCGCTGCACCGTCTTCCGCATCAGCGATAACCAGCGCAGCGGTGACGGCGGCGCCATCTTCAGCTGCGGCCATCACCACAGCAGCGATCACGGCAGCCCCTTCTGCAGCGTCTGCGATTACCACAGCAGCCGTCACCGCTGCACCATCGCAGAGTACGGCCATCAACACGGCCAGCAGTCAGGCGTCCACTGCCGCTGGGACCACGAGCAACGCCAATGGCACCAGCAATACGCAAAATTCGACTGCCACCAATAGCAACAACTCGGCCAGCCGAAGCTGAGGTGCGTTAGAACGCTTTTAAAAAAATGGCAGCTTCAGGCTGCCATTTTTCTTTTCTCGACATGACCGATCGCTCCACCATGAGCCAAACCACCGATATTCAGGACGGCTGGATTTTTTTTGGCCTGCTGACGCTCCTGATGTGGGCGCCACTGCCATTGGCGAGCAATCGGTTTTGGGCTGCCGGCTTGTTGCTTATCATGGCAGTCGTGCTGCTGGTGGGCACTGTTTGGGCGTGGCGGCGCAGCCGCCAGAGTGCCTGGCAGCGCCTGCTGCTGTTTCGCTGGCCACTGGCCCTGCTCACAGTCTTTGGCGCTCTGGCCTGGCTGCAAACGGCACCGCTGCCAGCACCCTGGGTTGCTGCCCTGTCGCCGAAGGCCGCGCTGGCACAAATTCCAGCGCAGTGGATGACGCTGTCACTCGACGTCTATCAGTCGCGCTACATGGCTTCGCTGTCCTTTGTTTACCTGAGCGTCTTTGGTGTCGCGCTGCTCACCGTGCGCAGCGCCGAGCGGCTTGACCGCCTGGCGCAGGTGCTGGTCTGGAGCGGTGTGATGCAGGCGGCGCTGGCAGCCGTACTGCTTTCTCTCAAGGCGGAATATCGCATTTTCTACGTGAATATTGCGCATCACGACGCCGTCGGCTCCTTCGTCAATCGTAACCATCTGGCCGGCTACCTGTGCATGACATTGTCCGTTGGCATTGGCCTGATGCTGGCGCGCCTGGGTAACGAGCCGGTACGCTACACCAACTGGAAGCTAAGACTCGCCGCCAGCATTGAATTCATTTTAAGTCCCAAGATGCGCTTGCGCATGCTGCTGATCGTGATGGTGATTGGCCTCGTGCTGACGCGCTCGCGCATGGGTAACGGGGCCTTCTTTTCGGCCATGCTGATCGTCGGCGCCGTAGCCATGGCGCTGGCACGAAAGAACGCGCCCCAGACCATGATTCTGATTGCCAGTCTGGTAGTGATTGATGTCTTCGTGGTGGGTACCTGGGTTGGGGTCGAGAAAGTTGTGGACCGCATTCAGGGTACGGAAATCATGAGCAGTGACAGCAGCATTCAAGAGTCCTTTGAGGCCCGGTCCGAAGCGGCGCGAACAGCGCTGGCCATCGTTCAGGACTACCCACTGGTGGGTACGGGCGGCGGCAGCTTCTACAACATCTTCCTGAGCTATCGCACGCCGCAGTACGGCTACAGCTACGTGGACCACACACACAATGATTTTGTCGAAATTGCCACCGATTTTGGTTTGATCGGGCTGGGTATCCTGGCTCTGTTGGTGGCATCAACACTGTGGACCACCATCAAGGTCATGAAGAAGCGCAAGTCATCATTACCCTGGGGCATGGCGTTTGGCGTGGCCATGAGCATCGTGGCGCTGGCGGTGCACAGCACCGTTGACTTCAATCTGCAGATACCTTCCAATGCGCTGACCATCACCGTCATCCTGGCGATGGGATGGATTGCGCTGGAGCTTCCATCGCCAACTCGACAAAGAAGAAGGAAACACAGGGAACAAAATGAGTTTGCGTAAACAGTTCTCGCTGGTGCTGCTGATTGTGTTCACGACCCTCATGCTGGCCATGATCCTGGTGTCGGTGATTGGAACCCGGCGCTATCTGGAGCAACAGCTCGCATCCCATGCGCAGGACGCCGCTACCACCCTCTCGGTAACGCTGGGCCAGGCTCTGGGAAAGGATGACCTGGTACTGGCTCAGACCAACGTGGCAAGCATGTTTGACAGAGGCTATTTCAAGAGCATCAGCGTATTGGGCAATGACAGGCAGGCCATTCTGAAGCGCGAAATGCCGGAAAAAATTGAAGAAGTACCGCCATGGTTTGTGGCAACTTTCCCGATCTCAACGCACACCGGCGAGGCTTTTCTCGGTTCGGGCTGGAGGCAACTGGGCAAGGTTCTGGTCGTAAGTCAGCCTACCTTCGCCTATCAGCACCTGTGGCGCACGACAACGAACCTGACAGTCTGGATTGCCGGACTGTGTGCCTTGGCCCTGGCCCTGCTGCAGGTCATTCTTTTCTTCATACTCAAACCGTTGCGTGCCATTGAAAAAGCGGCTAACGATGTGCAGATCAAACGCTTTGAGCCAATTGCGTATCGACCCCGCGCGCCTGAACTGGCGACTGTGGTGACGGCGATGAACCAGATGTCACACCGGGTCGGAGAAATGCTCGATGCCGAAACAACCCGCGCGCAGGCGCTGCACAAGAAGGCGTATCAGGATGAATTGACCGGCCTGCTCAACCGCGCCGGTTACGAACTTGCGCTGTCCGAGCTTCTTGCTGGCGAGGAGCAATTCGCTCTGGGGACAGTGGTATCGGTCGAATTGGACAACCTGCGCCTGCTGATTCGCGCGCACGGCTTTGCCGAGGGTGAACGCATCATCCGTGCTGTCACGCAAAATGCAAGTGCGGTATTCGCGCTGCTGCCCTCGGCCAGATTGGGTCGCAGCAACGAATTCAGCTTCAGTTTTATCGCCATCGACCTAAGCGAAGCACAGGCCAATGAGATGGTCACTGAATTGCACAAGCGGATCATGGCAGCTCTTAAGGAAATCGAACACGCCAGCATGGTTTCGGTCACAATGGGTGCCGCATTTTTTAGCAAGACAGAAGTTCGCGCAGCGGTATTTGCGCGGGTTGATCTGGCTCTCGAAACCGCGCGACAGTCCAGTCGCAATGGCCTCGTGGTGCTGGCGGCTGAAACCGCCAACAGCAGTTCCATGGGCTCCTACGCATGGCGCACGCTGATCAGGACGGCGCTGCTGGAGAACCGGCTGCGTCTGGTGCACCAGACGGTTCGAAGCCTTGGTCCGGATCATGCCGAGTTGCAGCGCGAAAGCATGGCGCGGCTGGTTGATAGCGAAGGCAAGATGATCCCGGCGGCGAATTTCATTCCGATGGCCACGCGGCATCGCTTGATGGCGGATGTGGACCGCGCTGCAGTAGCCCTGGTGCTGGCAAGATTGCCGCAACATACCGACGAATCCTGTCTTGTCGCAATAAACCTGTCTCCGCAGAGTATTGCAGACCAGGACTTCTTGAGCTGGTTTGCCAATCAGCTCGGTAGCCTGAGGGAGAGGGCCGCCATGCTCGCGGTCGAAGTACCAAAGTTCGGCGTCACCAACAGTCTGAGCACTGCCTTACAACTGCGTGCGTTGGTCCGCAAGCATGGTGGGAAATTTGGCATCGACAACTTCAGTCTGGACGCCGAGGCCATGAAGCTTGTGCGCGACATCGCGCCCGACTATGTCAAGTTGACCGGCTCCCTGATTGCCGAATTGCCCAAACAGGAGTTCGTCAACGAACTGCTGAAGTCCTTTGTGGCATTGGCGCATTCTCTGGATATTGTCGTGATAGCCGAGCGTGTCGAAACTGTTTCTCAAGTAACTCCACTCGCAGACATTGGTGTTGATGCCGCTCAGGGCTACTATTTCGGCGCACCAACGAGCACCGACTGACCGGGGCATTCGTGTTTCAGATTCAGTGGGCCACTTGCGTCGTGGCCACCATTGAATCAGCAAAGACTGACTCCCCCAAGATCAAACAAAAAACCGTTGCAATTCAATGAACTACAACGGTTTTTTCATGTTACATGGCGGAGTGGACGGGACTCGAACCCGCGACCCCCGGCGTGACAGGCCGGTATTC
>JBAXNI010000088.1:0-12372 GCA_037133835.1 Comamonadaceae bacterium | reverse complement strand
ACACCGGGCGGCGGCAGCACCGGCTACGAACTGGGCATTCGCCACAGCTTCTAAGCTGTTCAGATGGAAGTTGGCTGATTGATCCGACGGGTCGATCGGCCCGGTTGCGACACCCTTTTCTCTCGATGGAGAATGTCATGAACGATAGTAAATCGCCGCTTGCATTTCTGCGCCTTAACCGCAGGTTTGCCATTGCCTCCCTGGCCACGCTGGCAGCTTGTGCGATCAATCTGGCAACACCAACCGGAGCTCTGGCCTCCTACATGCCTGAAGCCGTAGGGACCACAGGGATGGTCTCGGCAGCCCATTCCCTGGCAACCCAAGCTGGCACGGATGTGCTCAAGAAGGGGGGCAACGCCTTTGATGCCGCTGTGGCAGTAGCGTCGACCTTGGGAGTCGTAGAGCCATCGCGATCCTCCATCAGCGGCGTTGGCTTCATGACGCTCTACGACGCCAAGACGAAGGAAGTCGTTTCCCTGCAGATGACTGGCGCAGCACCGTATGCCGCCAAACCGGCGGCGTTCAAGAGCAAACGTGATCAAGAGGTCGGTTATCTGTCCGGTGTTGTTCCGGGCAATTTCGGTGGCTGGGTTTACCTGCTGGAAAAGTACGGAACACTGAGCCTTGCGGAAGTGCTTCAGCCGGCAATTCATTATGCGGAGAAAGGTTATCCGCTTGACTCCTACGGTTACGACGTCCTGTCCAAGGTCAAAGCGACGATGGAAATCTTTCCGACCTCAGCCAAAGTCTTTTTGCCGGGCGGGAATATACCCAATGAGGGCGACCTGCTGATACAGAAGGACCTGGCCACCACCATGAAACGTCTGGTCAGTGCCGAACAGAATGCCATCAAGTCCGGAAAGAGTCGCAGTCAAGCCTTGATGGCCGCCTACGACTATTTCTATACCGGCGAGCTGTCCAAGGAGATCGTTGCCTTCTACAAGGAAAACGATGGGCTTTTTACCGCCAAAGACCTTGCCGACTACAAGCCCGTCTGGACCAAGCCGGTACATACCAAATACAAGGACTACGACGTCTACAGCAACAACGCTCCGTCCCGGGGCGGTATCCAGACGGTCATGATCCTCAACATCCTTGAAGCCTTCGACCTCAAGAAGATGGGGCACAACAGCGCCGAGTACCTCCATCTGATCGCCGAAGCGATCAAGCTGGTCAACGCCGATGTTTACAAGTATGTCGGCGATCCGAAATTCGTGAAGATTCCACTTGAAGGGATGTTGTCGAAAGAATACGCCGCAGAGCGTCGCAAACTCATCAACAAGGACAAGGCCCTCGCCTTTGGAACGCCCGGCAATCCGGGGGCTTCGCAAAAATCCGCCCTCGCAGAACCTTCAGAGCAACCTGCAGTCAGTCGAACTGCGGTCAACGTTGCCAGCGCCAACGTGGCCTCGTACCTTGACGACACCAATACAACCCACATCGACATCTATGACAAGGACGGAAACGCTGTCGCCTGCACGCCCACCATTGGCACTTTCGGGACCAAGGTCGTGGTCGGCAACACCGGGATGATCTTCCACAATGCGACCCGCTTCGGATCATTTTCTCCCTACAAGGGCGATGCGAATTTCATCGACGGCGGGAAAACATCGCTGCTCAACAACTCACCACTGATCGCCCTGAAAGGCGGCAAACCAGTGATGGTGTGGGGTACGCCTGGCGGAGAAGGGATCGGCCAGCTTCAATTCCAGGTCTTTCTCAACGTTGTCGAATTCGGCATGGGCATCCAGGATGCCATCGAAGCGGTTCGGATGCAACTCGTGGCCAAGCCTGACTTCTACAAACCTGAGCTGGTAAGCCCACGCTTTGAATCACGCCTGCCAGTTGAGACACGCAAGGCACTTGAGGCCAAGGGCCATCAGGTCCAGGTGATGAAAGAGGAGTTCGAACAGGATCTGGGCGGCATGCAGGGGATCGTGATCAATCAACAGAGCGGCGTGCTAAAGGGTGGAGCCGATCCTCGCCGAGGTGGCTCGTCGCTGGGCTATTGATCTGGTGTTTGCACCTGGTTTGTTGCATGATGCAAATTCCTTGTTTTGGAGATGGATACACATGAAAGTGGGATTTACCCGTTTATCAGGACTGTTCGCACGGATGGTCTTGATCTCGTTAACTTGCGTTGCTGCGACCGTATGGGCGGCACCAGGCGCCTTCAAAGCCGACATGCCCTTTGCGATCTCGTCGTGCGGCCAGAGTCTGGATGCCGAGACCGTGAGTCTGCTGGCCAAGCGCAACAAGCTGGATCACAGCTTCAACAATGTACTCAAGGCCAGCGAACTGAAAGGGATCAAGACCCTGGTGATTGCCATGGGAGGGAGTGCCAAAGGACTGGGTGAAGCGGGCATTGACGAGAAAGGTGAACTGGCACGAGTGACGGCCCTTTTGGATGCTGCCAAGAAAGGCAACATCAAAGTGGTCGCTGTTCATGTCGGAGGTGATTCGAGAAAAGGCGCACTGTCCGACAAGTTTATTGACCCGGTCGTGGCCAAGGCGGATTTCATGATCGTCACGGAAGACAGTGACAAGAGCGGGTCATTTACAAAGTCCGCTCAGGCCAGGAAGATTCAGATCGCCGTTGTGAAGAAGGCAACCGATGTCGGAACTGCCCTGAAGGATATTTTCACGAAGTGACTGTTTGGCGTATCGCGCTGTGCGACCGCTTCGACAAGACACGTCCCCCTGCTGATGTGCCCCCAGGTCTGAGAGGCGTCTTTGTCGTACCTTCCGCTGTTTTTTTTCCTCATCGTCGGCTATCTGGTGCTTGAACGGATCCGGCACGAAAAGCGCCTGAAGCGGATCAAGATCCGCATCCACGTCAACGGCACCAGAGGCAAGTCGTCTGTCACGCGACTGATCGCAGCAGCATTGCGCCGCTCCGGGATCCGTACGCTGGCCAAGACCACCGGCATGGCCCCCGAACTGATTCTGCCCAATGGCACTCGGGAGACAATTCGGCGCTGGGCTCCGGCCAACATACTGGAGCAGTTGAAAGTCATCCGTCGAGCAGACCAGTTGCAGGTGGATGCCGTCGTGATTGAATGCATGGCACTCGATCCTGTTCTGCAGTTCGTCTCCGAGACGAAACTGATTCGATCGACGATCGGAGTGATTACCAATGTCCGCCCCGACCACTTTGAGGTGATGGGTGGCAGCCTGGACGACATCGCCCGAGCCCTCTCGCAAACCATACCCGAGCACGCAGTGTTGATCACCGCCGACGCCGCTTACTTTCCCCTGTTTAGTTCATTGGCTCGCCCGTTACAGACCGATGCAATTCTGGCCGACGCCGCGACAATCTGTGTCCAGCATGAATGGCAGAGCCACTTGATATTCAGGGAAAACCTTGCGGTTGCCAAGCAGGTTTGTTCGCAGTTGGCGCTTGATCCAGCGCTTGTTGATTTGATTCTGGCCGAAGAGTGTTCCTCATCGGAAGGCAGCGTCATATTTACGCGGTCCATGGAGTCAGGAAAGATCTGCTTCATAGATGCCTTTTCGGCCAACGACATTGAATCAACCCGGATCATTCAGGACTGGGCGTTTGCGCGAACACACTGCCCCAGACCTTGGGTTGCGCTCTACAACAACCGCGAGGATCGTCCGCTGAGGATGCGTTCCTTCGCGGGGTTTCTGGCGCATGCGTCCCGTTACGACTGCGTAGCCGTCGTTGGAGACAGTCTTGGCCCGGCCACCCGATACCTCAGCCAATCTTTGCCTGACAGCAGCGTGCTGCCAATCCGTTGTTCCGCGCCTGAACTCGTCATTGCCGAACTGTTCAAGAAATTGTCTTGCCGGGAGTTCACGATCGTCGGCATGGGCAATGAAAAGGGAGCCGGCCTGCTCCTGTCAAGGTTCTTCAAGGGAAGTGTGACCGCATGAACCTGGTTGAGTCGATCACCATCGGACTCGTTTTCGGCTTTGTTTTCTACGAGTGGATCGGTTTGTCAGCGGGAGGCTTTGTTGTCCCTGGATACATTGCACTGCAATTGACCAATCTCCCGGTTTTGGCCGGCACATTAACCATCAGTGTTCTGACTTACGCCTCAGTGAAGCTGTCTTCGCGTTACACAATTCTTTTTGGCCGGCGGCGCTTCATCTTGATGGTTCTGGTGGGCTTTAGCTGGCAGTGGGTATTCAAGTTGCTGGTTGTCCAGCAATTCAATCTGGCGAGCGAAACCGACAGCCTTGGCTTTATTGTTCCCGGACTGATTGCCAATGAAATGGACCGTCAGCGCGTTCTGCCCACACTCATGGCCTTGCTGATCATCTCAGTGCTGGTCAGACTCGCCTTGATCGGTTTAGGTTTGCTGCGATGAAAACACGATCCATGAAACGATTCTTTGTGCTTTTGCTGCTGACGCTCTGCGCCTTCCTTACCTTGGCGAAGACGGTCACCACCGAGTTTGAACCCGGTTCAGGAAGCTTTACCTTCACAGATCAAAGGGGAGACCCCCAGAAGCCGATCCGGGTCTGGTATTTCAAACCGCCCCAATCCAGCGACTCAAGTCCTGTTCTCTTTGTCATGCATGGAATGCAGAGAAATGCCGAGGAGTACCGTGATCAGTGGATCTATTACGCCCGACAGTATGGCGCTCTGCTGGTAGTGCCTGAGTTCTCCGAAAAGAACTATCCGGGTGAAGGCTATGCCCAGGGAAACATGTTCGATTCCAGCTTGCGACCGATCCCGGAAAACCGATCCGGCTTCGCGCTTGTCGAACACCTTTTCGACTACGTGCGTACCCAAGACAACAACCAAAGCATTGACTATTACCTCTATGGTCACTCCGCTGGCGGCCAGTTCGTCCATCGCATGCTGCTGTTCAAACCGGATGCACACATCAGGCGTGCTGTTGCCGCCAACCCGGGGTTCTACACATTGCCGCGTTTCCTCGAGGAATTCCCTTACGGGCTCGAAAAGACTGGGCTGCCTGGCGGAACGATCCAACTGGCATTCGGCAAGGATTTGACCCTTCTGCTAGGCGAGCGGGACACCCTCGAAAACCAGAAAAGCCTGAACAAATCTGTCGGAGCCATGAAGCAGGGCAACCAGCGGTTTGCCCGCGGCATGAACTTCTTCAAGATTGCCCAGCAAGAGTCGCTGACCAGAGGAATTTCGTTTGAATGGAAACTGCAAACAGTGCCCGGCGCGGGCCATTCCAACAGTCAGATGGCGGGAGCGGCCGCTCGGATACTTTTTGAGAGCAACAGGAAATAGTCATCCTGCGGTACACGATCGTGAATTCGGAAATATTGAAGTGATGAGGAGTGCATATTGATGTCTCAAACCATGCAGGCAACCCTGCTTTTCCTGGAGATGGCTGTCGTCTTTGCCGCGGCGCAGCGATTTTTCAATCTGACCACGGTCCTGTCCCTGCTATTGGCTGCCATCGTTGGCTCCCTGTCATCTGGGTTTGACATTCCAACGTCACTGCACCACATCATCGAGGGCTCCTTCACCTTCTTCTACATCGCGCTGATCATCATCACCGGCACGCTGTTCGTAGAGGTGCAGAAGGAGTCGGGCGCCTTCGATGCCATGGTGCGCAGCCTGATCGTCCGGTTTTACCGCTATCCCAAAGTGCTTCTGGTTCTCCTCATGTTTCTCATCATCTTGCCGGGCGCCCTCACCGGGCCCGGGGCTGCCGGTGTCATCGCCCTTGGCGGTATCGTGGCGCCTGTGCTGATGAGCATGGGCATACCCCTGTCCAGGATCGTTGCGTTCCTGGCCATTGGCGGCGTGCTGGGTGATTTCGCACCGCCCATCAATATCCCGGCCATGATCATCTCGTCAGGGATCAACATGCCCTACGTTGGATTCTTTGTTCCGCTGGCCATATTGACGGTGCTGCTGGCCATCACTGCGGCCCTGTTTGTTGGCGCCAAGCATGTCAAGGAGCATCTCGATGTGGATGAAATGCTCAAGCCGCTGCCAACTGTGCCGGAAAAGATGAAGGGACTCAGGATCATTGCCCCGCTCCTTGTCTTTGCCCTGCTGATGGTTGTCGCAAGGGTGTTGCCACATCAGTTTCCACCGTTGGGCGTCCCACTGATGTTTTTGGTGGGCACGGCATTTGCCCTGCTGCTTTCCAGGAAGATGAACTTTCTGAAGCTATCGAGCGACGTCGTCAAACGCACGCTGCCGGTCACCGGCATTCTTGTTGCCGTGGGACCACTGGTGCAGGTGATGTCGGCAACCGGGGTCAAGGGCTTGTTCGTGATTACCGCCATCACGGTCCCAACGATGGTGCTGTATGCCGCCCTGTTTGTTGGTCTGCCACTGTCGGGCAGCGTGCTCGGGACGCTGGGGGCGGCGTCGATTCTGGGAGTTCCGTTCATGCTGGCCCTGCTAGGGCGCGATCCGATCATTGCAACCATCGGCATCAGCCTGATTGCCGCATTGGCCACGCTGACTCCACCAACGGCCATCACTGGAAAGGCCGCCATCATGGTCACGGATTTCAAGGGTAGCTATGCAACCGTTCTAAAGCATTGCGTGGTGCCGCTTCTGGTCATCGATGTGATCGGAATACTGATGGTCATCTTTGCGGACAGCTTGAGCTTTCTGATTAATTGAACTCAATTGAGGTAACTACCGTGATACTTGTCTTCTATAGATTGCTCTGCGTTTTCATCGCCGCGATCATCATCTGGAACATGTTCAAGTCAGACAAGAACCAGGAAAAGATTGTCTATTCTTTCCTGATCATTCCCTTGCTGCTGCGTGTATTCCTTGTCAAATAGGGAGACTTTGATGTTCCCGAAATTACCCCTATCGCTGATCCTTCTGGCAACAACGCTGCTCCTGACGGGCGTCTTCGGAAAGGATTTTCTGAAACTGCATGATCGCGAACCGGTGGTCCAGGGGCCGGGTGTAACCAGGGTCGGCAAGTTGAGCGCTTATCTTCCAGCGCTGAAAAATACCGCCGGAGATACCGACGTGTATTACCTTGAGGGCAAGGAAGCGGGCGCCACGGTCTTTGTCATGGGCGGGGTTCATGCCAACGAATCGGCTGGCATGCTGTCGGCGGTGCTTCTTGTTGAAAATGCCGTGATGAAGGCTGGGCGCCTGATCGTGGTTCCGCATGCCAACGAAAGCAGCTTTACCAACACCGCACCATCGGAGGGGGTTCCCACACGCTTCGAAATCAAGACCGCGGGTGGAACAAGATGGTTCCGCTACGGCGACCGGCTGACCAATCCGATCGACCAATGGCCAGACCCGGAGGTCTACGTTCACTATCCAAGCGGTCAGCTTCTTTCTGACTTCGAAGTGCGCAATCTGGACCGATCCTTCCCCGGTCGGGCGGACGGCAACTTCACTGAAAAAGTGGCCTTCGCTTTGACCGAACTGGTGCGCAAGGAAAATGCAGACCTGTCCATAGATCTTCATGAGGCCAGGCCAATGAACCCGATCGTGAACTGCATCATTACCCATGAGCGAGCCAAGAAACTGGCCGCCCTGGCATCGATTGATCTCGATTCGAAAGGGGTCCAGATGCGACTGGAACCCTCTCCAAAGAAATTGCGTGGCATGTCGCATCGCGAATTGGGCGACCATACGCAAACCCTGTCCGTGCTCATGGAGACCGGCAACCCGATCCAGGACAAACTTCATGCGAGGGCCGACGAGCAGCTGATTCTGACTGGCAAGGATGACTTTTTTACACGTGCTGCCACCAATGGACTGCTTTACGTTCCCTACCTTGAAAACGGTCTTTCCATGGAGGAGCGGGTGGGGCGGCATGTGGCCTCCATCCATGAACTGCTGACCGTGTTCGCTGACCTTTACCCGGAAAAGAAGCTGGCGGTGGAGCACCTGCCCAGTTACGACCAAATCAGGAAGCAGGGTGTGGGACAGTTCTTGCTGAGTAGTGGTATTTCGCCAGCGCCATCAGGATCAGCAGGGCAAAAAGGGTCGTAAAGGCTGCGCTACGCGAATATCCGGGCCCAGCAGGATTCGCGTCCTGAGTGGCCTTTCGCGACGGCGCAGGATCAAACGGGATATTGAAATACTTTGCCAGGCTGCGGATTTTCAATAGGTGGATCACCGGAACACCCCGCTCCGACATATGAAATATGACACCTCTTTCGGGATCGTCGGAAACAGCCGGTTTTTCAAGTAGGCCCGTGGCCAGCGTGTAAGCCTCCGGCGAATTGCCGAGTGCTGTCTGCGAAGCACCCACATTGATGAAAGCGGCGGGCTTCACGCCGTGCAACAGGGTGGTGTAGAGATCAAGCCGTCTGCGGATATCGCGCTGCTGCGTAGTGACGCCACCCTCTTCGAGCAGATCGATGTGGTTCCTGCGGATACTCAGCAGGCCGAGTTCCACGCCAGTCCCGTCAAGACCCCCCTTGGTGTCAACAATACCGCCGAGCGATGCAGCGGCAGATTGGTACTCGAAAACTCCGTTCTTCTTGAGCAGACTTTCCATATCGAGCCAGGTCATGCGAGGATCGTTTGCGCCGTACATGGATGCTCCGACAGAACTGATGATGACCGTCTTGAGATCCAGCGCACTGGCGGCTGACAAGACAGCGACATTGAGCGCCGGAAACGAACTGGAAAAGCTGATCGCCACCGAATCCCCCCTGCGCACATTCGCTCTGGCGAGCATTTCAACGACGGCAGCAGCAAACAGGGGATTGGTCGAGGTCCTTTTCGAGGGAAGTGAGCCGAGAGTTGTAGTGAGGTCGCTGTAGCGTTCACCGATCATTCCGGTTTCGTTGGTGTCAATCCCCGGATCGATCCGGGTGCCGGATCGCAGTCTTTCGGCCTTGATCTGGGCAAGCGACTTCTGCATCAGCTGAATGGCAACCGCCTTCTCGGCTTGAAGCGGATCCGGACGATAACTCCTGACCGCCTCCATCAGCAGGAAAACAGCAAGCGCACAGACGAAGAGCAGGCCCAGCGCCGAATTGGGCAGGGTGCCTTGTCTGTGCGGATACCGGTTCACTTCACAAGTTTCCAGTCCCCGTTTTCCACTGTTGCCATGATGGCGGCACGGGCATCGAGGCCATTGTGATCCTTGGCGGACATGCTGAACACGCCATGCACTGCCGGTAGTTCCTTCACATTCTCCAAGGCATCGCGCAAGGCGGCCCGGAACTCGGGACTACCTGGCTTGGCCTTCTTCAGCGCTTCCGGTACAGCGCGATTGAGCAGCAGATAGGCGTCCCATCCGTGACCACCGAAAGTCGATCGGCTGTTGGCACCATTGGCGGCCTCGTAGAGCTTGGTGTACTCCAGCGCCGGCTTCTTGGATGGATGGCTGTCAGGCAGCTGCTCGGCCAGCAACATCGGTCCGACCGGAAATATCGTGCCCTCGACGTTCTTGCCACCAACGCGCAGGAAATCCCGGTTGGCGATGCCGTGCGTCTGGTAGAACTTGCCCTTGTAGCCGCGCTCAATCAGCGTGGCCTGCGGCAACACGGCGGGCGTACCTGACCCCGCGATCAGAATCGCTTCCGGCTTGGCCGCCAGCAGCTTGAGCGCCTGTCCCGCAACACTTGTGTCATTGCGCTGGTAACGCTCCACTGCGCTCACGGTGATGCCCTTGGTGGCAGCCGCTTCCTGCATCGCCTTGAGCCAGAGTTCGCCATAGGCGTCAGCGTAACCAATGAAGCCGATGGTCTTGATATTGTTGGCAGCCATATGGGCCACGATGGCAATGGCCATCTGGTTGAAGTTCTGTGGCGTGATAAAGACCCAAGGCGCCTTGTCGGGTGCAGGCGCCGTCGGCGCCATGGCAATTTGGGGTGTCTTGCTCTCAAACGCTACTTCCAGAATGGCTGCCGAAGTCGGTGTGGCGGTCGCACCGATGATCGCGTCAACCTTGTCTTCGGATGTCAGCTTGCGGGCGTTCTTGACGGCCGTGCTGGGGTCGGTGGCATCGTCCAGGACGATGTACTTGACCTTTTCGCCGCCCAGCGTCGCAGGCAGCAGTGCAAAGGTCTGCTTTTCCGGAATGCCCAGAGAGGCTGCCGGCCCGGTGGCCGACACAATAACGCCGATGGTGACATCGGCCAGAGCCGAACCGGTCACCAAAACCAATGCAAGGGCTTGCGCCAGCGCCAACTTCTTCATTTTCATGTTGTCTCCTGTTGTAAACAATTGGTATTTTGGTGAATTATGGTTATAAATAATAATTAAATAAAGGCGAATTTCGAGGGAAATATTAGGTGTTTACCCTCGATCAAATGGTCCGCGTGTCGAACCGTCCCTTGCCAATTCTCGGCCCGTGAGCGAGAGTTTGCATGCATATACAAAATATTTGGCACGGGTGTTTGTAACTTATTGATTTTGTTGATGTTTTTAATACCGATTGAGAAAACGAACAAAACCGGTGTACTGTGACCCAAGCCAGCCGGCCGAAAATTCCACGGACCTGCGGAAGATCTCGCCCAAGTTGTTGATTAAAAAGAGCCTTGTTGATTTGTCAGAGCCTGGCACGCGCTATGAGCAGGTAATGTCATTTGAATCGCAAATCCAACGAAGCCCTGACCGCTACCAGGGTAAAGATCGAAGTTCCGGCGCTCAGACTTACTCCGGCCTACGCTGCCTGATCAATCTAACTCCAAGCAAAACGCCCTGTCATCTGACAGGGCGTTTTCGTTATGGCGACAGTGGTCTGGATTGCTGTCTCTGACTTACATGTTGGGTGTGGCCAGAAAGGCAGCGATGTCCGCCAGATTTTGTTGCGTCAGGATGGATAGACTGCCCATGCCACCGCGATTGCTATTGATGGCCGACAAAATGGTCATTGCACTGTTGGCGCCATTGAGCACCTTGCTGCCACCTGCTGCGGCTGGGCCGTGGCAGCCACTGCATCGGCTGGCGTACAACACCTTGCCAGTGCTTGCAACCGGGATCACACCGATTGGCGGCACGACCGGTGCGCTGGGGTCGATGATGGCAAAGGTAATGGTCTTGCTGACTGCGGCGGCAAAACTGGCGTTGCCCGACTGGCTGGCAGTCAGGGTGCAATTGCCGGCGGTCAATAGCTTCAGGGCGCCCGCGCTCACACTGCAAACGGCGGGTGTCAAGGTGACAAGCGTCAGCGGCAGGCCAGAACTGGCAGAGGCTGTCAGCGTCGGTGCGCTTGCACCCAGCGTTTGCGTAGCCGGTGGCGTGAAGGTGATCGTTTGCGTGGTCAGGGCGGCGGGCGTCGTCACCGCCGTTCCGCTGCTGCCGCTCAGGCCGTTGGCTATGTAGGTAGCGATGCTGTCCGCCGCCGTGGCGGTGATGGTACCGGCGAGGAAACCCATGCCACCTTCGTTCTGCTGGATGGCCTTGAGAATTTTGGATGCATTGCTGGCATCTGCAATGCGCGTTCCGTGGCAGCTCTGGCAAGATGCTTCGTACAGTGCCTTGCCTGCTGCCGCATTGCCGGGTTGACCGGTGCTGGTACTCAGACTGCCCGTTTCATGGCCGGTCCTGAGTTCGTTTTCAATGGTTCTGATATTGGTTTTGGCGGCGATGCCGTCAAGCACACCGTCGTAGTCATCTCCTTTGCCGGAACCTGAGGCGGCCGTCATTTTGCTGCCTATGACGTCGTCTGGCAGGAAGGCCGTGCTCACACCTTTGGATGCCAATTCGGTTTTGACCATTTGGGTGGCGGTACGGATGCGGTCTTCTGTGTAGGTCTTGACTTCAGTGGCCTGGACGTCAGACGCGGCGCCCGTAGCGCTCAAGGAAGCCACCACCATGTCCGTGACGGGGTTGATGTTGACGGTCCCAGTGGTTCTGACCAGCGAATGCAGCCGCGCCGGTTTGCCCGTGCTGTCGGTGTAGTCCACTCGAGCCACGCAGGGCAGCGTCATGTTGCTGACATCGACACTGTAGCTGCCGTCGCTGGCGGTGTTCACTGGCGCCGTGCTGGCCGTGGCGCAGACGAGTGTCACGCTGCCTTTGTCAATTGCCCAGCCGGTGGCTGCAACGCCTTTGACGATGGCGCTTGCACCCGTCGTGCTGCCACCGCCGCCGCAGGCGGTCAGTGTGGCGAGCAAAGCGACGGTCAGACCCTGCGTCAGCTTGTGTCGCAATGAATTCATGGTGTATCTCCTTGAAGGTTAAAGGTCACAGCGTGAAAGCAAATTATCCATCAACTTCAACAAATTGGGAAAATATCCCAAAATATTATTGGTTAGCATTTGTTACGGGATGGTCCTTTCGCGCCGATAGCGCCTTGTACGAAAACGCCGTTCACCAGAAATGCTCCCAACTTGTTGATTTTGTTGATATTTATCTTTTTCAGCCGGAGAGTATGTACAAATCCCATGTACTTTGGCTGCGGTCCGGCTCGCCGGAAAACCTGACCTTGGCGCCGCTGAACTCTCCAAGTTGTTGATTAAAAA
>JBAXNI010000087.1:0-12545 GCA_037133835.1 Comamonadaceae bacterium | reverse complement strand
TGTCATCCCGGCCTCCCACTTTGTCATCCCGGACCTGATCCGGGATCCAGTGCCACGCCACCACTGGATTGCGGGTCGTGGCCCGCAATGACAAAACCAGACCCGCAATGACAAAACCAGGTCCGCAGTGACAAAGCTCAGGCCCGCGATGACAGAGGACCTTTACTCAAAAAACGTCGGTATCGCCGGGCTGAAAGGCGGGGCTGGGCTCGTCGCTATGCCAGCGTGCGAGTTTGAACTCGCCACCCACCACCGGTTCTACCGTTGATCCGGCGTCGCTCTGCAACAACCAGCTGTAGATGGGCGGCAGCACCGGCGTCGAACTGGCGATGGCACGAGCCAGCACGACCAGCAACTCCGACGGGTTGGCCGTAGCGGGCAGCAAGGCATCAACAACACAAATTTCGCTGTTGGGCATGGTGCGCGTGATGAACCAGCCGCGGTCTCTTGACAGGTGGCTGAGCAGCCAGAGTTGGTAGTTGTGAACCGGATGATCGCGGTAACGCCAGGCAAGGTAAGCGCCAGTACGCAGGATCTTGGGGCAGCGGATGTCAGAGACACGGCGCGACCAGATTTTGTCGAGCCTGTCACTGTCCCAATCAACGCAGCTGGCGCGCCACAAGGCGCTGCCCCAGGGAGCCGACGCCGCTGGCGTGAAGTAGGCTGGACGGTAGTGCCGCAGTACCCGGTAGTACCCCAAGCGGATGCCGAGCTTGAACTGGCGCACACCGGCAAATCCGTAGGCGTAGGGCTCGGTAAAGCGCGTAGCCACGGTCTCCTGCATGGCGCGCATGAGACGCGGATAGACCGTGCTGACCGAGTAGCCACCGCGGGCTGCGCCGTCGACCATGAAGTCGCTGAGCTGCACCATGGAGCGACTGGCGCCACACATGACGCCCGGAAAAACCGAACCGCCGGTGTGGGCCAGCAGTTCACCGTTGGCGCCACGGGCTATCAGGTTGATGCCTCCGATACGTGGCCCCTGCAGGTACTTCCAGCGCCAGTGCGCTGGAGTGATGGCGCTGCCGAAGACGTTTTGGAAGAGTTGACAGGCCTCGGGAATGTCGACCGCTTCGAGCTCGCAGATCACGGAAGTCATTTGGCAGTGGACGACCAGTCAGCGTTGATCAGGAAATAGCCCTGATCGCTGCCGTCGTGGTGCAACTGGATGTAGGCAACCGGGTCAATCCACTGGTACACGTGGATGCCACGCTCGCACATCAGGTAGGCGCCAACGCGAAAGCGCCCCTTGTTAAGGGGAATGTTTTCAAGACGGATTTCGGCACTGCCGTTGCCCAGGTTGTCACGGGCAAAAACGTGGCCACGCGCACAGGCCAGATGCGTTGCCAGAATACGGCCGGATTCGGAAGACAGCACCAATGCCGCCGACGGAGCCGGCTGTGCCGGGTCGCTGCGAAAGTCAATGTGCATTCTCAGGGTCGAAACGCCGGATACGCCAAACAGTTCCTGGCCCTGGTGCTCGTCCAGGCTGACCGCGACCGATTCAATGCGGGCGTGACCGGTTGGCGGACTCAGCGCCGGGCTTACGGCTTCTGCCGCCGGCTCGACGCTGGTCGTTGCCGTCGCAGCCGTCGCTGCCGTTACGGCCGCTGTTGCCGCAGCTGCAGCGTCGGCCAGGGCCATCGCCATGGGCGAGGTCTCGGGGTCGGCAGAGGCAATGACCGGTACGCCGGGGTCCGCCAGGGCATCGAGAAACTCCTGGTAAGTGGAGAGCACCTGCGACACGGGTCCGATTTTTTGCACACGGCCCTGATGCAGCCAGAGCGCGCGGTCGCAGAAGACCTCGACATGAAACAGCGTGTGCGAGCAAAACAGGACGGTAGCACCGCGCTCCTTGATTTTCATGACGCGGTCGAAAGAGCGCCGTGCAAAAGCGCCATCACCGACCGACAGGGCCTCATCGATGATCAGCACATCCGGATCGACGCTGGTGGCGATGGAAAACGCCAGGCGTACATGCATGCCGCTGGAGTAAGTTTTGACGGGTTGATCGATGTGGACACCGATGTCGGCAAAGGCGATGATCTCGTCAATTCTCTGGTCGATCTCGCGCTTTGCCAGGCCCAGCGTGGCGGCATTGAGATAGATGTTTTCGCGCCCGGTGAAGTCAAGGTTGAAGCCCGAACCGAGTTCAAGCAGGGCAGCGATGCGGCCATGTGTCTTGAGCGAGCCGCTGCTTGGCGAGATGGTTCCGGCAATGAGTTGCAGCAAGGTGGATTTGCCGGCGCCGTTGACGCCGACGACACCCAGCACCTCGCCCTTGTTCAGACGGAAGTCGATATCGGAGACGGCTGTGAACTCCTTGAAGTACTGCCGTTTGCTGCCCCGCAGAATCTGCCACAGGCGGTCTGAGGGCTTGTCGTACAGCCGGTAGGTCTTGCCGACGTGGTCGACCGAGATCGCAACTTCAGAGGACATCGGCAAAGCCCTTTTCGAGTCGCAAAAAGACGTATCTCCCCGACAGTAACAGCAGGATGGAAGCGCCAGCATGCAGGCACAAGACGTTCAAACTTGGCAAGCTGGCTTCGAGCAGCAAGGAGCGCAATGCCTGCGCACCCCAGCCTATGGGATTGAGTTCAAACCAGGGCTTGAGGTAAACCGGAACGGCGGTGGCGGGGTAGAAGATGGGCGTGAGAAACATCAGCATATTGGTCAGCGCAGGCATGACCTGCCCGATATCCCTGAGGTAAATACCCAGGCTTGCCAGCAGCAGGGCCAGCGCCAGGCCGTAAAGAATCAGCGGCAACAGGAACACAGGCAGCCACAGCATCACCCAGGAAACATGCCGGAAGAGGGCTGCCAGCAATATGAGCGAGACGCTTCCGACGGCGATGTGAACCAGCGCACTACCGACGGTAACGGCGGGCAGCAGCAGGAGCGGAAAGCGGACCTTGGTCACCAGATTGGGTTGCGACAGGATGGCACTTGGCGCTCGAGCCAACACCTCTGCGAAGAAGTTGAACACGGCCAGGCCGGCGAAGACGTTGAGACCGTAGTCCATGGCGTCGCCGTTGGAACCCGTGTTGGGCCAGCGCATTTGCATGAACTCATAAAAAATCAGGGTGAAGACAGCTATCTGGGTCAGCGGCTGAAGAATCGGCCACAGCAGACCGAGGACCGAGCCGCGGTAGCGACCTGCCACATCGCGCCTGAGCCATTGCCAGTACAGATAGTGATGCTTGAACATGGAGATTTTGTTGACGCTCGTGGCAGGGTCACGAGGCTGGAATTTTATTCCTGATTGTCTCTGCCAACACAGCGCGCTGCCGTGCATCTGTAAAATGGTCGGCAATGCCTACCTACGAGCCTGATTTGGAGAATCTGCAGCGCACTGCGGATCATTGGGATACATGGCAACGTGATCTGCTGGTAACTCCAGGTCGCTACAACGAATGGGGCGATCATCCGACAGTTTTTCAGGCAGTCATGCGGCACGTGTTTGGCAAAGCGGATGTTGATTTTTTTTCTTTCCTCAAAGAGAGATATCCCGGCTGCTCTCAAGGCCACGCGCTTAGCCTGTGCTGCGGCGACGGGGCGTTTGAGGAACAGTTGCTTCAAAGCGGCGTGTTTGGCCAGATTACCGGGCTTGAACTGTCTCCCCAACGCATTGCCGATGGCAAGGCCCGCCTATCGGAGTGCAAAAACGGTGAGGCCAAGCGATTGCACTTTATGCAGCAGGACGTCAACCTCGGCGGTTACGGCGAACAGTGTTTTGATGTTGTCTTTGCAAAAGCGGCTTTGCATCACATCGAACAACTGGAGCAGGCGATGGATGGAATTCGACGTTGCCTGCGGCCGGGCGGCCTGCTGATCACGATTGACTTCTTCGGGCCATCGCGGTTTCAATGGACAGAGGCTCAACTGGATGCATGCAACTGGTTTTGGACGCATCGTGTTCCACCGAACCTGCAAAGAGGCCGTGATGGTCGCGCGATCGGCGCAATTACCCGGCCGACGTTGGATGCGATGATTGCGATGGATCCGTCGGAGGCGGTTCGCTCCGGAGAGTTGCACAGCATGCTTCGGGACCAATTCGATGTTCTGGAAGACTTCGCCTTGGGTGGCACGGTGGTGCATTTGCTGCTGTCTGAGGGCAGGGTCAACCATTTCGATGCGTCGAACCCGCTGCACAACGCGGTGCTGGAGGAGGCGGTGACGTTTGAACGGCAATTAATTTCGAGTGGCGCCTTGACTAGCGACTTTCGATTTGTGGTGGCCAGGCCCAGGGCAAGGGAGCAAAGCACGTGAATTCGATGCCTATGCCGCAAGCACCAGGGGAATCTGATCTGATTCCCTACAGCGCCTGTTCGGTTATACCCGCCCAGGCTGTGCTGGTGGTGGCGCCGCACCCGGATGACGAGGTGTTTGGTTGTGGTGGCGCGATTGCCCAACACGTCAAGTGCGGGCATCCTGTCTGCGTAGTGGTATTGACCGATGGCGCGCTTTATGCCGACTCCGATGTGCGCCAGCGCGAGAGTGTGGCAGCGGCGCAGATACTGGGCTACGGCACGCCGGAGTTCTGGGGTTTTCCGGACGGGGGTTTGAGCTACTCCGACGAGTTGGCGCAGCGCCTGGCGGACAGGATTGCACAGTGCGGTGCTGATCTGGTCTATGCCCCTTCGGCATGGGAAAATCACCCCGACCACAAACAGACCCAGCTACTGGCAGCAGAGGCGCTACGCCGCTCGGCGTCCGATGTGCGTTTGGCTTGTTACGAAGTGGGGGCACCGCTGCGGCCCAATGTGTTGCTCGACATCACCACGGTGCTCGATACCAAGGAGGCGGCCATGCGCTGCTTTGCGTCGCAACTGAAACACCAGAACTATCTGGGCCACATTCAGGCGCTGAACTTTTACCGCACCTACACGTTAGGCGCAGAGGTCAAGTCGGCGGAGGCTTTCTGGGTGGCACGGCCGTCATCCCGGACCCCGGATCAAGCCCGGGGCAAGCTCTGATCCGGGATCCATTGCTACACATCCACTGGATTGCGGGTCAAGCCCGCAATGACAATTTGGCGAAGCAATGACAATTTGGCGGCGCAACGACAACGCTGCATCCATTCATTTCAGACGGGTCTTAAGCCAGCGCAACGGCGCTGTGATGCGCCAGGAAGTCGATGACCGAATCTCCTGCAACTGGTCCTTCAGGAGCGCGATTTCTGCGCGGCTTTGCTGCGCTTCGGCGCTGGCGCTGTGGTACAGATCGCAGATCCCCTTGAAGTCGTCCGGCGTGAGACGCATCCACTTGGCAAACAGGGCGCGGCTAGCACGGCGCACTGCATCCATGTCGGGCGCCTGCGGCGAAACGCCCGAGGTGCCGCCGGTGAAATAGGTGGCGCTAACCTGATTGCTGTAAACAAACTTCGCGTGCTGTGCCAGTTGCAGCCAGAAGTCCCAGTCTTCGTAGGTCTCCAGTGTCTCGTCATAGCGCGCGTATTGCAGCAACTGGTGCGGAAAAAGTGGCGCATGAATCGGGATGAAGTTGCCAGCCAACAACTGGGCGGTGCTGTACAGCGGCGCACCAAAGACGCGCGAGACCTTGTGTTCGCTGTCGCCTCGTTCCATGCAGCGCACACCGGCGTAGGCCACGCTGAGGTCGGTCTGCGCCTGCAGTACTTTAAGCAGTGCACTCAGGTGGTCCGGGTCCAGCGTGTCGTCGTCGTCAAGAAAGGCCAGGTACTCGCCCACTGCAGCATCAAGCCCCGCGTTCGCCGCCTGCGGTCTTGAGAGCGGCGAGCCGCCCTGGTTGACCATGCGCAGCGGGAAGCGCCCGCAATGCTCGCCCACATCAGCATGCAAGCCGCCTTTGGCGTTGACCAGTACGACTTCCAAGCTGTTACAGGTCTGGCTGGCAAGCGATGCCAGAGCCTCGCCCAGTACCGCGCGGTCCATGCTGCGGATGATGACGCTGACCAAAGGAAGGGTGGCGTGCGCCTCAGGGCTCGACATGCTGGTTCTCGCGCATCCAGGCCAGCGTGCTGACCAGCGCGTCGTGAAAAGAAACCTCGGGCGCCCAACCAAGTTGCTGGCGCGCGCAAGTGATGTCCAGCACATTGACCGGAACATCAAAATTACGGGCCGGCTCATAGCTGCGTGTGACGGGTCTGCCCAGCAACTTCTCCATGGCGGCGAGGATGTCGTTGAGGCTCAGTCCCTGCCCGGAGCCGATGTTGAAGACGCGCTGACTGCCCTGCCACGACATGGCTTTGATGAAGGCGCTGATGGCGTCCTTGATGTAGATGTAGTCGCGCGTGACGCTGCCATCGCCCCAGATGTGGATGGTCTCGCCGTGCAGGGCCCGGTGCAGGAACACTGCCACTGCGCCCTGCGCTGCGCTGACGCGCTGGCGCTCGCCAAAGGGGTTGGCGAGCCGCAGCACGCAGTACTCCACGCCATGCAGTTCCTGGTACATGTGAAGGTATTTTTCGATGGCCAGTTTGGCAATGCCGTACGACACCAGCGGCTGCGTGGGATGTGATTCAGCAATCGGCAAGGACTGCGGCAATCCGTAGACCGTGCCACCGGAAGAAGCAAAGATGACGCGGCGCACACCGTTCAGACGAGCAATATCGAGCAGGCGAAGTGTGCCGATGATGTTGCTCTCAACATCGTACACGGGATTGTCGTTGGACGACTTGGGCAGTGTTGCCGATACGAGGTGAAAGACAACTTCGCTGCCAGCGACGGCAAGCGCGAGTTCGTCCTGATTCAAGAAATCGCCCTCGAACCACTCGATGCGCGGGTCGGCTCGAAGTTCCGCCGGCAGCAGCAGGTTGGGTCGATCAAAAATCCGGACCTGATGGCCTTCGGCCAGCAAGCCCTGAGCCAGGTGCGAACCGATGAAACCGGCACCGCCCAAAATCAGACACTTCATTGTTCCAGACTCCTGAGCGCGCCAAGCTCGCCATAAACCGCCAACAGTTCGTCGGTGTAGGAGGCAATGGTTTTCGGCATGCGCGCCCTTTCTGAGAGGCGGGCCAACTGCCCGCGGTCTTGTGCCAATTGACCGATTATCTCTGCCAGGCAATCGACATCCCCCGGAGGGAACAGGTAGCCGTTGTCATCGTGCGTGATCAGTTCGGACACGCCGGCGACGTTGGAGCCGATCACCGGCAGGCGCGCGGCCTGCGCTGAATAGATGACCAAGGGTGCGTTTTCGAACCAGATCGAGGGGACCACCAGAGCATCGAGCTTGGACAGAACGTTGCCAATCTGGTGGTTCGGAAAGCTGCCACAGAACTCGATGCGATGATCATCGCCGGCCATGGTCTTGAGCCCGTCCACATAGTCCGGGAAGTCAGAGCGCCGTCCGTAGATCTTCACCACAAGATCGGCGTCGGGGAGTTTCCGCACAGCCTGAATCAGCACATGAGGACCCTTGTGTTCGCCAATGCCGATCACCCCCAGCACCAGTGGCCCGGACGTGCGCGGCGTTGGCACGATGCCGTCCGGCAATCGGATTCCGTAGGAGCAGTGGGTGGCGCGAGCCGCCTCAAGACCGTGCTGCAGCAGCGTCTGCTGCATGACCCGTGTCGGCACCAGCACCCGGTCGATCTGATTGAGCCGCCTTGTCAGGAACTGTTCTCGCCGCGACAAGGCCGACACCAGCCGCGCTGGCCCCCAGTGCTTGATCGGTGGCAGCAAGGCGACGCGAACCACGCCACGAACCAGAGATTCGGGCAATCGGTTGAGAAGATTCGCGGCGAGCCCAGGCATCTTCAGTGCGGCGAGATGGCGGACACAGTTAGCGCCAACTGAATCCGGCCCGGCACACATGCTGCCGTCTTCCAGGCGCAGTTGCGCTGCGGGGCAGACAAACCAGAAATCGGTCGGGGTCAGGACGGTGGGTATGCCGCGTTGCGCGCAGACGTTGATGACGGAGGCAGAGAGGCGCATCAGATGGAAGAAGTGAACGACATCAGGCTGAAATTTATCAAGCAGCCTTGTGAAATGTTCCGCCACCAGAAGGTTGTTGTACTCCTGTTCGGCAACGTTGTTCTGACGCCCCATCGCCCTGTGCGCGTGCTTGAAGCGGCCAACGCTTAATCCTTCAAATTCGTAGCTGTCAAAACGCTGGTCGTCGGGAAGGTCGGTGGCGCCGGGGAATCCGGTAAAGACCTGCACCTCGTGCCCGCGCGACTGGAGCTCCTGGGCCGTGTGCAGGGTGAGAATCTCTGTGCCCGAAAAGTAATCGGGCAGGAACAGATGCACCAGCAGCAGTATCTTCATCAGCCCTGACCGGCAGACCGATGGCGCGCCTCAAGCTTGTCCAGCAGCCAGCGCGCCAGGGCGCGCAGTCGGGCACTGCGCAGCATGGCCGAACCCAGGCGACTGGAGCTGACCACGGTCCACAGCCGCACCAGACCGTTGATGGGTATCGGAGCCGGGCTGGCACCGGGCGCAGCGTTGACGTCTTTGGCGCGCCAGAGCCAATCTACCGCTTCACCCAGACGCTTGTATTCGAGCGCCAGCGTGGCGAGCTCGCGCCCCAGCGCCAGACCGATGGCCGGCCGCGGATTGGACAGCCGCAGTTGATGGGCTTCGTCAAATATGGCCTGCAGATTACGTATCGTGCCTTCCCATGAAAGTTTGGACAAGGAAACCGCCCTGCTCTTCTTTGACATGGCGCGCAGATGGTCAGGGTCCGACAGGAGTTGCGTCAGTGCGGCTACATAGGCCTGAAGTTCATCGCTGCGGTGGGGAATCAGGAACCCGGCATCATTGCTCACAATTTCGTCCTGCCCACCCACCCGCGCCACCACTGGCACGACACCAGCGGCCAGGGACTCCAGCAACGCGATGGAGATGCCCTCATATTGCGAGGGCATCAAGAAAATGTCGGCAGCACTCAAGACTTCAAGCCACCTCTGGTGGGAAACCGTACCAAGCATTTGTACGCAGTCGCCCAGTTTGTACTCCGACAGCAGGGCTTCAAAGGACGCTCTGAGTTCGCCGTCGCCAATCACGAGCGCGTGAAATTCAAGCCCCTGATCGCGTGCAACCGCAAGAATTTTTGCCAGCAACGCCGGACGCTTTTGCTCGCAGATGCGCCCGGCAAACACGATCACGGGGAGCTCTGCCGGAAGCTGAAGCTCGTCTCGCAAGCTGCTTCTTGACTTGGCGGTATCTCCTGACGGGCGCGACTGCAGCCCTGTGTAAAGCACGCGGATGCGCTGGCGGTCGGCGCCACGGCCCTGCATCCAGCCCGCCAGATGACTGGTGGTGACAATGTTGAGATCGAGTGCATCCTGGTAGCCGACCCCGAACCTCGGATGGCCACCATTGAGCCAATGCGGCTCTTCGACGTGGCACATGTCGAGAAAGGCCACTTCAGGGAAAACCGATCGCAGAAAGGGGAGCAACTGGTAACCGATGGTGCTGCCGGTAACAAGTACCGTATCGATCTTGCGTGAGCGAATCAGGTAGGCAAGAAATCTGGGGTAATCAGACGGATGGAGAAAGTTGGGCAGTACAAAAACATCGGGTGTCAGGCGCGTGAATTGATGCTCCCAAACATGGCTGGCCGTCAAGCTGGCGCATACGGTCACCTGATGCCCCTGCCCGGTCAAGCCTTCAACCAGTTCCAGGTTCACCCGGTCAGCGCCTCCAGTCACCATCCACGGGACGATGAACATGACGCGCCGCCCGTTCGGGTTGGCTGCCAGCGGGTTGACGACCAAGGATTCGGTGTTGATCGCCTCAAAAGGCGATGGGTGACGGCGGACTGGTTGTGGAAAGTGAGCTTCCAGGCCCTCGTATTTGCGGCGCATCAAGGCTTCAAACTGGTTGTTGACATCGCCCGAGCGCATGATCTGCTCGAAACGGCCATCGCCGCGCTTGCGATACCACTGCAGAAACTCAGGCAGCGTGTAGCCCCAGTGCCCGGCTTTGGCCATGGCGAGCCAGAAGTCCCAGTCTTCATGGCCAAACCGGATCGATTCGTCGAAGCCACCGCAATCTGCGTAAGCGCTGCGCCGAATTACCGAAATGGGTGGCCCGCTGTTGGCCTGCAGATGCGCTTGGCCGCGCTCAAAGCCGGTAGTCCAGAGGTACTGCTGAAAGCCAAAAACAACGGATTGGGAATTGCAGAAAGCAAATTCGGGATTGGAATCAAGAAACCAGACGCACTTTTCAAGGTAGGTGGGCTCCACCATATCGTCGCTATCGAGAAGGCAAAGATAGCGGCCGGTGGTGTTGCGAAAAGAAGTGTTGCGCGCAGCCCCGGGGCCTGCATTGACCTGACGGAGCATTTTGATGCGTGGGTCCTTCTCGGCAACGCGAGCCAAGCGGCTGACAGACTCCGGGTCGGTGGAGCCGTCGTCAACAATCACCCATTCCCAATTCTGCAAAGACTGTGCCTGCAGTGACACAAATGTCTCGAGGAAGAGTTCTTCCGTGTTGTAGTAGGGTGTGATGATCGATACGTCAACACCTTCATTGAGCTCGACTTCCCGCTTGTAATTTTGAGGAACGACCCTGCGGCCGGGAAGGTCCGAATAGTCGGGTTCCAGATAGTTCACCATATCGTGCAAACGTAGTTTTCGGACTTCTTCATCAGGAACGGGCTCACGGCGTCCTGTCTCTCAGGGCCAGGACCGGCTTTTCAATAGCGAAATAGGTACAGGACGACAGAATGTAGACCAAAGCATAAAACATGGGATACGCCAACCACGGATTGGGGTAAATCGAATCGAACAGTCGTGCTTTCTGGAGCACGATCATGCCGATCATGAAAGCAAAAATGTGCGCCAGATACATCGAGTAGGAAATCTGGCTCGTGTACTTGACGAATCTGTTGAGCAGGGGCAGCCTGCTCGGCACCAGAGTGCTGAAAAATGGAATCAATCCCGCAAACGCAATGGCTGAAACCGAGAAGTACAGCGACGCGACGATGCGCGATTCAGCCCACCCGAAATAGTGTAGTTTGGTGCAAATCAGGCAAGCAACTACCAGTGCCAGAAACCATGCCCACAAACCTGTCAGGCGCTGAAATAGTGGGCGATGCCACTGACTCAGATAGGCAAGCAGCACGCCATAGCCAATGCTGTCGAGCCGAAATGCCATGATGTGTCTAAGCCCCTCGTCGAGGCTGCCAAATTCGTGGGATTCACCTGCCAATGCAAGGCGCAGCATCGGCGGAAGCAGTACAAAACAGGCAATGGCAATCACCGCTGCCTGGCGTGGGCTCCTGCCCAGGCCGATGAAGAGCAGGAGCATGAGGGGGAACGAAAAGTAGAACCATTCTTCAACCGCCAGACTCCAGGTCAACCCATAGAAGTCGGGCATGCTCCACAGCAGGTTTTGCGCAAAAACCAGGTAGGAAAGCTTTGAAGCCAGGGTGGCGGGACCGGTCCAGTCGAACTGGAGTGAAACGAAGAAGAAAAAGAAATACAAGGGCAGAGTGCGCATCCAGCGGCGATACCAGAATCGCAGCAAACCGGTCTCTTGCTCCTGCGGCCAGTGTGCTGACTCCTGCAACACGATGCGACCAATCAGGAAACCGCTGAGGCAGAAAAACAGATCCACACCAAACAAACCAATGAACCCAAAGGAGGCGAGCAAAGCATTGGGCTTTGAGTGTTGCAGCATGTGGCCAGTCACGACGAGAAGAACAGCGATCGTCCTGCATACGTCCAGACCAAACATTCGGTCACTGGACTGAAAGCCGCCGTGCACGGGCTCAACTGCGCCGGGCGTTGTCATCTTTTTTGCAGACTTGCATCAAGGAGGAATGAGCGCGACCAGCTTATGTCGCAACACCGGCCGGCGGGCATCGTAAATTGCCCGATGCTTATCTGCTTTACCGGGACGTCGGGGAATTTTTTCTCAAGCACGCAGTACTTGCTGCCGCCCAGATGCAGTTCCCTGCCTTTTTCCTGTGCGAGATCAAAGTCCATATTGATGTACTTCGTCGGTGTTTTTTCGTTGCCGGCTTCTGGATAAACGTGCAGAAAGAACTTGTCCTGGTATGGTTTCGCATCGCACTGGGGCCAAGCCAGGGAGATCCCTTTTGCACCAACCTGCAACATGAGTCCTGCCGACGATTGCTCAGCCGTTGCAGCACCTTGCGGAGGTATTTTTTCCGCCAGAAAAGACGCCTGGCCTCTTTCTGCAAATCGAGCAAGTACCACGGCCGAGGCAGCAACGACCGTGCAACCAGCGACGATGGCCAGTATTCTCAAGTCGATCTTCAAACGATAGTCTCCATCATTTCGGGACGGCGGCGTCGTGCCCCGGTGGAACGTAAGTCAGCTCAAGCAATTTCGTGCGCACCAGCAACCGGAACAGCGGATTGTTCAAGAGTCCCTCCAACGCAGCGTGGCACCTGGCCAGTTCTTCACCAGAACTGGCCGCGACCTGTTGCCAGGCATCGCGCTGTTCGAGCAGCCAGGCATTGCCGGCGCGCATCTCTTCGAGAGCCTGCGTAAGTGACTTGGCATTCTCTTCCTGCACGCTTGCCATCTGCTCCCACGCATTGCGCTGTTCAAGCAGCCAGTTCTTGGCAGCACCCATTTCGTGCAGCGC
>JBAXNI010000086.1:0-12602 GCA_037133835.1 Comamonadaceae bacterium | reverse complement strand
CCAACGCAGGCGCATTCCTGTGCGCTTGCGACCAGCCGCTGCGCATCTTGAGCGTTACCGGCACGCCGCGAGGCGCACATGCAGCCGCCACGGCCTCAATGATGGCGAGCGCGAGCGCCGGATCCTGCATCAATGCAGAGCCGGCCCATTTGTTGCAGACCTTCTTTGCCGGGCACCCCATGTTGATATCAATGATCTGTGCGCCGCAATCGATGTTATAGCGCGCCGCATCTGCCATCCGGGCCGGCTCGGTGCCAGCAATCTGCACGGCGATCGGTCCGGGTTCGCCCACATGATCGATGCGCCGCGTGGTCTTCGGGGTGTGCCAGAGATCGGCTCGGCTGCTGATCATCTCGCTGACCGCATAACCCGCACCAAGGCGTCGGCAAAGCTGCCGGAAAGGCCTGTCGGTGACCCCCGCCATGGGGGCGACAAAAAAAGGATTGGCGAGGGAAAATGGACCGATGTTCATGCGCGTTGCTGATTCTAGCTGCCCAAAATTTCAGCAATTGAAACGCAACCCTATACTGACACAACGATGGAAGCCTGGCTTGAACAACTGCTGGTACTGCTTGCACTGCCTCAATACGGGCTGAGTACGGTGTTTGTTGTATCGTTCATTTCTGCCACGCTGTTGCCGCTGGGGTCCGAACCCGCCGTATTTGGCCTCGTGTCACTCAACCCCAGTCTGTTTTGGCAAACCATTGCTGTGGCCACAGTTGGCAACACACTCGGCGGCGCCCTGGACTGGGCCATGGGATTTGCATCGCACGCGGTCGTTGACCGGTACCAACATTCGAAGCACCATCTGAAAGCGCTGGATTGGCTGAACCGCATCGGCCCAAAAGCCTGCCTGCTGGCATGGTTGCCCATCATCGGTGACCCGCTGTGCGCAGTAGCAGGATGGCTCAAGCTGCCGTTCTGGCCGTGCCTGGCCTATATGGCGATCGGAAAATTTGCGCGTTACATCGCAATGACCGCTGCGCTGGTCGGACTGTTCAGGGGCTGAACAGGAAATTCATCACATCGCCATCCTTGACGATGTATTCCTTGCCTTCACTGCGCATCTTGCCTGCATCCTTGGCGCCCTGCTCACCCTTGAAGGCGATGAAGTCTTCGTAGGCGAAGGTCTGGGCGCGGATGTAACCCTTTTCAAAATCGGTATGAATCACGCCCGCCGCCTGCGGGCCGGTGTCGCCCACATGAATGGTCCAGGCGCGCACTTCCTTCACGCCGGCAGTGAAATAAGTCTGCAGACCCAGCAGTTTGTAGGCCGCCACGATCAGGCGATTCAGACCTGGTTCGCTCTGGCCGATTTCACTGAGGAACATCTTCTTGTCCTCTTCCTCCATATCGGCCATCTCGGCCTCCATCTTGGCACAAATGGCCACCACGGGGGCGTTCTGGGCCGCCGCATACGCCTGCAGGCGTTGCAGAAACGGGTTGTTCTCAAAACCATCTTCTGCCACGTTGGCGACAAACATGGCGGGCTTCGCGGTGATCAGAAAGAACTGCTTTAACAAAGGCAACTCTTCCTTGCTGAAGTCCAGCGTGCGCACCGGCCTGGCCTCGTTCAGCGCAGCTTGACACTTTTCCAGCAGCGTTACCAGTTTGATCGATTCCTTGTCACCCGAGCGTGCCGTCTTCGTCACGCGGTGCAGTGCCTTCTCAACCGCCGACAGATCGGCCAGACACAGTTCTGTCTGTATCACTTCGATGTCGGAAATCGGATCGATCCTGCCAGCCACGTGGACCACATTCTCGTCTTCAAAGCAGCGCACCACGTTGACGGTCGCGTCTGTCTCGCGAATATGCGCCAGAAATTTGTTGCCCAGCCCCTCGCCCGTGCTGGCACCGGCCACCAACCCCGCAATATCAACAAATTCCACAATCGCGCGCTGGATCTTTTGCGGACGAACGATGGCAGCCAGCGCGTCGAGCCGAGCGTCCGGCACCTCGACAATGCCCACATTGGGCTCGATCGTGCAGAAGGGGTAGTTCTCGGCCGGGATGCCCGCTTTGGTCAGGGCGTTGAACAGGGTCGATTTACCGACGTTGGGCAAGCCCACGATGCCACATTTCAAACTCATCAAAAAATCCTTAGAAATCAATACCTCAACGGCACCATTGAAGCCAATGTGGGAATTGTAATGATGGTTGTGCACACACAAGCCGGATAATGGTGTCAGGTGGGGCGCCTGCCAATACCATCGGTCTCAAACAGGAGCATCCACATGCCGCTAGTCGTTTTCAACCAGAAGGGTGGCGTTGGCAAGTCCACCATCACCTGCAATCTTGCCGCGATCAGTGCCAGTCAGGGCTTGCGTACGCTGGTCATCGACCTCGATCCGCAAGGCAATTCCAGCAGCTACCTGCAAGGCAAGCAGGCGACTGCCGAACAGCCCAACATCGCGGGTCTTTTCGAGCACGCCCTGAGCTATTCGTACCGCGTCGTGCCACCGGACAAGTTCGTCATACCCACGCCGCATGAGGGCCTGCACCTGATGGCATCGAGTCCGAGCCTCAGCGAGCTGACGACCAAGCTCGAGTCACGTCAGAAGATCTACAAGTTGCGCGAAGCGCTACAGCAGTTGTCCAAGGACTACGAGCGGATTTACATCGACACGCCACCGGCCTTCAACTTCTACACGCGCTCCGCGCTGGTTGCCGCCAATGGCTGCCTGATTCCGTTTGACTGTGACGAGTTTTCACGGCAGGCGCTTTACACGCTGCTCGACAACGTGAGTGAAATTCGCGCCGATCACAACCCGAAACTGCAGGTCAAAGGCATCGTCGTCAACCAGTTTCAGGCCCGTGCCAAGCTGCCCCAGCGCATGGTCGATGCGCTGCTGGCCGAAGGTTTGCCGGTCTTGCAGCCCTATCTGTCTTCCTCGGTCAGGATTCGCGAATCCCATGAACTGGCACTGCCCATGATTTATCTGGACCCCCAGCACAAATTGACGCAATGCTTTGTCGCCCTGCACACAGCACTCGGACCGCTCTAGCAAAGGAATATCAAGATGTCCCTATCCGCATATCCCCGTTTCGTATCGGTCATCCTTGCCTGGATGCTGCTTGCTGCAAGTGTCGGAACACTCGCGCAAACGCGCCCTGCTGTCACTCGGCTCGACCCTGACAGCGCCCGGTCCTTTCTCTGGGTAGGCAACAGCTTTTTCTATTACAACAACAGCATGCATGGTCATGTGGGTGCGATGTCCGCTGCGGCGGGTCAAGGCCCGGCCTTGCGTGGAACGTCGGTCACCATCAGCGGATCAGGACTGGATTGGCACGATATTGCCTCGTACCTCAGGCCCGATGGCATCGGTCGGTATTCGTTTGTCGGTAACAACGATATTCAATTCAACAAACCAGGCCGGCAGTTTGATGCGGTGATCATGATGGACTGCAGCCAGTGCCCCATCCACCCCCAATTGAAGTCGGCCTTCCACGACACAGTGAAGAAAGACGCAGAAATTCTTTCAGGCCAAGGCATACAAGCTGTCCTGTTCATGTCGTGGGCCTACAAGGACAAGCCGGAGATGACTCAGCAGTTGGCAGAACAGTACACGCTGGCTGGCAACGCCAATCGTGCACTCGTCATACCTGCGGGTTTGGCTTTCTCGCGCGCCATCGCCGCTCGTCCTGGTCTGGAACTTTACCAGCCAGACCTGCGCCATCCGAGCCTTGCAGGCACCTACCTCGCGGCAGCCACCGTATTGGGGGCGATCACAGGCAAATCTCCGGTTGGTAACAGCTACACGGCAGGACTTGACGTTGACCTGGCTCGATTCCTTCAGCAGACTGCCTGGGATACCTTGCAGTCCTACTACGGGCGATGACTCCAGAAGGAAGATGCTGTTATGGCCACGGCGTCGTCGATTTCAGTCAAGCCATTCCAAAACGTTCATAAAGCGGGTCTTTGACGCCACACTCGGCGAAGCCTTTGGCCCGCAGGACGCACGAATCACACGCAGCACACGGCCGGCCATCCTCACCCGGGTCGTAGCAGCTGCTGGTTTCAGCGTAGTCCACCCCAAGACGCATACCTTCCTGCACTATCTGTGCTTTGGTCAGCTTGATGAGCGGCGCATGGATTTTCAGCTTTTGCTGCCCTTCAACACCGGCCTTCGTGGCCAGATTGGCCATGGTCTCAAAAGCTGCAATGTATTCAGGTCGACAGTCCGGATAACCAGAATAGTCCAGCGCGTTGACGCCAATGAAGATGTCTGATGATCCGATTGTCTCGGCCCAAGCCAGAGCAAAGCTCAGGAACACAGTGTTTCGTGCAGGCACATAGGTGACAGGTATGCCATGCGACATGTCATCGGCCGTTCGCCCTTTCGGCACGGCAATATCCGCGGTCAGCGCAGACCCACCAAACTCTCGCAGATCGATTTGGGCTATGACGTGCCTGATGACGCGCTGAGAGTGCGCCACCGCTTTGGCCGCCACCAGTTCATGAATATGCCGTTGTCCGTATTGAAAACTCAGCGCGAAGGGCTCAAATGCCTGTTCCCGCGCCATCGCCAAAACCGTCGAAGAATCAAGCCCGCCACTCAGCAGAACAATGGCTCCTGGGAGCCTGGAAGTCACATCACTCATTCAATTGATCGCTCTCGGGAAAAGATAAAACGCCAGTTTAACGAGGCATCATTGCCCCGCACTTCCAGCATTGCTCAAACCCGCCGACCACCCTCTCACCGCAGGAACAGACCCAGCGCCGCTGCGGCACATGCCGCAAGAGATCAAGAACCGCAAGCGCCTGAGCTTCCTGGCTGGCGTCCTGGATCCAGACTTCTGGCAAACACTGATCAGGTGGCAGTTCGCCGGCCGCGCTCCTCAGATACTCGCGCTGGACGCTGGCATCAATCCCTTCTGCCCTGAGCCAATCGGCCCACAGCGTAGCCATGACGAGATTGGGGGCTTGGATCAGGCGTGGCATCAACTGCGCATTGTGCGCCGTGCGAAAGGCCTTGACCGGCGCGGTCCCATTTGCACTGGCTTCTACAATGCCGACATGGCTCAAGTCTTTGATATTTGCATCCGCGGCGGCGGCATTGTCGGGCGCACGCTGGCCCTGCTGCTGGCACGCGAACGCCTGCGGGTTGCCCTCGTGGAGCAGGCACAGAGATTGCCCGGGAGCGACTTGAGCGTGAGCGGTGATGTACGGGCCTACGCCCTCAACGCCAGGTCGCGCACGCTGCTGGAGTCGCTGCGTTGCTGGCCCGATGCTGAAAATGCTACCGAAGTGCTCGCCATGCAGGTCAAGGGCGATGATGGCGGTGCCGTCAACTTTTCAGCGGCAGAGCTGAAGGTACCCGGCCTGACCTGGATCGTCGACGTGCCCGCGCTGGAGGCCAGACTGGCCGAGGCGGTTCGGTTTCAGCCGCTCATCGAGTCAATGGCCACAGCACCTACAGCTGCGCTGACCGTGATCTGCGAAGGCCGAACCAGCAGCACGCGCGCGGAGTTTGGAATTGATTTCGACGTGACGCCGTACCCTCAAACCGCGATTGCGGCACGCCTCCAGTGCGAAAGGCCGCATGCGCAGACCGCATTTCAATGGTTCAGTCAGGATGAAATCCTGGCGTTTCTCCCGATCGACGGTGCACAAGGCAAATCAGTGGCGATTGTCTGGTCGGCGCTTCGCGAGCGTGTACCAAGCCTGCTGGCCCAAAGCGCGCAGGACTTTTGCCAGCAGCTTGAAGCGGCAAGTCATGGACAACTGGGCAAGCTCGAATTGACGAGTTCGCGCGTTGGTTGGCCACTGCAAAGCGCACACGCCACACGCTGGGTCGGCAGACACGTGCAGGGCGCCTGGGCGCTCGCCGGAGACGCGGCGCACAATGTGCATCCGCTCGCCGGGCAAGGTCTGAATCTCGGACTGTCTGATGTGGCGGAACTGGCCGATACGCTGGGTCAGCGCGAATACTGGCGCAGCGTCGATGACGAGAGGTTGCTGCGCCGCTACGAGCGCTCGCGCAAAGCCGAAGTCGCGGTGATGGACGCCACCATGGACGCGCTGCAACGCCTGTTCTCGCAGCACAGCGCGAGTTGGCAGACAGTGCGCAATTGGGGTATGAATGGCTTTGAACGCAGTGGCGTGCTCAAGCTTTGGGTGGCTAGACAGGCCATGGGTTGTTGACATCTTGATCGGATCATCATGAGTTTTTTGAAGGCATTGTTTACTCTGGCCGCATTGATTACGAGCCTGGGCGCCATGGCGCAGGAAGCAACGATTCGCAAGAACCTGGCCGAGCGCATTCCGCAGCTACAAAAGATTGACGAGGTCAGCAAGAGTGCGATGCCCGGCCTGTACGAAGTTCGTGTCAACGGCAGCGAGATTTATTACACCGATGGCGAAGGCAATTTTCTGTTGCAGGGCAACCTGATAGACACCAGGCAACGGCGCAATCTGACCGAGGAGAGGGTCGACAAATTGACCGCCATCAGCTTCGACGCTCTGCCCCTGAAAGATGCTTTCACCATTGTGCGTGGCAACGGCAAACGCAAGCTGGCCGTTTTTGAAGACCCGAATTGCGGCTACTGCAAGCGTTTTGAACGCGACTTGCAAAAAGTGGACAACATCACCATTCACATGTTCCTGTATCCGATCCTGAGCGAAGATTCGAACGAAAAGTCGAAAAACATCTGGTGCACCAAGGACCGTGGCAAGACCTGGCAGGACTGGATGGTTCGGGACAAGGCGGCCGCCACTGCAAACTGCGACATAAGCGCGATCGAACGCAATCTGGAGATCGGCCGAAAGCACAAGATCACCGGCACACCCACCCTGATCTTTGCCAACGGCACGCGCGTGCCCGGCGCCATCACTGCGGCCCAGGTTGAAAAATACCTGACGGACGCCAAGAACTGATGGCAGGCGCCGCCATCGCGTACGAGGTGCGCCTTGCCGATCTGCACGCTCATCTGTTCAGTGTGACCCTGACGATCCAGCGCCCGGTTGCCTTGCAGTTGCTGAGCCTGCCGGTCTGGATTCCGGGCAGCTACCTGGTCCGCGAGTTTGCCAGGAATTTGCAGCAGCTACAGGCAAACCAGGGCGGCAAGATGCTGGCAATCAAGCAGCTCGACAAGTGCAGTTGGCAGATTCAATGCACCGCAGGCAAACCGCTGGTGCTGAGTTACCAGATCTACGCCTTCGACAGTTCCGTGCGCACCGCATGGCTCGACGCAACGCGCGGCTTCTTCAACGGCACCAGTATGTTCCTTCGCGTCGCCGGTCAGGAAAACGTTGCCCATGCGCTGAACCTGCTGGCCGACAGACATCTGCCAGACTGGCACGCAGCAACCGGCCTGACTCCCAAGAAGATCAACCGCCGTGGCTTCGGCAGCTACCTGGCCGCCGACTACGACGAGTTGGTGGACTCGCCGGTGGAACTCGGCCCATTCTGGAGTGGCTCCTTTATGGCCTGCGGCGTGCCCCACCGCTTTGTCGTCGCTGGTGCGCCACCCGGTTTTGATGGCAAGCGTCTGCTGGCTGATACGCAGAAGATTTGCGAAGCAGAAATTCGTTTCTGGCACGCCAAACCCCCACACCACAACTACCTGTTCATGCTCAGCGCAGTGGATGAGGGCTATGGCGGACTGGAACATCGCAACTCGACCGCGCTGATTTGCAGGCGCAAAGATTTGCCTCGCCTGACGCCTGATACCAGTGCCGACGAAAAGAAAGCGCTGGAGGGATACACCACGCTGCTGGGACTGATCAGCCACGAGTATTTCCACACGTGGAACGTCAAACGTCTGCGCCCTGCCGAGTTCGCCCGCTTCGACTATGCCAATGAGAACTACACGGAGTTGCTGTGGTTCTTTGAAGGTTTTACGAGTTATTACGACGACTTGCTGCTGCACCGCAGTGGACTGATAGACCAGACAACGTACCTGGCACTCCTGTGCAAAACCATCAACCAGGTATTGCAAACGCCGGGACGCGAAATCCAGAGCGTGGCGCAAGCCAGCTTTGACGCATGGGTCAAGTATTACCGGCAGGACGAAAACACGGCCAATGCCACCATCAGCTATTACACCAAGGGGTCGCTGGTTGCCCTGTGTCTTGACCTCACTTTGCGCCAGCAGGGCAAAACCTCGCTCGACGCCGTGATGCGCGGCCTGTGGCTACGTTGCCAGGGCGGGCCGATGACAGAGGCCGACCTGTTGGGCGTGCTGGTTGAGCTCAGCGGGCGCGCCTTCAACAAGGAACTGGCGCGCTGGGTGCACAGCAGCACCGAGCTGCCACTCAAGGCGCTGCTGGAGCGCCAGGGTGTCTCAGTGCAACAGGAGCCAGCCGGTCTGGCCCAGCGCCTCGGTCTGCGCGTGAACGAAAGCACCGGCATTCAGATCAAGGGCGTGTTGCGCGGCAGTGCTGCCGAGCAAGCCGGCTTTGCCGCTGGCGACGAATGGCTGGCACTGAACCGCGGTGCTGGCAAACAGGCCTCAAGCTGGCGCCTGTCCAAACTCGATGATGTGCTGCTTTATGCAGGCACCGCAAACAAATTCGACGTACTGGTGGCGCGCGACAAACGGATCCTGAAGCTAGCCCTGAAATTGCCAGCACCAGCGACCCGCTGGTGTCTGGCATTGCGCGACAAGAAGCTTGTCGGTCAATGGCTTAACTGAAAACCTGGAGAAACCCATGAATTTTGAAACCATCAACATCCGCACCGAAGGTGGAAAGGTTGGCATCATCACGCTGAACCGCCCGAAGCAGCTCAACGCCCTGAACGATCAGTTGATGACCGAGCTCGGTGTGGCGCTGAAGGCTTTCGACGCCGACCCTGCCATTGGCTGCATGATCATTACCGGAAGTGAAAAAGCCTTTGCTGCGGGCGCCGATATTGGCGCTATGGGCAGCTACAGCTTTGCCGATGTGTACAAAGGTGACTTTATTACCCGCAACTGGGAACACATCCGCAGCGTTCGCAAGCCGGTGATCGCTGCAGTGAGCGGCTTTTGCCTGGGTGGTGGTTGCGAACTGGCCATGATGTGTGACTTCATGATTGCGGCGGACAACGCCCGCTTCGGCCAACCCGAAATCAAGCTTGGCATCATTCCCGGTGCTGGCGGCACCCAGAGGCTGCCGCGCGCGGTGGGCAAGTCCAAGGCAATGGAAATGGCACTGACCGGGCGCCTGATGGACGCCACCGAGGCCGAACGCGCCGGACTGGTGAGCCGCGTTGTGCCGCTGGACAAGTTGATGGAAGAGGCGCTGGCCACGGCACTGGTGATCAGCGAGTTTTCACAAATCGCGACCATGGCAGTCAAGGAGTCGGTGAACCGCGCTTTCGAGAGCGGCCTGAGCGACGGCGTGATGTTTGAGCGGCGTCTGTTCCACTCGATGTTTGCCACCGCTGACCAGAAGGAAGGCATGGACGCCTTCGTCAACAAGCGCAAGGCCAACTTCAAGCACCAGTAGGACTCTGGTTATAATCCGCAGCCTTGGCTCTTTAGCTCAGTCGGTTAGAGCGATGGAATCATAATCCACAGGTCCGCGGTTCGAATCCGTGAAGCGCCACCAGTTACAAGCCTTATGAATATTGGCCTCATTGCTACAAAAGCCGTAGCTTGAGGCCATTCTTCTTATGTTGCATTGTTGCGATGTGACAGCAGATGTAAGACGATTTTTCAAGTTCATCCGTTGCCACTTTGCCATGCGCCACCGGAGGAGGGTTAGTCGCTGACCGAGCTGCTGCGTAAAGCGAAGTCCACGACAGGCGGCTTTCCGGTTACCTTGTCGTCGGTAGCGACGGCCATACGTGTGGCGCCAAATCCATGGTCAGTTTTCCTGCCATGCTCGTTCAGATGGCGCCTTGGACGCGAAATTCGCAGTGCTTTTTTGAGATTCCACACAGTCCGCCGACGTTCAGCAGAAAAAAGCAAGCCCATTTGCATCGCTTAGGGCGGCTTGGCACGTTTGATGCTGAAGCACACGGATCATGCGCCGCTATTTGACCTGCGATCAAAGACTATGAGCACCACTCAAGTAATTCTTGCCATATGCCTGCCCGCCATGTGCATAGCGGCTGCGGTTGGGCTGATGCGTCTGTTTGACGTGAAGGACACCACGTCCGAGCAAGCCCAAGCTGAGACCGAAAGGTTGTTGGCGCAGATCACCCAAGAAGTGAATGTGCGCCGCCGAGTTCGGGCTGGAGCGCCAAGCAATGCAGCATTGGCCGAGTTCCCACGCTTCAGTTCACTGAGCGAAACACGCACAAGAATTTCCTCGGTTTGACCCGTTCATTCTCCTGGTTAGCGCAGGCAAATTCGGTTCGGAGATCGGCTCCACCAGCAAGTATTAAGAATCCGGGACTTGTCCAAAGGCGGTATACGATTGAGGCCGTCAAGGGAAATCCATATTCGCAGGGAGGCGAAATGACAATCCTGAAATCCGCTTGTTCTGCATTCATGGCTGCCCTGCTCGTTGCGTGCGGTGGCGGAGGCGGTGGTGGTGGCAGCAATGGCAACCCGACGATCACCAGCGCGCCAGCCGGTACAGCAAATTGCTCTGCTAGTGCACCGCTGTCAAGGTCGCCCGTCGCTGTAAGTGCGCTGAGCAACATTGTTCCTCTGGGTAACCTCAATCCCCAGGGCGGTCACGTCTTCCCGACGGATCATCAGTATTTCTTCACATCAAACACTTCGAGCTTTACGACACTGACCAATGTGGTCGCGCCCGCCAGCATCGTCATCACCAACGTTCAACAGCAAACGCGTAGCGGCGGTGGCATGCCAACACTGGTGGACTATGCGATGACCTTCTTTCCTTGCGCTGACGTGAAGATGACCTTTGGTCACCTCTCTTCTATCGCCCCTGCCTTGCTGTCGCAGATTGGATCGTTCGGCGACGCCTGCAATCCGTCATACAACATCAACGGCGTCAATTATCAACAGTGCAACAAGTCCGTTTCCATAGCCGTCGCGGAAGGCGTCATGGTGGGGACCATGGGCGGAACGAACCAGCAAGGTTTTGATGTTGGAGCTTACGATCGACGAACCACGCTTGCGTTCGTCAATCCCACCCGCTCTACCGAGCAGGGTAGCGATTTCAATCCCAACCATACGGCATGCTTCATCGATTACATCGCGGGCGCCGACGCCGACGCGATGCGCGCAATCCTCGGCAGCGGCGGGAGTCGCAGAACTATTGCCCCAGTCTGTGGTCAGGCCATGCAAGACATAGCAGGTACCGCGCAGGGACGCTGGTTCCTTGACGCTTCATCGTCCGAACCGCAGGGTGTTGCACTGGTACACGACAATGTTGACCCGACACAGGCCGTCATATCCGTAGGCAACTCGGTTCCCAGCTTGGGCATAGGCACATACGTATTCAAGCCCACTGCCAGTGGAAAAATCAACGCCGATTTCAGTCGCGTGACCGCCGACGGAACGGTTTACTGTTTCGAGCCTTCGCCCCAGGCCGACAAGCACATCGTCCTGCAAATGCCAACCGGGTCCACGCTGCTGATTGCGGGCGTGAGCGGTTCCAACTGCGGATCGGGCTTTGTCATGCCAGTCGGTGCAACGCCGTTCTCGCGGTAATGGGAGGCGACTTTGGGGAAGAACGTAGTTCAGTAGTGCAGCGCAAGCCGACATTCAGTCGCATGACCCACGCCTTATACCCACTGCTCGCGCGTTCCACCGCCAGTCACCGTCTCGCTGATGGACAGCGTCATTCACATGTTTCCTGCTGGCTCTACTTACAACCCAGATTGCACTTCATTGTTCATTGCATAAAGCCGCGACCCCTGGCTTCGTCGCGTACTTGCTGATCGCCTCCCACAAGCCATTCAGGTAGACCGCCCCCAGCGCACGGTCGTACAGACCGTAGCCGGGCTTTCCGGTCTCACCCCAGATCATGCGGCCATGGTCCGGGCGCACATAGCCCTCGAAACCGATGTCGTGGTAGGCCTTGACGATGGCCGCCATGTCCAGCGAACCGTCGCAGGACCGATGCGTGGATTCATAAAAGGTTCCGTCCGTCTCCACCTTGACATTGCGCAGGTGGCCAAAGTGGATGCGGCCCTGGCTGCCAAATTCGCGCACCAGGGCTTCGACGTTGTTGCACAAATCAGCGCCGAGTGAACCCGAACACAGGGTCAAGCCATTGGCTGGTGAGTCGACTATGGTGACCAGACGCTGCAAGTCTTCGCGGTTCTTGACGATGCGCGGCAAGCCAAAGATGGGGCGCGGAGGGTCGTCCGGGTGCATGGCCATTTTGATGCCTGTTTCTTCAGCGACCGGGATGATGGCCTTGAGGAAGTATTCCAGGTTGGCCCACAGGGTTTCCTCATTCACCGCTTTGTACTCGGTCAGCAGGTGCTTGAGCTGCTCCGGTTGGTAGCTGGCGTCCCAGCCGGGCAGGGCAATGCCTTTTTCCGGGTCAATCCTGGCAACCGCCTCGGCGTCGAATGCCAGGGTGTAAGAGCCGTCAGGCAGCATCTTGGCCATTTCGGTGCGCGTCCAGTCAAATACCGGCATGAAGTTGTAGCAGATCACTTTCACACCCACCGCCGCGCAATGGCGGATGTTCTGCTGGAAGTTGGCAATGAGGCGGTCCCGCGTCGGTTTACCCAACTTGATGTCCT
>JBAXNI010000085.1:0-12776 GCA_037133835.1 Comamonadaceae bacterium | reverse complement strand
CTGGCCCTGGCCATCATTGACGAGCAGCACCGTTTTGGCGTTGCGCAGCGGCTGGCGCTGCGCAGCAAGCTCCATGGCGAGGTACTGGAGCCCCATCTTCTGATGATGACCGCGACGCCGATTCCCCGCACCCTGGCCATGAGCTATTACGCCGATCTGGATGTCTCGACGCTTGATGAATTGCCGCCGGGACGCACCCCGATTGTGACCAAAGTTGTGAGCGACGGGCGGCGCGACGAGGTGATCAAACGCATTCGTGATCAACTGGCGCAAGGCCGCCAGGTCTACTGGGTTTGCCCGCTGATTGAAGAGAGCGAAGCACTCGATTTGAGCAATGCCACAGAGACCCACGCCCAGCTCAGCGCCGCGTTGCCGGAGGTCCCGGTTGGTTTGTTGCATTCGCGTCTGACGTCGGCGGACAAGAAAGAAGTGATGGCGTCGTTTACCGGCGGCCAGCTGGGGGTTCTTGTCAGTACCACGGTGATTGAAGTTGGTGTGGATGTGCCCAACGCTTCCATGATGGTGATTGAGCACGCCGAGCGCTTTGGCCTGTCGCAATTGCACCAGTTGCGTGGTCGAGTCGGGCGTGGCGCCGCAGCGTCTGCCTGCGTGCTGCTGTATTCCACTGGCGATGCGCCGCGTCTGGGCGAGATGGCGCGTGAACGGCTCAAAGCCATGGCGCAAAGCAACGATGGTTTCGAGATTGCACGGCGCGATCTTGAGATTCGTGGTCCGGGCGAGTTTCTGGGTGCACGCCAGTCCGGCGCTGCGCTGCTGCGTTTTGCCGATCTGCTCACCGACAGCGCTTTGCTCGACTGGGCGCGGGGTTTGGCGCCTTTGCTGCTTGATCGATATCCGGCGCTGGCGCGGCAACACATCAGTCGCTGGCTGGGGGGCAAATCCGAATATTTGAAGGCCTAGCGGGACGCTGCTTTGGTAGGACAATCCGGCCATGACTCTGACTGAACTGAAATACATTGTGGCAGTGGCACGCGAGAGGCATTTTGGCAAGGCCGCGGACGCCTGTTTTGTTTCGCAGCCGACGCTGTCGGTCGCCGTCAAGAAGCTTGAAGAAGAGCTTGATGTCAAGTTGTTTGAACGCAGCGCCAACGAGGTTGCTGTTACAGCGCTGGGCGAGGAGATCGTGCGCCAGGCGCAAAGTGTGCTGGAGCAGGCCGCCGCCATTCGTGAAATTGCCAAGCGTGGCAAGAACCCCCTGACCGGGCCGCTCACGCTGGGCGTGATTTACACCATCAGCCCCTATTTGTTGCCCGATCTGGTGCGTCAGGTCATTGCGCGCACGCCGCAGATGCCACTGATGCTGCAGGAAAACTTCACGGTCAAATTGCTCGAGATGTTGCGCACCGGTGAAATTGACTGCGCCATTCTGGCCGAGCCGTTTCCGGATGCCGGTCTGGCCATTGCGCCCTTGTACGACGAGCCTTTTCTGGCAGCCGTTCCGGCCGGGCATCGTCTGGCAAAGCAGAAGCACGTGACAACCGAAGAGTTGAAGCGGGAACCCATGCTGCTGCTCGGCAGTGGCCACTGTTTTCGTGATCATGTACTGGAGGTTTGCCCGGAATTTGCGCGCTTCTCCAGCAATCCGGATGGCATTCGCAAGAGCTTTGAGGGCTCTTCCCTGGAAACCATCAAGCACATGGTGGCTGCCGGCATGGGCGTTACCCTAGTACCGCGTCTGAGTGTGCCCAAGGAAGCTCTTGCCAGCAAGCCGCGACGCAAGCGCGATGAAGAGCCGCATATCAGGTACCTGCCGTTTGCCGGCGACCCGCCAACGCGTCGGGTGGTTCTGGCATGGCGTCGCAGTTTTACCCGCTACGAGGCGATTGCGGCCTTGAGGAATGCCATCTATGCCTGCGAGTTGCCTGGCGTGGCACGACTTTCCTGAGGTGGGTCCGGTGAATTCCCTGAAGTTGCGGCTGTCCCTCTATCTGGATCTGATTCGATGGAATCGTCCCGCCGGCTGGCTGCTGCTGCTGTGGCCAACCCTGAGCGCCTTATGGGTTGCGGCCGATGGCTTTCCAGGCTGGCACCTGCTCCTGGTGTTCACACTCGGAACCATCCTGATGCGCAGCGCCGGTTGTTGCATGAACGACGTTGCCGACCGCGAATTTGACCGGCACGTCAAACGAACTGCGGCGCGTCCGGTAACGACCGGTGCGGTGTCGGTCAAGGAGGCCTTGTGGCTGGGCGCAGGGCTGGCGCTGCTGGCCTTTGCGTTGGTGCTGAGCACGAACGCCGTTACCATTGCCTGGTCGTTCGTGGCACTGGTGCTTGCCCTGTTTTATCCCTTCGCCAAACGTTTTTTTTCCATGCCGCAGGCGGTGCTGGGGGTGGCCTTCAGTTTTGGAATTCCCATGGCTTTTTCGGCAGTTCAGGGACAGGACGCGTGGAGTCTTGAAGCGATGCGCGCAAGCGTGCCCTGGCTGGCCTGGGTTTTGCTGCTGGGCAATTTGTTCTGGGTCTTGGCCTACGATACCGAATACGCCATGGTGGACCGGGACGACGACCTCGCGATCGGCATGAAGACGTCAGCCATTACCCTGGGTCGCTGGGACGTTCCGGTGATTCTGCTTTGCTACCTTGCCTACATCGTCAGCTGGGATGTTGCACTGTCGGCCTACGCCCAAGGCAAGCCGTTCTATATTGCCGTGACGCTGGCTTTCGGGCAGGTCGCCTGGCATTACACCTTGATTCGGGAGCGATCGCGGGACGGCTGCTTCAAGGCTTTTCGTCTAAACCACTGGCTTGGCTTTACGCTGTTTGCCGGCATCGCTGTCAGTTACGCGCTGCATTGAAAAAGCCGCCCGTTGGGGCGGCTTTGAGAAGTGAGCGCGGTAAATCTGTTACTGAGACGCTGCGCTGCTGGACTTCCTGGACTTCTTTGATTTTTTGGACTTCTTGGCTTTGGACCCAGCCTTGGACTTGGCTTTGCTGGCCTTCTTGGCCTTGGCGGGTTCGGCCTGACTGGTGCCTTGACTCGCGCCTTGGCTTGTGCCCTGGGCTGCTGCGGGGTTGGAAATCACGGCCAAGGGCATGGCGATGACGGCGGCGCTGATGAGTGCGGTAAGGAGTTTTTTCATTGGAGGTCCTGTGGATAAAGCGAAATTTGGATCACGGTAGTCTAACGTTTGCTTTGCGGTGGTGGTTGACGCTCAAGCAGCGCCAAATTCGTCACCCAGTTCTTTGGCCCGCAGCCTTGCAGCATAGATGGCGTTGATCAATTGAGCCTGCAAGTCGTCATCTTCCATCGAGGCAATGGCCGCTTCTGTGGTGCCGCCTTTGGAAGTGACACGCTGGCGCAGCACCTTGGGCGACTCGCTGCTTGCCTGCGCCAGCGCGCCGGCACCGACAAAGGTGGCGACGGTTAGCTGATGCGCCTGCTCTCGCGTCAGACCCATCTCGATCCCGGCAGTGGTCATGGCCTCCATAACGTAGAAAAGGTAGGCGGGTCCGGATCCCGAGAGTGCCGTCACGGCATCGAGTTTTTCTTCGTTGTCCACCCACACAAATTCACCGGTGCCGGCAATGACTTCGTTAATCCAGGCTCTGTCAGAAGGGCTCACCGACTCGCGTGCGAACAGGGCACTGATGCCTTTGCCAATAAGGGCTGGCGTGTTCGGCATGGCACGCACGATGCGCTCAGTTCCCAGCCAGCGTGCGATGCTGCCGCTTCGAATGCCCGCTGCCACACTGAGATGAAGGGCGTTTTGGGTGTACGACAGAACTTGCTCGGCGGCTTGCCTGAAAGTCTGGGGTTTGACTGCCCAGACCACCAGATCGGCCGTGTTCAGGAACGAGCCTGCCTGCACCTGCGCCGTCAGGCCGTAGCTGTCGTGAAGCTTTTCCCGGGCCGGGGCAAAGGGTTCCACGACGTCAATTTGACTCAGGGGAAACCGCTGACCCAGCAGGCCGCCGATGATGGCGCTGGCCATGTTGCCGCCGCCAATGAATGCAACGCGTTTGCTCATAATTTGTCTTCTGAAAATGGATTGCGACACTGCGCCGTTTGAAGGCCCGAGTCTAAAGGACAGCCTGCCGGACGGCGTGCTCCCATTGCTCCATCAACTCCGTGGCCCGACTAGTAGCGAGTGTTGGCAGGAAGCGCCGCTCGACCTGCCACAGATCGGCCAGTTCGTCGGTGCTCCGATAAACACCGGTGGACAAACCCGCCAGATAGGCCGCGCCGAGTGCCGTGGTTTCAGTGACGGCCGGTCGGACAACAGCAATACCGAGCAAGTCGGCCTGGAACTGCATCAATAGGTCGTTCACGCAGGCGCCACCGTCCACCCGGAGTTCGCTTACCCGGGAGCCGCCGGCCTCGACTGCATCAAGACTCATGGCACGCAACAAGGCGGCGCTCTGAAAGGCAATGCTCTCCAATGCGGCGCGGGCGATATGTGCAACGCTGCTGCCGCGTGTCAGACCGGTGATGGTGCCGCGGGCATCGGGCTTCCAGTAGGGGGCGCCGAGTCCGGTAAAGGCGGGTACCACCATCACGCCGCCCGAATCGGGCACACTTTGCGCCAGTTGTTGCACTTCGGCGCTGCTTGAAATGGCGCGCAGGCCGTCGCGCAGCCATTGCACCACGGCGCCGCCAATAAAAACACTGCCTTCAAGCGCAAACTCCCTGCGCTGCGTGGTTTGTGCCGCGCTGGTGCTGATCAGGCCATTGTTGGAAGTCTGGAACTCACTTCCGGTGTGCATCAACATAAAGCAGCCGGTTCCGTAAGTGTTCTTCACCATGCCGGCCTTGAAGCAGGCTTGGCCGAAAAGGGCGCTTTGCTGGTCACCGGCGACGCCGCCGATGGGGATGCTGTGCCCCAGCAAATCAGCTCTGACCTCGCCATACAACGCACTCGACGGCTTGACATGGGGCATCAAATTGGCCGGGATGTCCAGCGCCTGGAGCAATTCCGTGTCCCATTGGTTGCTGTGAACATTGAATAGCATGGTGCGCGAAGCATTGCTGACATCGGTGGCGTGAACGGCGCCGCCGGTCAGACACCAGATCAGCCAGCTATCGACGGTCCCAAAGGCCAATCCCCCGTTTTCAGCCTGCTGGCGAGCTCCCGGCACGTGATCGAGCAGCCATTGGAGCTTGGTGCCTGAAAAATAGGCATCGACCAGCAAGCCGGTCTTGGCCTGAATCGTCGCGGCCAGCCCGCGCTCTCGCAGCTCAAGGCAGGCCGGCTCGGCCCGGCGGTCCTGCCAGACGATCGCATGGTGAATCGGCAATCCGGTGCGCCGGTTCCAGAGCACCGTTGTTTCGCGCTGGTTGGTGATGCCAACGGCACGCACCTGGCGCGCAGAAATGCCCGCTTTGAGCAACGCTTCACGCGCCGTGGCCAACTGCGTGCGCCAGATTTCCAGTGGGTCATGTTCGACCCAGCCAGGTTGCGGGAAGATTTGCGTCAGCTCCTGCTGGGCCAGAGCTTTGATGTGGCCGGCGGCGTCAAAAATGATGCTGCGGGAACTCGAGGTACCCTGGTCCAGGGCGAGCAGGTAGGTCATGGGATACTGCTGGAATGGGAACAGACAAGCATTATTGATCGAGATGAAATCTGACCGAAGGCAACGCAAGCCAGACACCGATTCGAGAAAATCCAGCCATGCGTAGCTACCCGCAAGCCCTTCCGACCCGGCGCGATGAATTGACCACCCGGCTGGCTGTGGACTGCCAATATGACATCGCCATCGTTGGCGGTGGCGCCACCGGAATGGGCGTCGCGCTGGACGCGGCGGCGCGCGGCTTCAAAGTCGTGCTGGTCGAGTCGCACGATTTTGCAAAAGGCACATCGTCGCGCGCAACCAAACTGGTACACGGCGGCGTGCGTTATCTCGCGCAGGGCAATATTGGCCTGGTTCGAGAAGCACTTCATGAGCGCAGTACCTTACTGGAGAACGCACCGCATCTGGCGCAGCCGCTGGCGTTTGTTGTGCCAGCCTACCGATGGTGGGAGCTTCCGTTTTACGCCAGTGGCCTGAAGTTGTACGACGTATTGGCCGGCAAGGCCGGCCTGGGGCGTACCGAAATACTGAGTCCGGCCCAAACGCTGGCCTTGCTGCCAGCGTCGAGGTCGCAGCACTTGATCGGTGGCATCAAGTATTGGGATGGCCAGTTCAACGACGCCCGGCTGGCACTGGCGCTGGCCCGCACTGCCGCGGCGCGCGGGGCCTTGCTGGTCAACTATATGTGCGCCTCGGATCTGTTCTATGACGGCGGCCGGGTGGCCGGGCTGGTCTGCCACGACGCGCTAACCGGGCAACAGCACCGTATCAGATCTCGTTGTGTGGTGAATGCCACAGGCGTCTGGGTCGATGAACTCAGGCAAAAAGATGGAGCCGCCAACAAGAGCGACGGCAGGCGCCCGGTCAAACCCATGGTGGCGCCCAGCCAGGGCGTTCACATCGTGGTGGATCGTGAGTTTCTTGGCGGCGAGAGCGCCCTGATGGTGCCCAAGACGAGCGACGGGCGCGTCTTGTTTGCTGTGCCATGGCTGGGCAAAGTGATTTTGGGCACCACGGACACGCCGCGCCATGACCTGGCACGCGAACCGCTGGCCTTCAAGGAAGAGGTTGATTTTATTTTGAACGAGTCGGCGCGCTACCTGAGGCGTCCACCGCAGCGCAGCGATGTCAGGAGTATCTGGGTCGGTTTGCGCCCGCTGGTCAAGCCACAGGATGACGAGGGCGACAGCACCAAAGGCCTGAGTCGCGAGCACACCGTGCTGGTGAGCCGCAGCGGCATGGTGACCGTCACCGGCGGCAAGTGGACCACTTACCGCGCCATGGCCGAAGATGTTCTGGACACCTGCATGCAAAAGTCCCTGCTTGCAAGGAAGCCCGGTGGCGTGACCGCGCATCTGAAGCTGGTTGGCGCCGGCGTCGCTGAGACACACTCGATTTCGATTTGCGAGCCGCCTGGCGCGCATTCCTATGGCGACGAGCAATCCCTGCTGGCGAGTCTGCCGGGTGCGGATCTTGTGCTTTGTCCCGGTTTGACCGAAGCCATGGTTCGCTTTGCTGCACGTTATGAATATGCCATCAAGGTTGAAGATGTGCTTGCCAGGCGCTCCCGGCTGTTGTTTCTGGACGCCAGGCTGGCCAGCTCGCTGGCGCCACTGGTGGGCAAAATACTGCGACAGGAAACCGGCCTGGACCCCGAAGTCACCGCTTTTTCCGCCTTGGCGCAGCAATATTCGAACTTGCCCTGACAAAAGGCTTGACGATCTGGCGGAAGTCGTGCACAATAGCCGGCTTCGCTTGAAAAAGTACGAAGTGTCTGCCCAGCGAGCGTGATGTGAGTGGTTTACATCGCAAACGACGGGCCCAAGACTGACCGGATTTATCCGGTGCAAGTTGGGAAGAATTGAAATGATCCAAGCTGAATCCAGATTAGAAGTTGCCGACAATACCGGCGCCAAATCCGTCCTGTGCATCAAGGTGCTGGGTGGGTCCAAGCGCCGCTATGCCAGCGTCGGTGACGTTATCAAAGTGAGTATCAAGGAAGCTGCGCCGCGCGGTCGCGTCAAGAAAGGCGAGATTTACAGTGCAGTGGTGGTACGCACGGCCAAGGGCATCCGTCGCAGTGACGGTTCGCTGGTCAAATTCGATGGCAATGCGGCAGTGTTGCTGAACGCCAAATTGGAGCCAATCGGCACCCGTATCTTCGGCCCGGTGACGCGCGAACTGCGCACCGAGAAGTTCATGAAGATCGTGTCGCTGGCTCCTGAAGTTTTGTAAGGACACGCCATGAACAAGATTCGCAAGGGCGACCAAATCATCGTGCTCGCAGGGCGCGATAAGGGCAAGCGCGGCACCATTGCTTCGCGCAAGGACGACTCACACGTGATCGTGGAGGGCGTCAATATCGTGAAGAAACATACCAAACCCAATCCCATGAAGGGGACGGTTGGCGGCATTGTTGAAAAGGCGATGCCCATTCACCAGTCCAACGTGGCGATATTCAACGCCGCCACCGGCAAGGCTGATCGTGTTGGCATCAAACAGCTGGCTGACGGTAAACGCGTTCGCGTCTACAAGTCCAGCGGTGAAGAAATCAAGGTGGCATAAACATGGCTCGTTTGCAACAACACTATCGCGAAAAAGTCGCGCCAGAGCTGATGGCCAAGTTTGGCTATACCTCTGCCATGCAGGTTCCGCGTCTGACCAAGATCACCCTGAACATGGGTGTCAGTGAGGCTGTGGCCGACAAAAAGGTCATGGATCACGCTGTCGCTGATCTGAGCAAGATTGCCGGTCAGAAGCCGGTGGTCACCATGTCGAAGAAGGCAATTGCGGGTTTCAAGATCCGTGAAAACCAGGCCATCGGCTGCATGGTCACCTTGCGCGGCGTTCAGATGTTTGAATTTCTCGACCGTTTCGTCACCGTGGCTTTGCCGCGTGTTCGCGATTTCCGTGGTATTTCCGGTCGGGCCTTTGACGGCCGCGGCAACTACAACATCGGCGTCAAGGAACAGATCATTTTCCCTGAAATTGAATACGACAAGGTTGACGCCTTGCGCGGCCTCAATATCAGCATCACCACAACGGCCAAGACCGATGAAGAGTGCAAAGCACTGCTCGCAGGTTTCCGTTTCCCCTTCAAGAACTGAGGTGACCTGTGGCTAAAATGGCTTTAATCGAGCGCGAACTCAAGCGCGACAAACTGGTTGCCAAGTACGCGAAAAAACACGCGGAACTCAAGGCAATTTCTGCTGACCTCAAGCGCAGCGACGAAGAGCGCGCAGCAGCCCGTCTGGGCTTGCAAAAACTTCCGCGCAATGCCAACCCGACACGCCAGCGCAACCGCTGCGCGATCACGGGTCGTCCTCGCGGCACCTTCCAGTATTTCGGTCTGGCGCGTGCAAAGATTCGTGAAATGGCTTTTGCCGGAGAAATCCCCGGCATAGTCAAGGCCAGCTGGTAAGCGGTAGGAGACATAGACATGAGCATGAGTGATCCCATCGCCGACCTGTTGACACGCATTCGCAATGCGCAGATGGTGGCAAGAACAACGGTCAGCGTACCTTCCTCCAAAGTGAAGGTGGCCATTGCCCAGGTGCTGAAAGACGAAGGCTACATTGACGGCTTCAAAATCAATAGCGCTGACGGCAAGCCCGAGCTTGAAATCGCCCTGAAATACTACGCTGGCCGGCCAGTGATTGAGCGCATTGAGCGCGTCAGCCGCCCTGGCTTGCGTGTTTACCGTGGCAGTGATGCCATTCCTCAAGTTCAGAATGGCCTGGGTGTGGCGATAGTCACGACACCCAAGGGTGTCATGACTGATCGCAAAGCACGCGCTACCGGTGTCGGTGGCGAAGTGCTCTGTTACGTCGCTTAAAGCGTGACATTCAGGAGTACCAGAAAATGTCCCGTATAGGAAAAATGCCCGTCGCCGTTCCGGCTGGCGTGGATGTATCACTCAAGGAAGACCAGATCAGCGTCAAGGGCGCTGGTGGTGCCTTGTCTTTCGCACAGAACGCACTGGTCAAGGTCACGCTTGATGCAGGCAAGCTGAGCTTTTCCCCTGCCAATGATTCCCGTGAAGCTGATGCCATGAGTGGCACCATGCGTCAGCTGGTCAACAACATGGTGCAGGGTGTGACCAAGGGTTTCGAGAAGAAGCTCAGCCTGGTAGGCGTGGGCTACAAGGCTCAGGCGCAAGGCGCCAAGCTCAATCTGACGGTTGGCTATTCGCACCCCGTCAACAAGGAGATGCCAAGCGGTATCAGCGTTGCGACGCCGACGCCGACTGAAATCGTGATCAAGGGCGCTGACCGTCAGCGTGTTGGTCAGGTGGCTGCAGAGATTCGTGCCATCCGTCCTCCCGAGCCCTACAAGGGCAAGGGCATCCGCTATTCGGATGAGAAGATCACGATCAAAGAAACCAAGAAGAAGTAAGGGGCAGCACCATGTTGAGCAAAAAAGAACAGCGTCTGCGCAGAGCTCGTCAAACCCGTATCCGGATCGCCACCCAGCGTGTCGCCCGTTTGACGGTGACGCGTACCAATCTGCACATTTATGCCAGCGTTATTTCTGGCGATGGCGACAAGATTCTGGCAAGTGCGTCCACCGCAGAAGCCGAGGTTCGTACCGCCCTGGGTGCTTCTGGCAAGGGTGGCAATGTTGCTGCCGCGCAGGTAGTCGGCAAGCGCGTGGCTGAAAAAGCCAAGGCTGCCGGTATTGAAAAAGTTGCCTTTGATCGTGCCGGGTTTGCATACCACGGCCGTGTCAAGGCGTTGGCAGATGCGGCACGCGAAGCAGGCTTGCAGTTCTAAGCAGATCGGAAAAAAGAATGGCTAAAGTTCAAGCGAAAATGCAGGGCAAGGCTGAAGGGCCTGAAGACGGTCTGCGTGAGAAGATGATCGCGATCAATCGCGTAACCAAAGTGGTCAAAGGTGGCCGCATTCTTGGTTTCGCGGCGCTGACCGTGGTCGGTGACGGCGACGGCCGGGTTGGCATGGGCAAGGGCAAGTCGAAAGAAGTGCCCGCAGCTGTGCAAAAGGCGATGGAAGAAGCGCGCCGCAACCTGACCAAGGTTTCCCTCAAGAACGGCTCGATTCATCACAAGGTGATGGGTCAGCATGGTGCGGCAGCCGTCATGATGGCGCCCGCACCCAAGGGTACCGGCATCATCGCTGGCGGCCCGATGCGCGCCGTCTTTGAAGTTGTTGGCATCACCGATATCGTGGCCAAGAGCCATGGCTCGACCAATCCGTACAACATGGTTCGCGCTACGCTCGATGCCTTGTCGCATGCCACGACGCCGTCGCATGTTGCTGCCAAGCGCGGCAAGACGGTTGAAGAACTCTTCGTCTGACCGGGAGTCCCCAAATGACAACACAACAAACAGTCAAAGTGCAACTGATTCGCAGCCCTATCGGTTGCCAGGAGTCGCACCGTGCCACCGTTCGTGGTCTTGGCCTTCGCAAAATTCGCAGCGTGCGCGAGTTGGCAGATACGCCCGAGGTCCGCGGCATGATTAACAAGATCAGTTACCTGGTCAAAGTGCTCTAAGAGGTTGATGATGGAACTCAATGGCATCAAGCACGCTGAAGGTGCAAAGCACTACAAGCGCCGCGTCGGTCGTGGTATCGGCTCCGGCATTGGCAAGACGGCAGGTCGTGGTCACAAAGGCCAGAAGTCGCGTGCTGGCGGCTACCATAAGGTCGGTTTTGAAGGCGGTCAAATGCCTATGCAACGGCGTTTGCCAAAGCGCGGTTTCAAATCCCATCTGCTCAAGTTCAATGCGGAAGTTACTCTTGCATCGCTCGAGTTGCTCGGCGCCGCCGAGATTGATCTGGTAACCCTCAAGCAAGCCGGTCTGGTCGGCGAACTGGCCAAGGTGGTCAAGGTCATCAAGACCGGCACCATCAGCAAGCCCGTCAAGCTCACCGGCATCGGTGCAACGGCTGCGGCAAAGGCTGCGATTGAAGCTGCTGGTGGCAGCGTCGCCTAAGTCGTTAACTGAAAGACACCAACCGTGGTAACCAACGCAGCACAATTGGCAAAGACCGGCAAGTACGGCGACCTGCGTCGTCGCCTCGTCTTTTTGCTGCTTGCGCTGGTGGTGTACCGCGTTGGCGCGCACATTCCTGTACCAGGCATCGATCCGGCGCAGCTCGCACAGTTTTTCAAGGGCCAGCAGGGCGGTATCCTGGGCATGTTCAACATGTTCTCGGGTGGCGCGCTGTCGCGCTTCACTGTTTTTGCGCTGGGAATCATGCCGTACATCTCGGCATCGATCATCATGCAGCTGCTGACCTATGTACTGCCTACCTTCGAGCAATTGAAGAAGGAAGGCGAAGCCGGTCGGCGCAAGATCACCCAGTACACACGCTACGGCACGCTCGGATTGGCCTTGTTCCAGTCCATGGGTATCGCTCTGGCGCTGGAAAGCTCTCCTGGTCTGGTGATGGTGCCCGGTTTCGGTTTTCGCATGACCGCCATCGTTACCCTGACATCGGGCACACTGTTCCTGATGTGGCTGGGTGAGCAGATTACCGAGCGCGGTCTGGGCAACGGCATTTCGATCCTGATTTTTGGCGGTATTGCCGCCGGTCTGCCCAACGCCATTGGCGGATTGCTCGAGCTGGTGCGCACTGGCGCCATGAGTATTATTGTGGCTCTCTTCATTGTCGTTCTGGTGGCGCTGGTTACCTACTTTGTGGTGTTTGTTGAGCGCGGCCAGCGAAAGATTCTGGTCAATTACGCACGACGCCAGGTTGGCAACAAGGTTTACGGTGGACAGTCCTCGCACCTGCCTCTGAAACTCAATATGGCGGGTGTGATCCCACCCATTTTTGCCTCCAGTATCATTTTGTTGCCAGCAACAGTGGTTGGCTGGTTCAGCACCGGCAACTCGATGCGCTGGCTCAAGGACATTGCCGGCTCCCTGACACCGGGGCAGCCCATTTATGTCATGCTGTACGCTGCTGCCATCGTGTTCTTCTGTTTTTTCTACACGGCACTGGTCTTTAACAGCCGCGAGACGGCGGACAACCTGAAAAAGAGCGGCGCCTTCATCCCCGGCATCCGCCCGGGTGACCAGACCGCTCGTTACATCGACAAGATTTTGCTGCGTTTGACTTTCGCCGGCGCCATCTACATCACACTGGTCTGCCTGCTGCCCGAATTCCTGATCCTGAAATACAACGTGCCGTTTTACTTTGGCGGCACTTCGCTCCTGATTATTGTCGTGGTGACCATGGACTTCATGGCCCAGGTTCAGAATTATCTGATGTCGCAGCAGT
>JBAXNI010000084.1:0-13016 GCA_037133835.1 Comamonadaceae bacterium | reverse complement strand
GTCGTCGTGTTCACCGACCCGAAGAATCCGTGCGCGATGCGGGTCTATCAACCCTACTCCCTCGTATCAACGACAGCGGCGGCGGCAAAGACCGCCTCGGATCAGCAGTTGGCAATGGCCGCTCGTGCACGGGAGCTTTCGCCGCAACCCCCGGTTGCCTGTCCAGCCTATTTCGGTCTGCCGCCAGGCCTGGCCTGCATCGCTTACCGGTGCCTCGCATTGTCGGCGCCCCCGCAGTGAGGGAAGTTCGGTCGACGGCAGTTTGCTCCCGTTTACGCTACTGAAACGCCACCTCGGCGAAACTGCGCAGCTTGCGACTGTGCAATTGATCAATGCCCTCCGCCCGCAGCAATTCAATGGCACGCATGCCAATGCGCAGATGCTGGTCGACACGTTCACGGTAGAAGTGGTTGGCCATACCCGGCAGCTTGATCTCGCCGTGCAGCGGCTTGTCGCTCACGCACAGCAAGGTGCCATAGGGAACGCGAAAGCGAAAGCCGTTGGCAGCGATGGTGGCGCTTTCCATGTCCAGTGCCACAGCGCGGCTCTGGCTGAAGCGCTGCTGCGGGCCGTTGTCGGGCAGCAGTTCCCAGTTGCGGTTGTCGGTGGAGGCGACGGTGCCCGTGCGCATGATTCGCTTGAGCTCGGAGCCCCTGAGTTCGGTCACATCCGACACTGCCTGTTCGAGCGCCAGCTGAATCTCCGCCAACGCTGGAACCGGCACCCACAGCGGCAGTTCTTCGTCCAGCACATGGTCTTCGCGCACATAGCCGTGCGCCAGCACATAGTCACCCAACTGCTGCGAATTGCGCAGGCCGGCGCAGTGGCCGAGCATGATCCATGCGTGCGGCCGCAGGACCGCAATATGGTCGGTGATGGTCTTGGCATTGGCAGGGCCAACGCCGATGTTGACCATGCTGATGCCGCTGCGGTCAGCACGTACCAGATGGTAGGCCGGCATTTGTGGCAAGCGCGGCGGCACTTTACCAAGATCGTCGCCCGGCAACTCCGTACTGCCAACGTGGCGCGTCACGACATTGCCAGGTTCGATGAAGGCGATGTACTCGCTTGCCGGATCGGCCATGGCTTCGTGTCCCAGGCGGACGAACTCATCTATGTAGAACTGGTAGTTGGTGAACAGCACAAAGTTCTGAAAGTGCTCGGGTGCGGTCCCGGTGTAGTGACGCAGGCGATGCAGTGAGTAATCGACACGCGGGGCGGTGAAGAGAGAAAGCGGCTGCGCTTCGCCCGGCCGTGGCATATAGGTCCCGTTCGCTATGCCGTCATCCATGGCGGTCAGATCCGGCAGATCAAACACGTCTCGCATGAGCTGGCGCCGTTCGGCGCTCAGATTACCCTCGATGTGGTCGTTCTCGGCAAACGAAAAGTGCACGGGAATGGGCTGCGAACTGGTTCCCACTTCCAGCTCGACACCGTGGTTTTCCAGCAGCAGCGTGAACTGTTCCAGGTAATAGTCTGCGTACAGGTCGGGGCGACTCAAGGTGGTCTCGAAGCGACCCGGCCCGGCGACAAATCCGTAGCTCAGACGTGCACTGTCGCCCGAGTTCAGACGCGCCACAGTATCTGTTTGGACCCGCACAAAAGGATAGCAGGCCCGCACATGACCAGGCAGACTCTCACCGGCCACAAAGCGCTGCATGGCAGAGCGCAGGTGGGCAATGCTGCTGTCGTAAATTTCCCGCGCACGCGCCAGCGCACTGGCCGGGTCGGTGAAACGGGCGGGAGCATAGTAGGTCGGTAGGTAAGGCATGGCCTCATTGTTTCATGGTCGGGCCAGCCGCGCCAGCTTCAGAAATTGGGTTCATGCGCCAAATGTTTGCTATGCTTGTACGCTGTTGATTTCGCTGAGCCTGACCATTTCAACCTTATCAAATGAGAGAGTGCATATGAAGTTTAAGTTCACTGCCTGCCTGGGGCTTCTGGTGATCGGTTTGCTTGACAGTTTTCAGGCGGCGGCTCAACCGGCGGTCATCTTCGATATGGGCGGCAAGTTCGACAAGTCCTTCAACGAAGCCGCCTACAACGGCATGGAGCGCTGGAAGAAGGAGTCCGGCAAGCCCTATCTTGAATTTGAAATAGCCAACGAATCCCAGCGTGAACAGGCAGCCAGGCGCATGGCAGAGCGCGGCGCCAGCCCCATCATCGGCATCGGCTTCGGTCAGGCATCGAGCATCGAGAAGATCGCCAAGGAGTTCCCCAAACTCAAGTTCGCCATCGTCGATATGGTGGTCGAGCAACCGAACGTCCAGTCGGTGGTGTTCAAAGAGCACGAAGGCAGCTTTCTGGTCGGCGCCATGGCAGCCATGGCCAGCAAGACCGGCAAGGTGAGCTTTGTCGGCGGTATGGATATTCCGCTGATCCGCAAGTTCCAGTGCGGTTATGAACAGGGCGCCAAATTTGTCAATCCGAAAGCCGAGGTCTTCAGCAATATGACCGGCACGACTGGCGCCGCCTGGAACGACCCGGCGCGCGGCGGTGAACTTGCCAAAGCACAGTTTGCCAAAGGCTCCGACGTGGTGTTTGCCGCCGCCGGGGGCACCGGCACCGGTGTCTATCAGGCCGCCAAGGACAGCGGAAAACTCGCCATCGGAGTCGACAGCAACCAGAACCACTTGCAGCCCGGCACCATGCTGACCTCCATGATCAAGCGCGTTGACGTGGCCGTGTACAACGTCATCAAGGGCCACAAGCCGGGCCTGTCCGTGCTGGGCCTGAAGGAAGGTGGTGTTGACTATGCGCTGGACGCCAACAATGCCAAGCTGGTGAGCGCCGACATGAAGAAAAAGGTTGACGCACTGAAGGCCGACATCATCAGCGGCAAGATCAAGGTCGCCGACTACATGGCAGACAACGCCTGCAAGTACTGATGGACAGTGCCGCTCCAGCGGTGCGGATGCGCGGCATCCACAAACGGTTTGGAGCGGTTCAAGCCAATATCGATGTCGCCCTGGAGGTGGCGCCCGGGACGGTACACGGCATCGTAGGCGAAAACGGTGCCGGCAAGAGTACGCTGATGTCGGTGCTTTATGGGTTTTACCGGGCCGACAGCGGCCAGATTGAGATTTTTGGCCGGACCGCCAACATTCGCAATGCCGATGACGCCATCGCCCTGGGTATTGGCATGGTGCACCAGCACTTCATGCTGGTCGATACCCTCACCGCTCTGGAAAACGTGATGCTGGGCGCGGAGCCGCACTGGCTGTTGGCACGCGCGCAAGCGACAGTTCGTGACAGGCTTGACGCATTGATGAAGGCAACGGGGCTGCAGCTTGATCTGGACAGCCTGGTGGCTGATCTGGCGGTGGGTGACCGGCAGCGCCTTGAAATCCTCAAAGCCCTGTACCGGGGCGCAAAAATCCTGATCCTCGATGAGCCGACCGCGGTACTGACGCCGCAGGAGACCGGGCATCTGTTCCAGGTTCTCGATGTGCTGCGCAAGCAGGGTACGACGGTCGTGCTGATCACGCACAAGTTGAAGGAAGTGATGCGTTTGTGCGATCGTGTCACCGTCATGCGGGCTGGTCGTGTCGTGCAGGACCTGCCGGTGGCCGCGGCTTCGATCGAGGGCCTGGCCGAAGCCATGGTCGGTCGCAAAGTCCATATCGGGCGAAGTCACGACACACCATCACCGGTCGGAGCCATGCTGCTGCAGGGGCGCAATCTGCTGCTGCGCGACGCACTGCAGGTGACGCGCCTGAAGAGCTTGAACCTGAGCTTGCACGCTGGTGAAATTGTCGGCGTTGCGGGCGTCTCTGGCAATGGACAGAGCGAATTGCTGGACGTTCTTTCGGGCCTGCTGCAACCCACCAGCGGGCAACTTGAATTAGGCGGAAGAACTTTCGAGGCCAATGCCTGGCTTGATCCCGGGACTGCGCGCAAACTTGGTCTGGCTCATGTGCCTGAAGACCGGCATGCTCGCGCTCTGGTGATGAATTTTCCGGCCTGGGAGTCCGCCATCCTGGGCTACGACAATCTGCCACAGTACGGTCATGCCGGCTGGTTGAACCACCCGCATATGCGCCGTGCAACCGGCGACTACATGGAGCGTTTTGATGTGCGCCCCAGAGACCCGGAGCTGCAAAGCAGCAAATTCTCCGGCGGCAACCAGCAAAAGCTGGTGCTGGCGCGCGAACTCGGCCAGGCACCCCAAGTGCTGTTGGTTGGTCAACCGACGCGCGGCGTCGATATTGGCGCCATCGAGTTCATCTACTCACAACTGCGCGCGCTGCGGCAAGCTGGCTGCGCCGTTCTGCTGGTATCGAGCGAACTGGACGAAATTCTGGCCTTGTCAGACCGTGTGATCGTGATGTACCAGGGAGCGGTAACCGGCGAGCTGCCGATTGCCGATTGCAACGAATCCCGCTTGGGCATGTTGATGCTCGGTGGTGCTGCGCCATGAAGAGCAGCTACAGCCTGCCGCGCTGGGCCGACCTGGTTTTGCTGCCACTGGTCTGCCTGGGTCTGGCTTTGCTGGCAGCTGCTGTGGTCGTGCTGCTGGTGGGGCAGGACCCGCTGCGCGTCATCGCCGTGCTGATCCAGGGCTCACTCGGGAGTCAGCGTGGTTTGAGCTACACGCTGTACTACGCAACGACCTTCATTTTTACCGGACTCGCGGTTGCGGTTGCGTTCCACGCCGGCTTGTTCAATATCGGCGGCGAGGGGCAGGCCATCATGGGCGGCCTCGGCACCGGCCTCGCCGCCCTCTACCTGTCTGCCGTTCTGCCGGCCTGGCTGATGCTGCCCCTGATGCTGGTTTCAGGCGCCTTCTTTGGCATGGTCTGGGCCATCGTGCCCGCTTACCTGCAGGCCTACCGCGGCAGTCATGTGGTCATCACCACCATCATGTTCAACTTCATTGCCAGCAGCGCACTGGTGTACCTGCTGGTCAATCATCTGCGTCCAGCCGGAACCATGTCGGTGGAAAGCGTCCCGTTTGCAGCGTCTGCCAAGCTGCCTGCCGTGCACGAAGCGCTGTCTGCGGTAGGTATCGCGTGGCCCAGCTCACCACTGAACCTCAGCCTGTTTCTGGCCCTGCTGGCCTGTCTGGGCGTTTACCTGTTCCTGTGGCGCACCCGCGGCGGCTACCACCTGCGCGCCGTCGGCTCCAGCCCCGGGGCCGCGGAGTATGCCGGCATCAAGTCGCGGCATCAGGTCATGATTGCCATGTCCATTTCGGGCGCCCTGGCGGGCATGGTTGGCATGAACGAAATCGCCGGTGTCAACGGCAAACTACTGCTCGAATTTGTCAGCGGTGCCGGTTTCACGGGCATCGCCGTCTCGCTGATGGGGCGCAATCATCCCTTGGGCATCATCCTGGCCAGCCTGCTGTTTGGCGCGCTGTTTCAGGGCGGCGCCGAAGTCGCTTTTGAAGTACCCGGCTTCAGCCGTGACATGGTGGTCATGCTGCAGGGCTTTATCGTGCTGTTTTCCGGCGCCATGGCCTATGTCTTTGCACCGGCCCTTGCCTGGTGCCTGGCCATGCTCCGACCCCGTGCTGTGGCGTCTGCGCCTTCGGGGGCGTCCAATGGATGAAGTGTTTGTCGGCGAGATGCTTGCCTCAACGCTGCGTCTGTCCACGCCGCTGATTTTCTGTGCGCTGGCCGGCTTGCTGTCAGAGCGCTCCGGCGTCGTCGACATTGGTCTGGAAGGCAAGATGCTGTTTGCCGCCTTTGCCGCTGGCGCGACCGGCGCCGTCTATGGCTCCACCCTGCTGGCCCTGCTGGCTGCGATGCTGGTAGCCACCGCCCTGTCGTGGCTGCATGGGCTGGCTTGCGTGAGTCACCGCGGTGACCAGGTCGTCTCGGGTGTTGCCATCAACATCGTCGCAGCCGGCATGACGGTGGTGCTCGGCGTGGCCTGGTTCGCCCAAGGCGGGCAGACACCGCCGGTGTCGGCCGCCGTGCGCATCACGCCCTTGTTCCCGGCCGCAGTGGGTGCGCTGCAAGACCTGCCCTTGCTCGGTGCCATCGTGGCGCATGGACTGCTCGGTCACAACGCCATGGTCTATATGGCTCTGCTGCTGGTGCCAGCAATTTGGTGGCTGCTCTTCAGAACCCGCTTCGGTTTGCGCCTGCGCGCCGTGGGCGAGAACCCGCAAATGGTGGACGCGGCCGGGGTCTCGGTGCAGCGCCTGCGCTATACCGCCCTGACGCTCAACGGTATTCTCTGTGGCCTGGCCGGCAGCTATCTGGTTCTCGCGCAGAACGCCAGTTTTTCGCAGAACATGACGGCCGGTCGTGGCTTCATGGCGCTGGCCGCGCTCATCTTTGGCCGATGGCATCCGCTGGGCGCTTTGTGGGCCTGCTTGCTGTTTGGTTTTCTGGACGCCGCCGCAATACGCCTGCAGGGCGTGAAGTTTGCCGCCATCGGTGAGGTTCCGGTGCAGGCGATCCAGGCCCTGCCCTACATCCTGACAGTGGTGTTGCTGGCCGGCTTTATCGGCAAGGCTGTCGCTCCGAAGGCCTTGGGTAGGCCCTACGTCAAGGAGTCTTGAAAACTGATCGTGGTGGCTGCTTCCTATCCAAAGTAGCCCATGTTTGTGGTCTTGAAATTGTTCAGGTTCGGAAACACCGATGGCAGATCAGCCGCCGCAACTCCAAACCAGGTTGCCAGTGTCGCGCCCATCTGTTCAACCGAGGTCGTCGGCAGCCAGCGTCCTTCATCACTCACATCGTCAGGGCCACCGAGTTGAAGCGTTGGCATCTGGCCATAAAGACCGGATCTGACGGCACCGCCCATCACCAGATGGTGATTTCCCCAGGCATGATCGCTACCGCCGCCGGAGGCAGGCTTCAAGGTTCGCGCAAAGTCGGAGGCAGTAAAGCTCGTAACCTGCTGCGCCACACCCAATTGCTGGGTAGCCTCGTAAAACGATTTCAGCGCCGGGCCCAGTTGGGCCAGCAGTGCTTTTTGCCGGTTCAACTGGTCGTTATGTGTATCAAAGCCGCCAAGTGAAACGAAAAAGATTTGTCGCGATACACCCAGGCTTGACCGGGCTGCAATGATCTTGACTACGGCCTGCAGTTGTTGAGCCAGCGAGTTGTTTTGCCCATTGAAAAGTCCGGCTGTGCTGGAGCTTGCGGTCAACGCGGAGTTCAACAAATCACTGGCTTGCAGGGCCTGCTGCATCAAGTCCGACGCTGCGGCGACCTCCATGTTCGGGTTGCTCATCGCGAGAATCTTGTTGAACAGCCCGTACAGCGGATTGGATGAAGGCGTGGCACCAAAGCCCTGAATCTTGAAGGCGCCCGTCGTGGGCACGGCCAGGCCTGCACTCTTGACTCCCGAAATGAACGCACTGTTGCCGGCCACGGAAAGCACCGTCGGAACGGTGGATTTGGCCTGAAGGTCGGCAATGCGTCCCGCCCAACCGCTGGCAACGCTGACGCCGGAGACACCCTGCTGCCATTGGCTTTGTTGATCAGCGTGCGAGAACAGACTCGGCGGCAGTGCGGCGGCTCCGCTACTGTAAAGCGCTTTGGTCAGCGGCTTGACCAGCGTACCGACATTGGCCTGAACCGCCAGATTCTGCTGGTTCCAGACGTCGGCCAAGGGTGACAGAGCCGGGTGCAAGCCAATGGCATGAGGTCCGGCGAGATCAACGATGACAGAGCGATCCAGGCTCAAACCGCCAGCACCGGCGACACCGCGAGCCTGCGAATAGGCCGCGTAGCCAGCACTGTCGGTTGGCAGAACCACATTGTTTCCATCATTTCCACCGTAGAGAAAGATGCAGACCAATGCCTTGTATCCGCTGTTTGAAAGCGGGGCGGCGTGGCTCTCAAGCAGGGCCAGCGGACCGGAAGCGGCAAGCGCTGCTGCACGACAAAGAAACTGGCGGCGCAAAAGTTGATTCATTTCAATGCTCCACCAGATATTCAGAAGAGTTCAGGGCCAGGGTCAAGGCCGCTCGGACGCGCCCCAAGGGATTGGATGCTGGTTGCGTCTGGATGGCACTCAGCAAATAGTTAGCCAGTCCGGCGCTCATGCGTCCACCCAGGACCACCCGATTGATCTCATTCACCAGGTTCTGTGGATTGGCCGCAAATGGTTGCCAGCGCGTCAGATCGATTTTTGTTCCAGTGCTGCCTGGCACCGAACTGTCCGGTGCGATGCCATTGGCACTCAGGACGCCAGCCACGACAGCGCTATAAGCGAAGGCCGTCGTGGCGTTGTACACGCCAAAGGCCGGTCCGTCCAGGGCCGGATCGTCGGGCAAGGGATAGTCGGGTGAAAAGAAATTAAAGACAGTCGCCGGGCTGAAGACCGGTTCACCCAGGTTTGCTGCCTGCGCTCTGAGCCAGACGCCATCACTTTGTCCACCCAGGATTCGAGTCAGGTGAGTCAACTGGAGAATGGGTTCCCGGAGCTTGCCGAACAGGGACGGCGCCGCCGGACTGATTGCTTCAGGGTCCGTCAGCACAGCGGTGATCACAGCTTTCATATCGCCTCGCGCAGCACCGTTTGTTCCATTGAACACCGCCGTCACGCGCGCAATGTAGGCGGGACTGGGATTGCTCGTCACAAGTTGCTGGATCAACTGGCGCCCGATGAAGGGGCCAACGTTGGGATGATTGAAGATGCTGTCAATGGCGGCCTCAAGATCAGCAAGCTGACTCTTTCCCGCCGGCTGGGTGACACCATTGAGCAAAAGCTTCGGCCCGCTGTCATGGTGTGCCTCAAATCCCACCATGGCACCATCAAAATTGACAGGATTCGGAAACCGGCTGGTGACTCCCGTTCGCGGCGGATAGGTCCATCCGGTAAAGGCGTGGGCAAACCCTTCGATCGTGTTTTGATCATAAGTCGGGATCGGCGAGCCTGCCTTGTCAAGCTGGTGTGTTCCGTCGGCATGGAGTTTCCACAGTCCGATACTGAACAATTGCAGAACCTCGCGGGCGTAGTTCTCGTTGGGCGTCGTTCCGCGAGCGGGATTGGGCTTGTCGTTGTTCGCCATATTCAGGAAGTTGCCCATCGCCGGGCTCAAGGTCACGGCGTGAAGTACGTCCCTGAAGTTGCCAAAGGCATGATTCAAAAAGATCCGCTGGTAATTCGCCATCGCATACGGTTGTCGAATTTGCTGACCTGACGTCACCAGGATCTCACTGAGTGCCAGCGCCACGCGCTGGCGCAATTGATCCTGGCCGACCAGCGCGTTTTGGAAAAACTGTACTTGCAGCGGAAACAGGCTGTAGTGATCGCGATAGCAGGTTGCCACAGACCCGACTGGGCAACCGATCGAAGGATGGGGATCCTGAAACGCGAAGCCTTTGTAATCCGAAGCGGGAAGTACAAACTGCTTTTGAAGCCAGGCCGTCCTCCCCATGGCCATGACTTCTGCCGTCGACTCCGTGGTCGGGCCAAAGCTCGCCTGCGCCAGGAAGCTGCGCGCGTCGGGCTCGACCAGGCTGGCTGCTATCGCGTGGTGCGACCCAACGCAAGCAAGAGCCAGGGCGAACGCGGCCCAGCGATGGATGGAAGTGCTTGAATTCTTCATTGCGAAAGCGCCAGAGCTGATGTCAGCTCAATGTAATCGCACTATCCGAATTCTTGTCGCGATATCACAATCCGTAACAACTCTTACTAGCGCTGTGGCATGTCTCGTTCCGAATAGCCCAGGCTCACGGTGGCATCTGGTGGAACCGGTGGCATGGTGGCGTTCCATTCTTCCCAGGCCTGGCGCATGGCGGCCAGTCGCTCTGGCTCGTGAGGCCCGAGATTGGCGCGCTCGCGCTCATCGGATGGGAGTTTGAAGAGGTACTCGTTGTCATCAACCCGCAGATACTTCCAGTCGCCATCACGCAGGGCACGTTGGTTGCGGTGCTTCATGCGCCAATGCAGGCGGCGCTCGAAGCTCTGGCTTGGGTCGCGCAGCACCGGCAGCACAGAGATGCCGTCCAGCGGATAGGCAGGGTCCGCCGCTACACCTGCGATATCGAGCATCGTGGCGGACCAATCCATGGTCATGCACTGCTGTTCGCTGCAGCCACCAGCGGCAATCACCGCGGGCCAGTGCGCAATCCAGGGAACCCTGATACCGCCTTCGGTCAAATCCATCTTGCCACCGACCAGAGGCCAATTGTCTGAAAAGCGCTCGCCGCCGTTGTCGCTGGTGAAGACCACCAGCGTGTTCTCTGTCAAACCCTGTGCCTGCAACGTGGTCATCAGTTTGCCTATCCCCTCGTCCATGTGGTGGATCATGCGCTGATAAGTGTGGATGTTGCCGCCCTGCAAGTGGATGATGTTGTTCTTGATCTCCTGCGCCAGGGCAACGTCATCGCGGGTCTCCCACGGCCAGTGCGGCGCGGTGTAATGCAGGCTCAGAAAGAAGGGATGTCCTGCCTTGGCGCCAGTGGCCATACGCTGCACGTAGTCCACTGCGTGATCAGAAATCAGGTCTGTCAGATAGCCTTCTTCGGCATGTTCTTCCTCGACGCCTTCATGGCTGCGCCACAGGTCGTGTGCGCCGGTGAAATTGCAGTGAGTGAAATAGTCAACCCCGCCCGCCATCGGTCCGAAGAACTCTTCATAGCCGGATTGCAAAGGTCCAAAGCTCGGCGGATAACCCAGGTGCCACTTGCCGATGAGTGCGGTGCGGTAACCGCTGTCGCGCAAGAGTGAGGGCAGTGTCGGGTGCTCGGGCGGCAGGCCCAGCGTCGCACTGCGACGGCTTTTGCTGTTGATCGGCTCTTCTGCCGCGCCACGCAGACGGTACTGGTAGCGCCCTGTCATCAGGGCAAACCGCGTAGGGGAACAAACAGGCGAGTTGGAGTAGCCTTGCGTGAACTTCAGACCCTTGGCGGCGAGTTCGTCCAGCACCGGCGAGACCGGTCCAAATCTGGCGTCGCGGCCACCGTAACAGCCGAGATCGGCAAAGCCGATGTCGTCGCAAACAATGAAGATGATGTTGGGGCGTGCGGCAGCAGCTGTCATCGATTGACTCTACGAGGCACTCAAGCGTTGATATTGAAAACGCGCAGCGCGTTGCTGCCCCGAATCGCGTCGCGCTGGGCCTGAGGCAGGGCAGCCGTGTTGGCGAACGCGCCCTTGGTATCGTGCACCTGATGCGGCCAGTCGGTGCCCAGCATCACGTGCTCGGCCCCCACCACCGACACGAGGTACTGCAAGGCGCCCAGGTTGTAGGTGATGCTGTCGTAGTAGATGTGGCGCAAGTAGTCGCTCGGTTTGCCTTTCATCTGGCGGCGCTGCGGAATTTCCACCTCGTCGCCCTTTTCAAAACGTCCCACCAGATAAGGCAGTGTCCCGCCGCCGTGCGATGCGATGATTTTCAGGTTCGGATACTGGTCGAAAAAGCCTTCAAAGATCATGCGCGTGATGGCCAGCGTGGTGTCGAACATGAAGCCAACCGACCAGCTCAGATCGAACTTCGTCATGTCCATCATGTCCACGCCGGGCGGATCGGTGGGATGCACCAGCACCGGCAGCGCACGGCGGTTGATCTCAGCCCAGATCGGCGCAAAAAGCGGGTCGGTCAGACTGCGGCCCGACACATTGGCAAGAACCATCACGCCGACCGCCCCGTTGTCGCAACTGCGCGCCAATTCCTCCAGCGCGCGCTGCGGGTATTCCCAGGGTAGGGAAGTGAACCAGCGAATGCGATCAGGGTAAGTCGTCTGTGCCTGCGCCATGGTGTCGTTGGACTCCACCGCTGCGCGACAACTGATCTCCTCATTGCCCCAGTACACATTGGGGCAAGTCAGCGAAACGATCGAGATGTCTATGCCTGCTGCGTCCATGTGCTTGATGCGCAAGTCGTAGTCGAAATGGCCGCGCTGCGGAATGACGACCGGCGTGTTGCCCCTGAAGACCTCCTGCTGCCCGTCGGGTCGGGTCTTGATGTTGTAGATCCCGCCCTCGCTCTTGAGCAAGTCAAGCCACTTGGGTGTGAACATATGGGTATGGACGTCAATGACAGGCATGTTTTATCTCCAGGTTGGCGTGAATAATAGCCGCTGGAAACTCCAATAGAATGTTTTTGGTGTTCAAGCAAACTGACAAGCAGTTTTTCCACGATTCACTTTTCCACAAGGATCCAAGATGCAAAGACGACAATTTCAAACCCTGGCCGGTGCCGCCGCACTCGGCTTGCTGGGTTCTCCTGCATTGCTGCGCGCTCAGGACAAACCCATCATCAAGATCCTGGTCGGCTTCCCTCCGGGAGGCTCGGTGGATGTGGTGGCACGCCTGTTGGCTGATCGAATGAAAACAGCACTGGATCAAAACGTCATCGTCGACAACAAGCCGGGCGCTGCTGGCCGTGTTGCTCTGGGCGAAGTCAAGCGCGAGGCAGCGGACGGCAACACCTTCGTTCTGGCGGCCAGCGGGGCACTCGTTATCCTGCCCTGGCTCTTGAAGAACCTGGGCTACGACCCGGTGCGTGATTTCACACCGATCGCGCGCACAACCAGTTTTGATTTCGCACTCACCGTCGGTCCGGGCGCTCCCGCTGGTGACATCAAGGCACTTTTTGCCTGGCTGAAGGCCAATCCCGCCAAGGCCAACTACGCCACATCAGGGGCGGGCACAGTGCCCCATTTCACCGGACTGCTGCTGGCGCAGGAAACGTCCATGGCGCTGACGCACGTAGCCTATAAAGGTGGCGCTCCGGCGGCGCAGGACCTGTTGGGTGGCCAGATTCCGCTGATGATTGACACGGCGTCCGAGACCATAGAACACCACCGCAGTGGCAAGTTGCGCATCCTGGCCGTGACGGGCGAAAGCCGCTCCGCCGCCCTGCCGGAGGTGCCCACGCTCAAGGAACTCGGCTACAACGTTGTGGCCGATGCGTTCTTTGGTCTTTACGGCCCGCCCAATATGCCGGCAGACAAAGTACAGAGAATCAGCGATGCCATCGCCCAGGCGTCGAACAATCCTGAGTTTCAAGCACGCGTGCGCGCGCTGGGTCTCACCCCTGCTTTTGCCGGATCGCAGGCTCTTGCCAATCTGCAGGCTGTCCATCTGAAGCGCTGGGAAGG
>JBAXNI010000083.1:0-13026 GCA_037133835.1 Comamonadaceae bacterium | reverse complement strand
TTTTGCTCTTCGGTGCCGTGGGTGAGCAGCGACGCGTAAGCGCCGTGGGTCAAGCCCGGGTACATGGTCCATGCCTGGTTGGCGCTGTTGAGCATCTCATAAAAGCACTGGTTGACGACCAGCGGTAGTCCCTGACCACCAAATTCGGGCTCGCAGGCCAATGCCGCCCAACCGGCCTCAATGTATTGAGCATAAGCCTCTTTGAAGCCCTTTGGCGTCGTCACGGTGTGGGTGGCCTGGTCGATCGAACAACCCTCGGCATCACCGCTGACATTGAGCGGGAAGACGACCTCGGCGGCAAACTTTCCGCCCTCTTCGAGCACCGCATTGATGGTGTCGGCATCGACGTCAGCATGTTTGGGGATCTGCTTGAAATCGTCGATCACGTTGAGCACTTCGTGCATCACAAATTGCATGTCGCGCAGGGGCGGGGTATAGGAAGGCATGCTGATTACTCCTTTGAACTGAAATTCGATTGGGTGGAAAGGGCCGGCACGCAAGCGTTGGCTTTGCCATAGCGCGCCAGAATGTTTTCAAAGCCCTGGTTGGCATGCTTTATTGAGCGCGGATGCTTCAGAAAGCGCGCTTCATAGTGCAAGGCCAGGATCAGTCCGTGAATTTCAAAGGCCATCTGCTCTTCGTCCGCATCGGCATGGAGTTGCCCCTCTTCCTTGGCCTGCACCACGGCGCGGTACATGGCAGCAAGCCAGGTCTTGACGGAACTGGCGAGGGCTTCCCGAACCGGCCCGGGTCGATCATCAAATTCGACCGCACCACTGATGAAGATGCAACCGGACTGGAGTTCGATGGTGACGCGCTTCATCCAGTTGGCAAAAAGCGCGCGCACGCGTGGCAAGCCGCGTGCCTCGTCCATGGCGGGGAAGAAGACCTCATCGGAAAAACGTGCGTAGTACTCCCGAATCACAGATATTTGCAGTTCCTCACGCGATCCAAAATGGGCAAAGACGCCTGACTTGCTCATCTGTGTGACTTCGGCCAAGGCACCGATGCTCAAGCCTTCGAGCCCAATCTGAGCTGCCAGCCCAAGTGCGGCATCGACAATGGCCTGCTTGGTTTGTTGCCCTTTTTGCATGACCCGCCCAGCCCCGGAGGCGCTGCGGCCCTTGCTTGGCGCGGCTCTGAGTGCAATTTTGGAAATAGTCATGCTGTTGAACAAAAACGAACGATCGTTCTATTTTGCAACAGTTTCGTCAAATCAAAACGACTGAACGCAGGATCTAGAGGTAATTTTCTAAGGACAGCGGGGGTTTACCCGCACGCAACGGTCATCAGGACCGACGGACTCAGAGCATCAGTGCGAGGCTGGACTCCAGGTGCTCCGAAGGTCGCCGCTTGAAGCCCGATCGCGCAAAACGTTGCAAACGCCCAACCACGAACGCGCTGAGTACCGCCGCACGCACCTGGGTATCGACGCTGGGTGTGGCCGAGCCGCTGACGTCAGCAACGCCGCGCAGACTCTGTTTGAGCGCGGATTCGATCTTGTCAAAAAACTGGTTCATGCGCTGCTGCAAACGTTCGTTCTCAAATACCAGTGCATCGCCGACCATGACACGGGTCATGCCCGGGTTCTTCTCGGCAAACTGAATCAACATGACGATGATCTTGGCCGCCTGACGAGACCCGCTCTGAGGATCTGGCGTCAGGTCTTGCGAGGCGGACGCACTCTCCCGCTCAACAATCTGGTTAACCAACGAGAACACCGAGTGCTCGATAAAGTCAATCAGGCCCTCGAACATCTGCGCCTTGCTGGCAAAGTGGCGATACAGTGCAGCCTCACTCACATCCAGGCGTGCGGCCAGGGCAGCCGTTGTAATGCGCTCTGCGCCCGGGTGCTCCAGCATGGTTGCCAGTGTCTGCAAGATTTGCACTCGACGTTCGCCCGGGCGAGGTCGCTTGCGGATCACAGCGGCCTCCTGTTTTACCGAGGTGGCCTCAAGAGGGCTTGCTGCAGAGGATTCAAGGTCAGACATGGTACTCAAGGCGGGATGATAAATTCATTCTCGCACAGGAGAGCCAAGGGTTTTCGCGGGGGCAGCGCTAATGGGAACGGATCATCGTGCCAAAAGCTTGGTCGGTCAGAATCTCAAGCAGCAGAACATGCGGCACCCGACCATCGATGATGTGCACCGAGTTCACGCCACTCTTGGCGGCGTCCAGCGCGCCACTGATTTTGGGAAGCATACCGCCACTGATCGTGCCATCAAGAAACAGGTCGTCAATCTGCCGGGCGCTGAGATTGGTAAGCAAACTTCCCTCTTTGTCCAGGACACCACTGATGTTGGTCAACATGATCAATTTCTCGGCTTTCAGGACCGTCGCCAGTTTGGCAGCAACCACATCAGCGTTGATGTTGTAACTCTCGTTATCTTCACCAAACCCGATCGGACTGATCACGGGAATAAACGCATCATCCTGCAGTGCCTTGACCACACTCGGATCGATGCTCACGATATCTCCCACTTGTCCAACATCGTGTTCCTTGCTGGGATCGTTGTTGTCGACCATTTTGAGTTTCTGGGCGCGAATCATCCCGCCATCACGCCCGGTCAGGCCTACCGCTTTGCCGCCGGCCTGATTGATCAGTCCAACAATGTCCTGCTGCACCTCACCGGCCAAAACCCATTCGACCACCTCCATCGTTTCAGCGTCGGTAACACGCATGCCCTGAATAAACTCGCCCTTTTTCCCAAGGCGCTTGAGGGCTGTCTCAATCTGTGGGCCACCACCGTGCACCACCACTGGATTGATGCCCACCAGTTTGAGCAGGACGACGTCTTCGGCAAAGTCTGCCTGCAAGACGGGGTCGGTCATGGCATTGCCGCCGTACTTGATGACCATGGTTTTGCCATGGAACTTGCGAATATAGGGCAGTGCCTGCGCCAGTATTTCGGCCTTGTCGCGCGGGGGAATGTTGCTGACGTCAGTCATGGCCGTCCTCAACTCTGGACGGCAAAGTCGTCTTTCGTCTTTCCTTGTGCTATCAGGGCAGCCAGCCAGCGTGGTGTCAAGCCGCGGCCACTCCAGGTTTCACCATTGGGTCCACGATATTTCGCGGCAACGACGGATGCGCTCTTTGCTTTCTTGATCGCTTTGCCTGATGCGCCCTTACCCACCTTCGAAACTTTGGACTTGCCTTTGGTCGTGCGTGCTTTTCCGACCTGCAAGTCTTTCAAGGTAATGCCAAAGGCCTGCATCCTGGCGAGAATGTCCTGCACTGTCGCCGCAAATTCCCGGGTTTTGATTTCCGCGGCCTGTTTTTGCAGTTTATCTATCTGATTCTGAATTTCAATCAAGTTACTCATGTGCAACACCAATTCCTGTTAATAACATACTCCCCGATTGCCCGGTATTCAGCGGGTCTTGCATTTTTGGTTTAGTGAGCCACATTATCACGCATGATGACCTTGCGTATCGTCAGGAAAATAATATGAATATCAAACCAGAACGATCTGTTCTTGAGGTATTCAACATCCAGAGCTACCTTCTCCGCGATCGGCAGTTCGTCACGGCCGTTTATCTGGGCCCAGCCGGTCAATCCGGGTAGCAGCACATCGATGCCCTGCTGCCTGCGCAGTTCAATCAAGTCATATTGATTGAACAAAGCTGGCCGTGGCCCGACGAAACTCATATCTCCACGGATGATGCTCCACAACTGTGGCAATTCATCCAGACTGCTCTTGCGCAAGAAGCTGCCAACTGGAGTGATGCAGGCATGAGGATTGTCGAGTAAGTGAGTCGCCACTACTGGCGTACCGAACCGCATGCTGCGAAACTTGGGCATGCTGAATAATCTATTGTTACGCCCGACTCGATCCGACCAGTACAGGATCGGACCTCGGGAGGTGAGCGCGACCGCCAGTGCCAGCATCGTCAGTGGCAACAGGAGCAGCGAGACTGCCACCAGCGCTGACAGTAGATCGAAAATGCGTTTCATGGTTTCCTCATTCGACCATCGTCACCATGGGTTTGAAGGAGCTTCAGTTTCCAATATACGGGTGACAGGAAGAATCTCGCAATACTTCCGACATGCCAACTCAAATACCTGAAATCACGATGACTTTGACGTTGCGCATGATGTATCACGCTCGCCGCTGTACATATTTCAACCTGATATCCCAGCAGTCTCAGTCTTGCACAAATGTCCACATCTTCGTAATATAAGAAATAGCGCTCGTCAAAACCGGCAAGTTGATCGAACACCCTTCGCGGAAACAGCATGAACATGCCGCCAATCCAATCCGGATAGACTGGATCGCAGTCAAGCAGATAGTCTTGCTGCCAACCCATACCAACGAGTTTGCCCAGCAACTTCAGCGGACTTGGAAATCGACGCGCCGTTACCTCCAAATTACCACCTTTGCCCCAGACCAGTGGCGCCACCGCGCCAACCGAAATATCTTCCAGACAGGCAAGCAGATTCCCGAAGGGCTCTGAACTGAATCGAATATCCGGATTGATAACACAAAAATTGCGGCCACTGGCGTGAGTAAACGCCTGGTTATGGTTGGCAGCAAAACCCTTGGGACAAGCGTTGCGGAGCACGATGATGGGGTAAGAGTAAGCACCCGGATCGAATGACAGTGACTCGTTCAGGTTGAGTGTCAGGATCACTTCGATTTGAACGGGTCGACAATGGCTTTCCAGCCCATCGAGCAGGTGCACTACCAGTCCCATCTGGTCGTGACTGACAACGGATATCGAGACATCCGCACCTCGTAGCTCAGGGTGATCTGTGACTGACTTAAGGTCAGGAGGCACAGTCATGGTCTGTCCATTCCCGCCACTGCTCTACGCAGACCTTCCTCCATTGAAACCTGGGGTTCCCAAGCAAGGAGTCGACGTGCCTTCGAGATGTCCACGCGCAAGCTGCCACAGACACGCTGTATGGCGTCACCTTTGCCAAGTGCTCTGCCAACGGCCTGCAAGACGGACACTGGCACCGGCACCAGACGAACTGGGACGCCAAAGGCCCGCGCCAGCCCACGGACCAGGTCGGGGCTGGATACATCCTGACCGTCACTTACAAGCAAGGTCGTGTTTACCGCCTGTGGGTGGTCGATGCAAGTGGCAATGAAACTGACCAGGTTGTCCATTGCGACCATGCTTCGCAGGTTGTGCACACAAGCCAAAGGCAAAGGCCAGCCCCGCTGCACCGCACGCATCAGAGCGGCAAAATTGGCCCGGACGCCCGGCCCATAGACCAAAGGCGGACGGATGATGACGAGTTCGAGACCGGTCTGCAAAGCAAACTGGCGCAGTGCCTCTTCGGCTTTTAACTTGGATTGTGCATATGCATTGTGCGGTCGGGGTTGATCTGCCTCGGTGAAGGGCGTCGTGTTATCGGTTTGCACACCATTGACACCTATCGAACTAAGGAAGACAAAGCGCCGCACACCGGCCGCAACGGCCTGACGCGCCAATTCCAGTGTGACAAACACGTTGACGCGCTCAAACTCGACTGTTAAATTGGCGGCATCATCATTCAGGACATGCACGCGCGCCGCCGCATGCACCACTGTGTCGATGCCTGCGAGTGCAGGGGTCCAATGCATGCTGGCAGTCAGATCACCGACCGGGACATACTGCACCCCCGGCACACGATGGCATGTCGCCGTGCGCGTCATCGCAATGACTTCACCTGCGTTGTGAGCCGCCAAATGTCTTGTCAGCGCGTGTCCGACAAAGCCGGAAGCGCCAGTGATCAAAACCCGCCTTGTCATGCCCCACCTCCTGCAGCAGGTTTGAACACGGCCAGGAGCACGCAGGAAACAAAGAACCAGACCTGATCCAGGCGTTTGCGCCGGCAATGTCGAGCCTGCAAAGCGAGCCACAGATAGCCCAGGCGACCACGGCGCAATCCTCGGTCTATCACCGGCAACGAGGACGCGCCCACCAAACCCGCGATCAAGAGCGACTGCGCAAAACCATAACCGGACAGGACTTTGCCTGCGCGCAATCGAAACGACTTCCATCCTGCGTTGACACCGATCTGGTTATTGGCATGTTGCCGATACTTCATGCTGGACCAGCTATCGATGACCCATCGGTGGTGATGTGTCCGGGCCAAGGCGTAGGTCAGCCAGTCGTGGTAATCAATACGCAGCAACTGGTCGTTCGCATCACGCACCAAGTCCTGGAGTGCGAATGCCAGGTCGCGCCGCAGCACATAGGTGCACCCGGGACCGGCAGACTCAAACAGGAAATCCCACTTCTTTTGCGGCCACGCCTTGTTCACTTGAGCTTCCTTGCCAGAGGGCCAAAATGCCGTGAAGTTGCTCGAATAGCCGGCCGCCTTTTGCTCCGTCAGCAGCTGGCAGGCACGCCACAATTTTTCGCGACACCAAAGGTCATCCTGATCAGCAAAACTCAGATAGTCAAAACCTGTCAAATCCACATCACGCAACAGTCTGTAGAAGTTCGGTGCTGCAGCGCCAAAACGATGCCCTAGTGGCAAAAGCGTCAGTCGAGGCTCTGTCCTGGCCCACTGCAGCAGTCTGGTCTCGGTCCCGTCGGCAGACTGGTCCACGCTGACAAACAACTGCAGATCCACGCCTGTTTGCTCCAGGATCGAATTGATTTGCGCAGTCACAAACTGAGCGCCGTTGTAGGCAGCAAGACAGACGGCAATGCGTGCCCTTGGCTCAGCCACCATGAGCTACCGCCCGCCCCAGACACGCCAAAATGCAAGAATACCCAGTCGCCGCATGAACTTCAAAACGGAATACACCATCAACAAATACGCACCCGGCAATGACAAGCTGCCAGTCGCGTGCAACACGCGATAGTTATCGACATCGGCCAAGGTCATTTGCCACATATTCGAACTGAGTCCTGCCGCTCCATAGGGTCTCTTGTAAGTCGCCGCCAGATCAACTCCCAGGCAAACGATCTTGCCGCCGCCGAAAACCACCTGGAGCCACAACAGTCGGTCTTCCATATGGCGCTTATCAGAAGAAAACCTCTGACAGATATTGCGTCGAAGCATGACAGAGGGTGTGATGAATCTATTCTCCAAGAGCAGTGTCCACTTGTGGATCTGCACTGTCAAGCCATGAACCAGCAACCACTCGGGTTTGTTGTCATGGGCTGCAAGTATCCTGTGCCCGTGCCCGCAAAGAACCACATCAGGATGGTTTTCCATGTAGGTCAATTGAATTTCAATTTTTTCCCGATGCCATGCATCGTCGGCGTCGAGAAACGCAATATACGGTTGCGTCGCGACAGCCCATCCGGCATTACGGGCCGCTGCGGCACCCTGGTTATGCTCGAGCCGCAGCAAGGTGATCCAACCAGGATAAGCCCCGGCCAACTCTTTGAGGATGGGCCAAGTCGCATCAGAACTGTCATCATCAACCAGAATCACCTCGGATGGCACTCTGGTCTGTCCAGCAATGGAGGAAACGGCTCGCCTGATCGAGGCAGCACAGTTGAAGCAGGGAACAAGGACCGTGACCGGAACCTTGCCATCATCCAAGCTAACCACGCTCTGCCCCCCTGAACAAGGCCTTGGTCCTCTGGAAGAAATTGCTATCTGGTCGAATTCGCAAGCTACTCAATAGCCACAGCTTGATTCTGACGTCCAACGCAGACTTTGTTACATAACGGGCATTCAATCGATGCCATCTACCGGAAGCGCCGCGGCATTGGGAGGCGATCCGGTAGTACAAGCGCGTCATATGCTCAAGAACCACGGTGCGTGCCTCGCCCTGGCTTCTGTTGAGCAGATGCGTGAACGCACTGTCGACCATATCCATATTCACCTCTGGCACGGAGGGTTCACGTATCTTCAGGACTTCATCGATGAGGTCACGACTCAGTCGAAGCGAATCAAAAACAAATTCACCATAGCGGCGCCGGATGCGCTGGGTCAATTGTTGTTGACGCAAAGAATCCCGACTGGAAATCTGGTCGGAGTGCTGTCGGTACATCAACAACACCTCCGGCACATTGGCCATGCGGCAATTCAATCGTGCTGCCCTCTCCCACAAGTCATAGTCTTCGCACTTTTCCCATTGCCCGTCATACATCAGTTTCTGTGCCAGCGTTGTCTTGATCAAGACCGTCGGATGGGCAAACATGGTCCCAAATATCAATCCCATCTTGATCGCCTGATCGGACTGAGGATGCCGAAGCACACGGTGGTCCTGAGCGCCAAAAAACTTCACCCAACTGCCACAAATTTCTGCATCAGTATCCTCTACCCACTTGAGTTGCCTCGCGAAGCGATGCGGCAACGCGATGTCATCCGAATCCATGCGCGCAATCCACTGGCCGCGCGCCATCCTGACCCCTTCATTCAAGGTCTCGACCAGCCCCCTGTTTTCCCTGGAAACCAGAATGATCCGAGGATCCCGGCAAAATTGTTGCAAGACCTCCATGGTCTGATCGGTGGACCCATCGTCAATGATGATGAATTCAAAATCCGTGAAAGTCTGATCGAGAATTGATTGGACAGCGGCTTCAAGATGACACCCACCATTAAACACCGGGAGCACTACAGACAATCGCGGCGTCATGAATTGCCTGCCATTTTGACTGTCATAGTGACACCCAATCCTCAGGGATCAGATCGACGGTGCTGACAGCTTGCAGGAACCATCTCTTGGGAGCAAGCACAATCTTGTCGTCATTGGCATTGAGCCAGGCACCCCACCAACTGAATGAACTGTTGGCAATGATGTTGTGTTGACACAGACTCATCAGATACATGTCCTTGTAACTCAACGCGCCACGGTTCTCGTCAATATACCGGGCAGGAAAATCGATCTTCAGGTTTGTCCTTGCCCAGTCAATGTCATCCGAAAAAACAATGAACGAGGGCGTCGCCACCCGCTCCGATATATGCCTTATGGCAGCCTCATAATAGCCAAGCGGACAGACACCGTGTTTGGCATTGACACTGGGATCATTCACGTAGTCACCGCGACGTACGTGGACGCTTACCGCATTGGACTGACTTATCTGGGTTGCAAGCGCGCTGTCATGCATGACGTGCTGCGCCAGAAAACTGAAATCCTTGCGTATGACTGAAGCGTATTTTTCAAAATACTTCGGCGATTGCCAATAACCCGTCAAATAGCAATCCAGCGGCACATTGTTCAGTGCTGACCAATAGCCGAACGACGGTTCAACGACAAATCCAGGGCGTCGTGCCCAGTTCATTCCGGGACGCCCGACAATTCGCCGAGCCAGGGCTGGGTACTGCCAGCCCAGCACACTACGCACTTCGGCGTAGGTGGCAATATCGACTTGACAATCAAAAATCCGATTGAGTTCAAATCCCTGGTGCAAGGGGTAATCCTTGAAACCTGACACGTCCAGGCACAGACGCTGCCCGCGCGCGAGCGACAGGGCCCGCCCGGCTGCAAACTGGAACATCTGGTTGCCCAGTCCGCCAATGATCTGCGAAATAATCACAACAGCGCCAGTTCACAGTCCGAGTCTGTTGACGAACCGACCAAGCAGGCGACGCACGGTTCCCTTGCGAGAGATCAGTGAGACAGATGGCCGCATGGCCGCCACGCTGTCGGCCCTTTCAACAGGGAATGGTTTTTCAAACTCCAGCCCCTCAAAAAACAAGGTCCGGTTCGCGGCACACAAATCGTCCCAACCAGATTCGAGAGATTTGTGGAAGAAAGAGGTCACGGCAGAAAATTCATGAAACGTCGTATCCTTCTTGGGCAAGTATTTCAACACGCAATTGAAACTGTCGAATTTCATGAATTGCAGGTGAACATCAAAGTCGTACAGGTACTCATACGTTATCAGAGGGTATTCCAGATAACCTCGTCCACCACCGACCCTGAATATTTCCTGCATGAATTGCGACGGATCAGCGACATGTTCGATTACATGCGAGCAAATCACATAATCAAACTCTCCGTCTGAAAAAGGGAAGCTTCCGCCATCGTAATAATGAACCGGACGCTTACCGAGGGAGGCTTCGGTCAGTACACCACCGCGCTGCAATATTCTCTCCAGGTCATCCTGAAAATTCAACTCGAGAAATGCATCGCTGCGCGAATGGGGCAAGGCCCCAGGACCGATTTCCAGAACTTTGTCCTTGGCCCGAATCTGCGTGATCTTCTCCGGAAATAGCATGTCACTGCGATCCAGTCTTGACTGCGACGCAATGCCAGCCAAAGCACGCAACGTCTTGCGATTTTTGCGAGGCACCACGCGCACCGAAATAGAGCCGGACGATCCACACAAGCAGGTAGGCCAGTGGCCAACACCAGTCCCCATAGCGGCGCGCCATACCCGGCAGCCTCCGGATTTCCTGCTTCAGATAGGAAAACCAGTCGCCATTGGCAGTCAATTCCAGAATTTCGAAATTGCCCTGAGGCAAGTGATATTGATACCAATATCGGCTGAAGCCGGTGGCATAGTGGTGGGGCGCAAAGTGCACCAATGAGGCAAAGGGCGCGGTCACAATGAGTCTGCCACCAGGTCTGAGCAAGCGGGCAAACTCCTTGATCGCCTTCAAGGGATCCGGTAGATGCTCAAACACCTCGCTGCACAGGATGGCGTCAAAGGACGCATCGGGCTCTGGAACATTGACGATATCGCATACCAGATCAATCTGACTGGTATCCCAGGTCCCTGTCTGCAAGCCCTGCGCGTCCCCTTTGCCTTCATATTGACACACATCCTGTGACACATAATTCAGATGGGAGCACAAAGCCTTGTTCTTCAACTCGCCGGCGCCAGCATCCAGTATTCGCCAGCCTGCAGGGACGGCTGCCAGTGCCTGCGCAAGCCAGCGATCACGCCCTTCTTGATTGGGATCGGAGTCTTTCGTGCTTTTCAGTAACGGCTTCAAAGATGGCCTCTCATTGCTTGACGAAAGTAAAGATACCCAAAGCGTAGTCGAGTCTGGCTAGTTTTTCCAGATCCTGGGCCGGATCGTCCGACTGCACCAGTGTGCGGCCAGACTGCACCCAGGCGAAATCCCTGAGCACGAGGGAAGATGCGGCCGCGAGCTGCACGAGTGCGCGCGGCTCAAATACCCGATGTGCATTGAATTCAACACATTCCCTGCCGACGGGCACGGCCAGATAGAAGACGCCTCCAGATTGCAACATTCTCGCCATGTTGGCCAATCCTGTCTTGTAACCCTGAGGGTCGACCGGATCACCGTATCGGCCGAGCCCAAAGTGCTCGAGTGCGTGCAAACTGGACAATGAATCGCAGTAGTCAAAGTAAGGTTCCGACAAACGCGTGAGGTCTGCCTGTCTGAACTCGACGCCTGGGATCCGGGTCGACAGCGGTCGAATATCGAATACCTGGACTTCCCTGAAAGTCGCTATGTGTGCAACAAAGCCATCAACCCTTGAACCGATGTCGACATGCACTTGTGGTCTGGCAAGGTAGATCTTGCGAGCCACATGCAAATCCTGCCAGAAATACTCATCCGTGGTCGAGCCACCTTCTTCGTACCAATCATGCAGACACGGACGAAAAGCCATCGCCCCCTTGTATTGCCTGCGAAATCTGGCCCAATCGACAATGTAGCGAGGAACGCCCCGGAGCGAGCGTCCCATGCGTCGGAAATTGAGGCCCAATTGAAGGTTCAATACCCAGAATAGCCGGTCAAAAATTTTCTGCTCCCCGTTTCTTGTTGAGCCACTCGAGACTAAGAAGGAAGCCTATCAGATTGATCGTCAGCCATCCAAAAGCTGCGCCAATGGCGCCATACCATCCAACCAGATACGGAATGATCACGACAGAGAGCAGGAGTGCCAACGCATTGACCTGAAACACCCTGTCAGTTTTCTTGTCTGCCAACCAGTTGAGGTAGCCCACATTGTAAAAAGCGTTCAGGCCACTACCCACCAGCAAAATGGCCAGCAGCGGGTAAACCGCCTGCACCACCTCTGGATTTCTCAGCCAGGTCTGGAGCAACCACTTGCCGGTGACTGCAAAACCTACGGCCCCAAACCCGACCAGCATGGCAATCAGGCAAAACAATTTGATGCTCAGGACACGCAACCTGGCGCGATCACTCCTCAAATGAATGGCACGCGGCAGCACCGCCTGAATCAAAGGGTAAATCAATTGAAGCACACCCACCGCGAGCGCTGCAGCAATCGAGTAGTAGCCGAACACCTCGACACTGACCATCTTGCTGAGCACAATTTTGTCCATCTGCACCGTAAGTGCCCCGAGCCAGGTCGCCCCCGACATCCACGCCACCGATCTCCAGACTGGCTCAATTTCACGCCTGTCCCACTGCAGTGCCGACCGATCAACGTCCAGCGTTATCCAAGCGAGCCGACCTCTGAGCATTGTCTCCAGAAAAGCGGTGCAAACGTGCCAGACCAGATAGGCCAAAAGTGTTGGCCAGCAATAGACAATAAGGACCCCGCCAGCGTGACGCAACAACGCGCCGCCCACAGTGAGACCGTTCAGCGGAATTTGCGCCTGCGCCCCCACGAGCAAGCTGCGGTACACCGAACCCGGGAACTGTGCAGCAAACAGCAAGGCGGCCCCGCATACGGCCTGTGTTCCCGTGGTCTGGGGCAAGTCTCCCAAATTCAGCCACTGCGCCGCAACCCTGTCAGCGCCCAGGAACGTCATACTGCCGACGCACAATCCGAACAGCCAGTAAATTCGCTCAAAACCAAACAATAGTGCGGCCGCACTTTGCCTTCCCGTGACGTTCATGCCCAAGCGGACGGTGATTTCCCTAACAAGCGACTGACTCATCCCCGCGTCCAGTAGCCCGAGGACTGCCTGCATCATCACGATGAAGCCAACCAGCCCGAATTGCTTTGGACCCAACGCCCCGAGGTACCAGGGTAGTGCGAGAACTGGCGCCAAAGCCACCGCAGCGGCGCCCGCATAATTAGCGAGGATGGTTCTTCTCAAGGTCATGCTTGAAGTTCAACAAAACCCATCCTCAAGAGCATCATTCGATGCTTAGAGTGACGTTGTAACCGTTGGACTTCAGCAAGGCGTTCTTCTTTGCTTCAGCCAGATCGACCGCCACCATCTCGCTGACCA
>JBAXNI010000082.1:0-13363 GCA_037133835.1 Comamonadaceae bacterium | reverse complement strand
CCTGCACCTTGGGCATGCGCGTCATGCCGCCGACCAGAATCACGTCGTTGATGTCGGCTACGTTGACCCCGGCATCCTTGATGGCAGTGCGGCATGGGCCGATGGTACGTTCAATCAGTTCCTCTACCAGCGACTCCAGTTTGGCGCGAGTCAGCTTGATGTTCAGGTGCTTTGGACCCGAAGCGTCGGCTGTGACGTAGGGCAGGTTGATGTCGGTTTGTGCGCTGCTGGAGAGTTCGATCTTGGCTTTTTCTGCCGCTTCCTTGAGTCGCTGCAGTGCCAGCACGTCCTTGCCCAGATCAACGCCCTGATCCTTTTTGAATTCGGCGATGATGAAATCAATGATGCGCTGATCAAAGTCTTCGCCGCCAAGGAATGTGTCGCCGTTGGTTGACAGAACTTCGAACTGCTTCTCGCCATCGACATCGGCAATCTCAATGATGGAAACGTCGAAAGTGCCACCGCCGAGGTCATAGACAGCAATCTTGCGATCACCCTTTTCGTTCTTGTCCAAGCCGAAGGCCAGGGCAGCAGCCGTTGGCTCATTGATGATGCGTTTCACATCCAGGCCGGCGATGCGCCCGGCATCCTTCGTGGCCTGGCGCTGCGCGTCGTTAAAATAAGCTGGCACCGTGATGACGGCTTCGGTGACCGCTTCGCCAAGGTAGTCCTCGGCTGTTTTCTTCATTTTTCGAAGGATATCGGCACTGACCTGCTGGGCGGAAATCTGTTTGCCGCGGACTTCGACCCAAGCATCGCCGTTGTCAGCTGCAGCGATCTTGTAAGGCATCAGATCAATGTCTTTCTGAACTTCCTTCTCGACAAACTTGCGACCGATCAGTCGCTTGACTGCGTACAGCGTATTCTTGGGGTTGGTCACCGCCTGGCGTTTGGCCGAGGCACCGACCAGCACTTCGCCGTCTTCCTGATAAGCCACGACAGACGGCGTGGTGCGTGCACCCTCAGCGTTTTCTATGACCTTGGGGGTATTGCCCTCCATGATGGAGACGCAACTGTTGGTTGTACCCAAGTCGATACCAATGATTCTTCCCATGATTCTTCCTTATGCAAATGTTCGATATTTTTAACTTGTGGATAACTTGATCTTTTTCAAGTCAAACAAGCAGATTATTTGGATGCAGCGACCGTGACCAGCGCCGGACGCAACACGCGCTCGGCAATCAGGTAGCCTTTTTGCAGCACCGTCACGACGGTGTTGGCATCGAGTTCAGAGGGAACAACGCTGATGGCTTGCTGCTGATGGGGATCGAATTTGCTGCCGGCGCCAGGGTTGACAACAAGGACCTTGTTGCGCTCCAGCGCCGCAAGCAACTGTCGCAACGTGGCCTGGGCGCCCTCGCGAATCTGCTCTGCTGTCGCGTCCTTGAGCAGAAGTCCCGCTTCCAGGCTGTCTACCACCGGTAGCAAGCTCTCGGCAAAACTCTCGACGGCAAATTTGCGTGCTTTGGATATTTCTTCCTCGGCACGACGACGCGCATTGTCGGCCTCGGCCTTGGCGCGCAGGAATTGGTCTGCCAGATCTGCACTCTTGGCCTGCAGGAGCGCCAGGTCTGCCTGGGCAACGGACAAGGCGTCCTCCTCTTGGATTGTCTGTGCGGAGGCAGTCGCCTCGGAGCCCGGATCGGGGATCGAATTGGCGTTGGGTTGTTTTGAATCGTTTTCGGACATGCTGATGAGCCAGGTTTTGCTATGACGCCACTGATGTTGGGGCGCCTACAGGCTATTCAAGAGCCCCTTTTGAGGGCGGGTTCACGCTGAGACAGGTTGGCTATAAAACTGTCGTCAGGCAGTTCGCAGCTTGGCCCTAATTGGAAATACCCAGCAGTTCAACATCGAACTTCAGCGTCGCATTGGGTGGAATCACGCCGCCTGCACCGCGCGCGCCATAACCCAGTGCAGGCGGAATGATGAGCGTGCGTGCGCCGCCCACCTGCATGCCGGCAACGCCCTCATCCCAGCCGCGAATCACCATGCCGGCGCCCAGTGAAAAGACGAACGGGTCGTTGCGGTCCTTGCTGGAATCAAACTTGGCACCCTGGACGCCATCGTTGTAGAGCCAACCGGTGTAGTGCACGGTGACGCGCTGGCCCGCACCTGCCAGCGAGCCGGTGCCGACCAGATTGTCCGTGTACTGCAGCCCTGAGGGTGTGGTGTTCATATCGCGATCTTTCTAAACTACGAAGGGCATAGTTTAAGGCGCTCAGGTGGCCCTTTTTGCTTGACCAGTGGCCCATTTCACCGCAAACGCGGGAATATCACTCCAACGCTTGAGCAGATCGACACCCTGCGAGGTAAGGACATAGCCGTCCTTCCCGTGCGTGAGCAGATTCGCCAGACGCAACTCTTTGATCCGGGTGTTGAGCGTGTTGGGTGTGATGCCACCTATGCTGTCTTGTAGCAGACGGAACGTTTGTGCATGACCATCACGCAGAGCCCACAGGACGCGGATGGCATAGCGCGCTTCCAGTAGCCCGAGCAACAGCGCAACGGCGGTATCTTCCTTGGCACTCATATCAAACGGCTCTCCCTAGAAAATCTGGATGCTGGTCGGGTGATTCAATGGATGTGCTACCCGACCGACTCCACCAGCCTTTGACGTTTGCACATACTATTAATTTGAAGGAAAACTATAGCGCAGATTCTCGCTTGCCATCTGATTCATAGCTACCATCTTTAACAGGTGCCGGCAGGCTGCTGATCACACCCGCTTGTTTTGCAATTTCTTTTGGGGTCGTTGGGAATTAGCGACACCAAAAGCGTCGGAAATCGGCACACTCATCGGCCACCATGAAACGCATTTGGGACATCTCTTCGCCGCTTCATCCGGGCTCGCCCGTATTTCCCGGGGATACGACCTATAGTCAAGGCTGGACGGCCAATATAGGGCCTGGTTGTCCGGTCAATGTCAGCGCAATGACGCTCTCGCCGCATGTTGGCAGCCACGCGGATGCCCCCTTGCACTACGACCCGCAGGGTGATCCGGTTGGCGCACTCGGTCTGCTGCCCTATCTCGGCCCGTGCCGGGTGATCCATGCCATCGGTTGTGGTCCGCTGATTGAGTGGCAGCACCTCGCTCATGCGCTGCATGATCTGCCGCCACGCCTGTTGGTCCGCACTTACGAGCGCATGCCGGTTGACCACTGGGACCCTGGTCTGAGCGCCTTCGACGCCGGAACACTGGAGCGCCTGGCCGATCTGGGTGTGCTGCTGGTGGGTATTGACACCGCCAGCATCGACCCGGCGGAGAGCAAGACGCTGCCCAGCCACCAAGTGATCCGTCAGCGAGGCTTGCGCGTGCTGGAGAACCTGGTGCTAGACGCCGTGCCGGAGGGCGACTACGAACTGATTGCCTTGCCGCTCAAACTCATGCTCGCCGATGCTTCACCGGTGCGCGCCATCCTGAGAGAACTTCATGATCACCCTTGAACACTGTCAACAACTCGACCAGCAGGATCCGCTGCGCGCGCTGCGTGAGCAGTTCAGCCTGCCCAGCGGCCTGATCTACCTCGACGGCAATTCGCTCGGCGCTTTGCCAAGGGGCACGGCTGCACGTGTCGCACAGGTAGTGACGCAGGAATGGGGACAAAGCCTGATCGGATCCTGGAATGAGGCCGGCTGGTTTGACATGCCGCAGCGCCTGGGCGACCGCATCGCGCCCCTGATTGGCGCCGGTCCGGGCGAGGTGGTCGCCACCGACAGCACCTCGATCAATCTGTACAAGGTGCTCAGCGCCGCGCTGCAGATCGCCAGAAGCGGTGATCCGGCAAGACTCAGGGTGATTTCCGAGCGCGACAATTTTCCGACCGATCTCTACATTGCCGAAGGCCTGTGCCGCGCGCAGGGCGGTACCCTGGAACTGCTTGAGCCCGAGCAGCTGGCGGTCGCGCTGGCGCCACAGGAGGCACAGGATGTGGCGGTGCTGCTGTTAACCCATGTGAACTACCGCACCGGCGCCATGCATGACATGGCGGCACTCTCTAATGCAGCGCACAGGGCCGGCGTGCTCACGGTGTGGGACCTGGCGCACAGCGCAGGCGCGGTGCCCGTCAAACTGAAGGCAGATGAGGCGGATTTTGCGGTTGGATGTGGCTACAAGTACCTCAACGGTGGCCCGGGTGCGCCGGCGTTTGTCTGGGTCAGCCCGCAGCATGCTGATCGATTCTGGCAGCCACTGGCGGGCTGGTGGGGCCATGCGGCGCCCTTTGCCTTTGCGCCTGACTACCAACCCGCCAGCGGCATTGGGCGCTACCTGTGCGGCACCCAGCCCATCATCAGCCTGTCGGCACTGGCTTGTGGTCTCGACACGTTTGGCTCCGCTGAGGTATTGGGTGGCATGGCTGCACTGCGCGCCAAGTCGCTGGCGCTGAGCGACCTGTTCATCACGCTGGTGGAACAGCGCTGCGCCGGCTACGGCCTGAGTGTGGTCACGCCGCGCGAGCACGGGAGGCGCGGCTCGCAGGTCAGCCTGGCAAAAGCGCAGGGCGGCTACGCCATCATGCAGGCCCTGATCGCGCGTGGTGTCGTCGGCGACTTTCGCCCCGGTGACGGCGCTCAGCGGCCCGACATCCTGCGCTTTGGCCTGACACCGCTGTACACCGGTTTTGAAGATGTGTGGCAGGCGCTGGAGCATCTGCGCGAGATACTCGCCAGTGACGAATGGCAGCGTCCAGAGTTCAACCTGCGCAAGGCGGTGAGTTGATATGCGCACCCCCGAGCAGATCCTCGCTACCGAAAATGCAAAGCTCGATTTCAGTCGAACCATGAGCTATGGCGACTACCTGCACCTTGACCAGATTCTGGGCGCGCAGGTTCCGTTGTCGCCCGATCACAACGAGATGCTGTTCATCATCCAGCACCAGACCAGCGAGCTCTGGATGAAGCTGATGCTGCATGAGTTGCAGGCGGCCATGGCCTGCGTGGCGGGTGATGAACTGGGCAGCGCCTTCAAGATGCTGGCGCGTGTCAGCAAGATCATGGAGCAGTTGGTGCACGCATGGGACGTGCTGGCCACGATGACGCCGCCCGAGTACAGCGCGATCCGTCCCTACCTGGCCAATTCCAGCGGCTTTCAGAGCGCGCAGTACCGCTGCATCGAGTTTGCATTGGGCAACAAGAATGCCGCCATGCTCAAACCGCACGCGCACCGGAGCGATCTGCTCGAGCAGGTGCAGACGGCGCTGCTGGCGCCATCGCTCTACGACCAGGCGCTGCGCCTGCTGTCGCGCCGCGGCATCGCCGTGCCCGACAGTCACAGTGAGCGCGACTGGAGTCAGCCCTACAGCGCCAGCCCGGCCGTGGAAGCAGCGTGGCTGGTGGTGTACCGCAACCCTGGTGAACACTGGGACCTGTACCAACTGGGTGAAGAACTCACCGATCTCGAAGACGCCTTTCGGCTCTGGCGCTTTCGCCATGTGACCACCGTCGAGCGGGTCATCGGCTTCAAGCGCGGAACCGGTGGCACCGGTGGCGTCAGCTACCTGCGCAAGATGCTCGACGTCGTGCTCTTCCCCGAAATCTGGACGCTGCGCACCAGTCTCTAAAGTCGTAGCGCGCGGCCGTGCTCCAGAGCCTCCAGGTTGGCGCTGCGCTGCGCTGTGCCGCTTAAAGCCGCGGTAGCCTGGCGTACCTCGGCATAAGTGAACAGGAAGTCTGGCTGGCTTGAAGCGAAGCCAAGCAGCACCAGATTGGCCATGAGCGGGCTGTGCATCCGCAGCGCCGCGGCGTCAGCATCGCAGGTATGAACTGTTACCTGCATGTGGCTCAGCAATTCAGCAACCCGGTGGTCCGGAAATGCCTGCCCATCCGGCGCGTTGACCACGCACATGGCGCTCAGGCCGTTGCATCTGGAGCGCAGATAGGGCAGGGTGCGGTGCGACTCCATGCAGTCCAGACCGAGCAGCAGATCAGCGTCGCCTTCGCGAACCATCGGACTACTGAACTCCCCCATCTTCAGATGGGTCATGACCGAGCCGCCGCGTTGGGACATGCCAAATGTCTGCGACCCCAGCACCGGCACTTCTTTGCGTCGCGCCATTTCGATAAAGACCTTGGTCGTGAAAAGAACGCCCTGGCCCCCGACCCCGGCAATGATGACCTGCGCTCTCACGGCTGTGCCTGCGCCTGCAGGATAGAGCGTGGCTGTATGGCGCCCTGCGCGCAGACCTGGATGCAAAGGCCGCAGTCGATGCAGGTGCGTCGGTCAATGTCGACCAGGCCATCCGGTCGGCGCTGGAGCGAAGGGCATTCGAACCAGGTGGTGCAATAGCCGCAGGCAATGCAGACACCGGTACTGGGCATACTGATCGCGCCACGCGGGCATTGCGCCTGGCAGACGCGGCAAGCGGTGCATTTGTCGGCGTCGATCTTGTAACTGTCCGCGACCAGCGCGATGGCACCAGTGGGACATACATGAACGCAAATGTCACAGTGCGTGCAGACGCCGCAGTGAAAGCAGCGCTCGCTGGCCTCGACGCGGGCCGCTTCGGTGCCCAGACCAAGATTGACTTCGTCGAAGTTCCAGATTGAATCGGCAGGCGCTCGATGGCGCGCCTGCGCGCGCTCGATCTTGCTGAAGAACTGCAGCTTGATATCGTGCGCGGAGGCCACTGGCAATGCCTGATGCGCGCGCGCCGAGGCGCCGCTGGCCAGCTTGGCGCAGGTGATGCCCGGTCCGGCTGCCAGTTGCAGCACGGGCGCATCAATTGCGCCGCCACCCAGGCGCGCATGGATCCCCATCGCGGCCCGCTTTCCTGCGTTGACGGCGCCTACCACGGTGCCGACGCCGCTGCTGGTGGCATCACCACCAGCAAAAATTCGTGACTGTGCAGTGCATCCCCACGGGTCGACCTGGAGTCGGCCACGCAGAGCCAAGCCGGGCTCGCTGAGGTAGGCCAGGTCGGCATCGCCGCCGATGCACACCAGGACACTCTCTACCTCATTGGTTTGCGTGTATAAGGGCGGCGAATCTGCCGGCAAATCCGGCTTCGCCAGCGCAAAGTCACGCAGCAGCAGTTTGAGGCGATGGGTCTCGCCCGGCTCGAAACTGACGGGCACCAGCGCGTGATGAAACACGATGCCCTCTTCGCGTGCCGCGCTCACCTCCTCTGGTATCGCCAGCAGGACATCGTAGTAGACATCCACCACAGCACCCTGGCGCCGCGCGCTGCGTGCCGCGTCGATGGCGGTGTTGCCACCGCCGATCACGGCGACGCGCCCGCCAAGCACGGGTACCTCGTCTGCGCGCAAGCGGTACAAGTAGTCGAGTCCGCTGAGCACGCCGGCACGGTCTTCGCCGGCAATGTCCAGACGCCTCTGTTGCCAGGCGCCAGTTGCCAGATAGACGGCGTCAAAGCGGTCCAGCTCTGACCAGGCAAGGTTGGCGCCCAGACGAACCCCCGTGTGCACGGTGACACCAAGCGACCTGAATACCTCGAGTTCGCGGTGCAGCACACTGGTCGGTAGCCGATATTGCGTAATGGCCCAACGCAGCATGCCGCCAATTTCGGGTAGCGACTCAAAGATCTCGACACCGTAGCCCAGGCGCGCCAACTGGTATGCCGCGGTCAGGCCGGAAGGACCGCCTCCAACTACTGCAACCGTTTTGCCTAGTGACTGCCCCCGTCTGGCGAAGCCGGTGGCCGAGCGGCCTCGGTCACCCGCCATGCGCTCGATGGCATTGATCGACAGCGCGCCGTCATAGACGCTCCGATTGCAGTTGCTCTCGCACGGATGCGGACAGACGCGGCCCAGCGTGGACGGAAAAGGATGCTCCTCGTACAGCATGTTGGCGGCGTCCAACCATTGGTCTTGCGCCGCCAGGGTCATCAGCCGCTCGATGTCGTTGCCGGCAGGGCATGCTTCAGAACAGGGCGACAAGCGGTCCTGGTGGTGCGGCATCCACGGTGCATCGAGTGCCGCGACGGTGCCCGGTGATCGCGCCCGTGGTCCATGCAGCACCTCGACCGCAACGGGTACCTTGCCCGGACCCAGGCCTTTGTGCTGGGCGACGCAGGCGTAGCGGGCCAGAACAACGGCGACGCCGCCCTTCGGGGCACGGCTGTGCGCCAGCGCGTCGAGCAGCACGCGATGAAAACCAGCAAGGTCGTTGGGGTCGGCGTGCACGAGGAAGTCGATTCCGCAGCCCCGGATCAGGGACTCCAGCTTCACCATGCCCCCAGTGTGGCCGTCGGCGGTCTTGCCGGACTCGGGAGTCGGCTGCATGCCCGTCATGCCAGTGGTGCCGTTGTCCAGCACCAGGAGGACAAAGCGGGCGCCGTTGTAGACGGCGTTTTCCAGCCCCGCTGCCCCGGAATGAAAGAAGGTGCCGTCGCCGATGGTGGCGAATATCGGCGGCGCTTTGCCGTCCTGAGCGTAGGCGTGATAGAAGCCCGATGCCATCGAGATCGACGCTCCCATATCGTGCACGGTGTCAACTGCACCCTGGTTCAGCCCGAGGGTGTAGCAGCCAATGTCGCCCGGGAAGATGGCATCCGGAAAGGCGCGTCGCAGGGCGTAAAACGTGGCGCGGTGACCGCAGCCGGGGCAGAAGGTGGGACGACGCACTGGCAATTGCAGAGTCGCCACGGCCTGCAGCATGCGGTTGGCGGCTCTCGCATGGGCGATCAGCCCGGCCTCGCTGGCGGCCGCGACCAGATGTTTTTCGATGACCTCGGGGGTCAGTTCGCCGTGCGACGGAACATGCCCGCTCAGGCGCCCCCAGACCGGTATCGACAGCCTGATCTGGAGTTCGACCGCCGCGTCGGTTTCCTCAAACACAATGAGCCGCTCGCAGCGGTTCGAAAAATCAGCGAGCAAGGCCCGCGGCAGCGGATAGGCAGTGGCGATCTTCAGAATTGGACACTGCTCTGCCAGCCCCAGGGAGGGCAGCAAATCATTCAGGTAGGCGTAGCTGACGCCGGCCGCAACGATGCCGAGCGGTGAGCGCTGCTGGCTGGATTCCGGTGGGAAGAAGGCCTGATTGCCGGGCCAGTGCTCGAACTCTTTTTCTATCGCCGCCAGTTTCTCGTTGAGTTCTTTGTGCAATTGCAGCCGGGCGCGTGGCGCCGCCGCCCAGCGCTGCGGATTTTTCTCGAAATCGGCGCTTCGGCCAACGACCTGGACAGGCTTGCATTCGATCGATTGGTCGGAGTGACAGACGCGTACCGTGGGCCGCAGCAAGATCGGCATCTGATGACGTTCGGACAGCTCGAACGCGAGCGTGACCATGTCCTTGGCTTCCTTAGGCGAACTGGGGTCGAGCGCCGGAATTTTGGAGAACAGCGAGAACAGCCGCGAATCCTGCTCTGTTTGGGACGAGTGCAGTCCGGGGTCATCAGCGACTATCAGAACCAGGCCGCCCATCACACCGACATAAGCGGCGGAAAGCGCAGCATCCGCTGCCACGTTGAGTCCCACCTGTTTCATGGCCACAGCTGCGCGTTTGCCGGCATAGGCCGCGGCCAGAGCCGTCTCGAGCGCGACCTTCTCATTGGTTGACCACTCGGCGTAGACCTTGACGCCCAGTTCGTTCCTGAACTCGATCACGGCCGGCAGTATTTCGGAGCTTGGTGTGCCCGGATAGGCGCTCACGAACTGGCAACCCGATTCCACCAGGCCTCTGGCAATGGCCTCGTTCCCCAGCATCACGCGGTGGTCACTGGTGTTCATCGTCTGACCCTCAGTTGTCGATATCCGAAGGCTGCAGCGGCGTGGTCATCGGCACACCTCCGTCTGTTCGAATGAAAGAAGGGCGAAGATAAGTCAGTTTTCTGAAGCGTGGTGTCGGTTATTTGCGACACGCTTGAAATTTCATGGTGTCGGGCAAATGCCTACTGGTTGGCTATAGCGGAGTCGAAGCCTGTCGATGACTCTCGAATGCGGCCCTGAATCGATTCAATTTGACTTATGATGCGCGTCGTCCTGCCGGCGCTCTCGCGCCGGCGACTGCTTTTGGAGAACCCTGGTGCATTTAGTTTGTCTTGATCTTGAAGGTGTGCTGGTTCCGGAAATCTGGATCGAATTCGCTGAACGTACTGGCATTCCCGAATTGCGCCGCACAACGCGCGACGAACCTGATTACGACAAACTGATGAAATGCCGGCTCGACCTGCTACGCCAGCACAAGCTGGGTTTGAGCGATATCCGCGAAGTCATTTCCGGGACACGTCCGCTGGTCGGCGCCAAGGAATTTCTCGATACGCTGCGGCGCGAATTCCAGGTCATCATCCTTTCCGACACGTTTTACGAATTTGCCATGCCGCTCATGGAACAGTTGGGCATGCCAACGCTGCTGTGCCACAAACTCGAAGCTGATGTCAACGGCATGCTGGTGGGCTACCACCTGCGTATGCCGAACCAGAAGATGGAGGCTGTGCGGCGCCTCAAAGAAATCAACTTCAAGGTCATAGCCGCCGGCGATTCCTACAACGACACGGCCATGTTGACAGAGGCTGATGCGGGCATCCTGTTCAGTCCGCCGCAAAACGTGATCGACGAGTTTCCGCAGTTTCCGGTCACGCGAAACTATGCTGAACTGCGCACGGAAATTGACAAAGCGTGCGCGAATTTCTGAGAAGTGGTTGGCCAGCAATTGTCAGCCGCTGTGCAGGCGCTGACTGCCAACGCGAGGTAGTCGATCCCGAGCTTTCCTGAGTTCTTGGGCAACTGAAACTGGTCCGAAGCCGTTGACACCTGCTTCCAATGCGCCTATCGTATACCGAATACCGGGGTCCATTGGGGATATGTCGGCTGCGGAGCACAACGTGGCGCCAGTTAGTCATCTCTGAGTGTTGTGAACAACTATTGACGGAGACAAGTTGCATGATCCAGCCTCAACGCCAACCCGAGATGCCAGACCTGCGCGTGGTTGCAGTGGCCGACCTGATGCTGCACGAGCAGCACGACGCGCAGCGTAGCGAGCCACTGTCGCAGCGCCTGCGCACCGATGGCGTGCTGAAGAATCCACCTATCGTCGCCGCTATTGGGGGCGAGCAACGCTTCGTGGTGCTCGACGGCGCCAATCGAGTCACTGCAGCGCAGGCTCTGGGGATGGAGCACATTGCGGTTCAGGTTGTTGATTACGAGGATCCGGAACTGATTCTTGACACCTGGTATCACCTTATCAAGGGCATGCGTGTTGAGCAATTCAAGGAGTTGCTGGCCGGTCTCGCGGGCATCCGAACCGAGCCAGCCGACTTGATGCACGCGCGGGCGCTACTGGCAAGGCGGGAATCGCTGGCCTTTGTCGAATATCCCAATGGTGAGGTCTGTAGTCTGTTTGCCGAGGGCAATTTGCACCAGCGAACGCAGCGTCTCAACGACATCGTTGACCTCTACAAGGTGCGCGGGCGAATCTTTCGCGCCAATACCGATCATCTGCCGTCCTTGCTGCCGCTGTACGACGACATTACGGTGCTGGTGGTGTTTCCACACTTCGCGCCGGCCGAGATTGTTGACCTGGCCCGGGTTGGTGCTTTCCTGCCCGCCGGCATTTCGCGCCACCTGATTCCACGCCGCGCGCTGCGCATCAATTTGCCGTTGGCGATGCTGGGCAACGGTGCCAGCCTGGCTGAAAAGAACCGCTGGCTAAGCGATTGGATGAAGCAAAAGGTAGCGGCGAAGGCCGCGCGCTATTACCAGGAATCGACTTTCCTGTTTGATGAGTGATGGGTCGCCCGTGCTTGCCCTTGCTTCCATCAAGGTCAGGGTAAACCTCAACAAGCACGGTCTTTTCATTCGTGATAAAGGCGCGCATACTGTATACGGGAAGTAACCCCGCCCGCGTTACATATAAATTATCTGAGGAGCAACCATGAGCCATCAAACGAAGTACCTGTTGGAAGAAAGCCAGATGCCACGCTTCTGGTACAACATTCAGGCGGACCTGCCCAAGCCGGCACCGGCCGTCTTGCATCCGGGTACCCTGCAGCCCGTCGGCCCTGACGATCTGTCACCGCTATTTCCCATGGCCTTGATCATGCAGGAAGTGAGCATGGAGCGCGAGATAGAGATTCCTGAGCCTGTGCGTGATGTGTTTCGACTCTGGCGTCCGGCGCCCATGTTCCGTGCGCACCGCCTTGAAAAGGCGCTAGGCACTCCAGCCAGGATTTATTACAAATATGAAGGCGTCAGCCCGGCGGGCAGCCACAAGCCAAATACTGCGGTGCCGCAGGCGTTCTACAACAAGGAAGCGGGTGTGAAACGGATAACGACCGAGACCGGCGCGGGACAATGGGGTTCATCGATGGCCTTTGCTGGTTCCTTGTTCGGGCTGCAAGTCGAAGTCTTTCAGGTGCGTGTGTCGTATGACCAGAAACCCTACCGGCGCGCCTTGATGGAAACTTATGGTGCACGCTGTGTCGCATCGCCGTCCAATGAGACGGTCTATGGGCGCTCGGTGCTCGCCGAGAACCCAAATCATCAGGGCAGCTTGGGAATCGCCATTTCCGAGGCGGTCGAGTTGGCTGTACAGCGCGAAGACACCAAGTACGCTTTGGGCTCGGTGCTCAACCATGTATTGTTGCATCAGACCATCATTGGCCAGGAGGCGATGGAGCAGATGCAGATGGCCGACGACTGGCCCGATGTCGTGGTGGGTTGCTGCGGTGGCGGTTCCAACTTTGCCGGTATCGCATTTCCGTTTATGGGCCATGGATTGCGCGGTGGAAAGACCTCACGCTTCGTCGCGGTCGAACCGGCTGCATGCCCGTCATTGACGCGCGGCAAGTACGCCTACGACTTTGGCGACACCGGTCGCATGACACCACTGACCAAGATGCACACCCTGGGTAGCCAGTTCACGCCGCCCGGCTTTCACGCGGGTGGCCTGCGCTACCATGGCATGTCGCCATTGGTCTCGCATTGCAAGGAACTGGGCTTGCTTGAAGCCGTTGCCTACAACCAGGTTGAGTGCTTTGAAGCCGCGGTGCTGTTTGCCCGGAACGAGGGCATCGTGCCGGCGCCCGAGTCCAGCCACGCGATCAAGGGTGCGATCGCTGAAGCTCTGCGATGCAAGCGCGAGGGCAAGGCTGAGACTATTCTCTTTAACCTGTCCGGCCACGGTCACTTTGACATGATGGCTTACCAAAAGTATTTTGCAGGCGATATGTCCGACGCGCTGTACGAAGAAGCCGAACTGACGAAATCGTTGGCGGGCCTGCCCAACGTGCCCGAAACGGCTTGAGTCAGCGGTAAGCGACTGACGGCCTTGTGACTGTCAGCAGACGGTCCAGGCCGCCGGTATCGATGCTGACATTGGCATATTCGCGAACCTTGGGCTTGGCCCGGTACGCCACGCTGAGCCCCGCCAACTTCATCATTTCCAGGTCGTTGACACCATCGCCGA
>JBAXNI010000081.1:0-13453 GCA_037133835.1 Comamonadaceae bacterium | reverse complement strand
GCGCACGATCTGGCCGTGGTCAAACACATCAGCCAGCGTGTCATGGTGATGTACCTTGGCCGCACGATGGAACTCGCCAGCAAGCAGGCCATTTACCAGGACCCGCGCCACCCCTACACACAGGCCTTGCTCAGCGCCATTCCAACACCGGATCCGCGACGCGAGCGCCACAAGAAGCTGCAACTGCTGCACGGCGATCTGCCCTCCCCCATCAACCCGCCGTCGGGCTGCATCTTTCGAACCCGTTGCCCGAAGGCCGTGGCCGGCTGTGCGGCGCAGACGCCAGCCCTGCGTGCGCTCAATGCACAGACGCAGGCCGCCTGCGATCTGAGTTGAGACGCCAACTTCTGCCTGCGTCATTGCGTCACCTTATTGTCATTGCGGACCCGATCCGCAATCCAGTGCATGCGTGCAACTGGATCCCGGGTCAAGCCCGGGATGACAACAGACAAGCGGCATGTCAAGTGCGCTGCTGCAAGGCCTTTTCGACGCCGAGGTTCGCCAGTTCATCGGCACGTTCATTGCCAGGATCGCCATCGTGGCCACGGACCCAGTGCCACTCAATCCGGTGAACGGAGTTGGTCACCAGCGCGTCCAGGCGCAGCCAGAGATCGACGTTTTTGACCGCCTGTTTGGATGCCGTCTTCCAGCCCCTGGCTTTCCAGCCGGTGAGCCACTCAGTCATGCCCTTGAGCACGTACTGGCTGTCCACGTGCAGGTTGACGTGACAGGGACGCTTCAAGGCCGACAGGGCCTCGATCACCGCCATCATTTCCATGCGGTTGTTGGTGGTCGCCAGTTCGCCGCCGAACAATTCCTTTTCCGCGTCCTTTGACTTCAGCAGCACACCCCAGCCGCCGGGCCCCGGATTGCCCTTGCAAGCACCATCGGTGTAAATTTCTATCGTATTCAATCGCTCTTTCCCATTGTTGCGTCGGCGATTGTCTCAGAGCGATTGAGTGTCGCACTGCCGGCAACCGACACTGGAGTCGCCGCTACCGATCTCGCAGCCCGCCAGCCCGGACTCAGCAGCGTCACGCCACGCACACGCTTGACCGCCACCAGAAAATACACAGCACCAAAAATTGGCCACCAGCGCATGCCGATCCAGTCCATCCAGGCGAAGCGCCGCAGCCAGGTTTCACCTGCCAGTGCGGGCCGGTAGCAGCCAAAGTGGCCGACTTCGACTTCAAAGCCGAGCAGGCGCAGCCAGTCGCGCAAACGCCAGTAGCCAATGCACTCCTCCTGAGGCATGAACTTCCTTCCGAAACCCAGGCGGCGGTACAGTCGCGCGCGCTTCTGTCGGAACCCCCAGAGTGACACCGGGTTCAAGCCACAGATCACGACACGCCCTTCGGGTACCAGCACGCGCTCCACTTCACGCAGGGTGGCATGTGGATCGCTCGCCAGTTCAAGAGAATGGGGTAGCACTACCAGATCCAGGCTGCTGGCCGGAAAGGGCAGCGCCGAGAAGTCGGTCACAATGGCCGCACCTGGTGCAGGTGTGGCGCTGGCCAACCAGCGGTGCGGCATGCGGTTGGCGCGCAGGGCATCGAGTTCGCTCAATCCCAGCTGTAATGCGTGATAACCAAAAATGTCGGCTACAGCAAGATCAAGTTGCGCACGCTCCCACTCCAGCAGATAGCGTCCGGGCGGCGTCGCAAACCAGTCATGCAAACCTATAATTTGATCGTTCATGAAGTTAATCCCACTACCTGCCTTCAGCGATAACTACATCTGGCTGTTGCACGACGAAAGCCATGCGCTGGTAGTTGACCCCGGCGACGCCCAGCCCGTGCTCGCTGCGCTGCAAAAATTCAATCTGCAGCTACAGGACATTCTAGTCACGCACCATCATCCTGATCACACGGGCGGCGTCGATGCGCTGCGCCAGGCCACGGGTGCCCGCGTGTTTGGTCCAAAGCGTGAAGTGATGCCGCAACCACTGACGCCACTTTGCGACGGCGAGCAAGCGCGATGCCTGGGCTTGAACCTGCAGGTAATCGACGTGCCGGGGCACACCGCAGGTCACATCGCCTACTACACAGCGGTGCCGGGTCAGGCGCCCCTGCTTTTTTGCGGAGACACCTTGTTCAGTGGCGGCTGCGGCCGCTTGTTCGAAGGCACACCCGCGCAGATGCTGACCTCTTTAAAGCGGCTCTCGGCACTGGCCGACGACACGCGGGTTTGCTGCGCCCATGAATACACCCTGAGCAACCTGAAATTTGCCTGCGCTGTGGAACCGGACAACGGCGCCCTGACGGATTACCTGGCAAGGGTGCGGGAACTGCGCTCGGCAAATCAACCCAGCCTGCCATCTTCCATGTCTATGGAACGCCAGATCAACCCCTTCCTGCGCACCAACCAAGCCGCCGTCATTCGCGCCGCCCAGACTTTTGATGCAACGGCCGGAGATGAAGTAAGCGTTCTTGCCGCGCTTCGTCAGTGGAAAAACCAGTTCCAATGAGAATTCTCGGCATGGTTTGCCTGTGCAGTCTGATCTGGCTGACAGGTTGCGCAGGTAAGGGCGTCGTCAGGTCACCAGATTCACCATCTGGCAACAGCGCGCCGACGACAAGCAGCAGTACTTCGGCGCCATCGGGCAACGCCGCACACTCCGCTACTGCCGGCAGCGAACTGCTTCCGATCACAGCCGTGCTTGCCACCTCCGGCGCAGTGGCCCAGTTGGCCCCCCCCGCCGACCTGTGGGAGCGCATCCGGCGCGGTTACGCCATGCCTGACCTGGACAACCAGTTGGTGCACGACCGCGAACTCTGGTACAGCGCCCGAAACGATTACATCCTGCGCATGACCGAACGCTCACGCAAGTACCTTTTCCATATTGTTGAAGAACTTGAACGCCGCAATATGCCGACCGAACTGGCCCTGCTGCCTTTCATCGAAAGCGCGTTCAATCCGCAGGCCGTCTCCAGCGCCAAGGCAGCCGGCATGTGGCAGTTCATGCCGGCCACCGGGAAGACGTATGAATTGAAGCAGAATGCTTTTCGGGATGACCGGCGTGACGTGTTGGCGTCAACCCGCGCGGCGCTCGACTATCTGCAAAAACTCTACGGCATGTTTGGCGACTGGCAACTGGCGCTGGCCGCCTATAACTGGGGCGAGGGCAGTGTGGGGCGTGCCATCGCGAAGAATCAGCGCGCCGGTTTGGGCACCAGCTACAGCGATCTCAACATGCCGATGGAAACGCGCTTTTACGTACCTAAACTGCAGGCCGTGAAGAACATCGTGGGCAACCCGGCTGCCTTCAACTCGACGTTGCCGCAGATCGAAAACCACCCCTACTTTCAAACGGTGGACATCAAGCATGACATTGACGTAGCATTGGCGGCCAAACTGGCCGAAGTGCCACTGGAAGACTTCAAGGCGCTCAACCCATCGGCCAACCGCCCCGTCATTCTGGCTGCTGGCACACCGCAGATACTGCTGCCTTGGGACAACGCAGCGGTCTTTCAGAGCAATCTCGAGGCCTACAGTGGCGGTCGGCTGGCGAGCTGGACGGTCTGGCTGGCACCGACAACCATGCGCCCCGCCGACGCCGCTAAACGTGTAGGCATGACCGAGCAGGCTTTGCGCAGTGTCAACAATATCCCGCCCCGGGTTGTGATCAAAGCCGGGTCGAGCCTGCTGGTCGCGCGCGCAATCCATCTTGAAACCGATGTCGCGGCTCACCTGGCGGATAACGGCCAGTTGTCACTGGCGACCCTGGCCGCACCGAAGCGGGCCGCGCCCAAAGGCCGCAAGGTAACGCCGTCAAGCCGGGGCAAGGCAGCAGCGAAAACTCCTGTAGCACGCGGCAAGGCCGCCAAGCCTGCTTCAGCGCCAGTCAAACGCTGAGGTTCCAGGTCTAACGCCTGTCCACCAGTGCATGCGCGATGGTGCCCAGATCAACGTACTCCAATTCGCTGCCCACTGGTACGCCGCGCGCCAGCCGTGTCAGGCGCAAGCCCTTGGCCTTCAGCCCTTCGCTGATTACGTGGGCGGTGGCTTCGCCTTCGGCGGTGAAGTTCGTCGCCAGAATGACTTCCTGCACCACACCGTCGCAGGCCCGCTCAAACAAGCCCTTCAGACCAATATCCTTTGGCCCGATGCCGTCGAGTGGGCTGAGCTTGCCCATCAACACAAAGTACAGGCCACTGTAGGCGCCGGTCCGCTCCACCGCTGACTGGTCGGCAGGCGTCTCCACCACACACAACTTGCTGCTGTCGCGCCGCGCATCCAGGCAGGTATTGCAGATCATGTCCTGCGTGAACGTGTGGCACCGCTCGCAGTGCCGCACGCCCTCGACGGCGACTTGCAGAGCGTGCGAGAGCGCGAGTGCCGCTGGCCTGTCATGCTGCAACAGATGGAAAGCCATGCGGGACGCCGACTTGACGCCCACCCCCGGCAAACGGCGCAGCGCCTGGATCAACACGTCAAGTGAATTGGCGTTGGACATCCTCAGAACGGGAACTTCATGCCGCCGGGCAGTCCCGGCATCCCGGCAGTGATCTTGCCCATTTTCTCAGTGGAAGTTTCTTCAGCCTTTCGCACCGCCGCATTGAAAGCCGCAGCTACCAGATCTTCCAGCATGTCCTTGTCTTCGGCCAGCAGGCTGGGGTCAATGCTGATGCGTTTGACATCATGTTTGCAGGTCATCGTGACCTTCACCAATCCGGCACCGGACTCGCCGGTGACCTCGACAAAACCCAGTTCATCCTGGGCCTTTTTCATGTTGTCCTGCATCGCCTGCGCCTGCTTCATGAGGCCTGCGAGTTGTCCTTTGTTGAACATCGGTTTTCCTTGATTAACGGTTGGTCAGCCCGGTTTGATGCTGCCGGGGACAATTTTCGCTCCAAAATCACGCATCATGGTCTGCACAAAGGGGTCGTCAAAAATGATTTTCTCCGCGGCGATCTGGCGCTCGGCAGCCAGCGCCACATTACGCCGGGCCGGACTGTCAGTAACGCGCCCCACTTCCACTACCAGACGCACTTCATGACCCGCAGCCTGCAAGGCCGTCGCCAGCCGATCTCGACTGCCTGCCTGGTTGAGAGACTCACGTTCCACCCTGAGCAGCCACTGATCCGTGTCGCGTGCGACCAATTGCGACTGCAAGGCGAGTTCGCGCACCATGGCGGCGATGGCGTCATCCGAGATGAGTTGACTCACCACCTTGTGCCAGAAGTCACCCTCTTCGGTTGGGCGCAACACCGCGTTACCCGACTCGCCCGCCACCGCTTCACCGCGAGAATCAGCCTGCACACGCACCGGAACCGCCAGCACACTGCTGGCTGCTTGCGCGCGGTCCGCCCTGGGTGCCGGCACGCCGGACTGCGGCAATGCTGGTTGAGTCACCGCCAGCGGTGCGCTGCGCACCGCGAGTTTCTGGACCGGCAAGAGCGCTGCCTCAGGCGCCGGACTTTTCAGAGTTTTTTTTTCCGCTTGCGCCGTCGGTCGCAGCGCCGGTTTGAAAGCCAGCAGACGCAGCAGCACCATCGTGAGCGCCGCATACTCGTCCGGTGCCAGGCCAAGGTCAGCGCGGCCATGAAGACAAATGCTGTAAAGCAGTTGGGTCTCGTCGGCCGGCATCAGCGCTGCCAGGCGCAAGGTATCAGCGGCTAGCGGATCCAGGTCGTCGGGTTGCGCCGCATCGGCAACCGTCTGAATCACGGCCATGCGCTGCAGCACAGCCGACATTTCTTCCAGCGTGGACGCAGCACTCAAGCCGTTCAGGCGCAGCGCCTCCGAAGTCTCGACCACGACCTTGCCGTCACCCAGCGCCAGCGCCTCAATCAGGCGCAGGACGTAGGAGCGGTCAACGCTGCCCAACATCTGACGCACCATCGACTCTTGAAGTTGCCCGGCGCCAAAGGCAATCGCCTGATCAGCCAGACTCAGTGCGTCGCGCATGGAGCCGCGCGCTGCGCGGGCCAGCAAGGCGAGCGACTGGGCGTCGGCCGACACGCTCTCGGCTTGCAGAACCTTCTGTAAATGCTCGCGAATGGTTTCGGGTGCCATGGGCCGCAGGTTGAACTGCAGACAGCGCGACAAGACCGTCACGGGCACCTTCTGCGGGTCGGTCGTGGCCAGGACAAATTTCAGGTAGTCGGGTGGTTCTTCCAGCGTCTTCAACATGGCGTTGAAAGCGTGGCCGGTGAGCATGTGCACCTCGTCAATCATGAAGACCTTGAAGCGCCCCTGCACTGGCTTGTAGACTGACTGCTCCAGCAAAGCCTGAACCTCATCGACGCCGCGGTTCGAGGCGGCGTCAAGCTCGGTGTAGTCAACAAAGCGCCCCGCATCAATGTCGCGGCAAGCCTGGCAGACACCACACGGTGTAGCTGTGATAGTCCCCTGTCCGTCGGCCCCCTGGCAATTGAGCGACTTGGCCAGAATGCGCGAGACGGTTGTCTTGCCTACACCCCGCGTGCCGGTAAACAGGTAGGCATGGTGCAGACGCTGCGTGCCCAGGGCATTGGAGAGTGCCTGCACCACGTGATCCTGCCCCACCATTTCGGTGAAATTCCGGGGGCGGTACTTGCGGGCCAGCACGAGGTAGGACATGGGGACTGATTCTAAAGCCCACCCTAACTACCGTTGGCCCTTACAATACTTTTTGACGGGCCTTCCCGCATGGTGAAGCGGCCAACCGGGTCAGGTGGGGAACCAAGCAGCCCTAACTGTGGAGCCAGTGCCGGGGTCAGGCTCGTCAACCCCATTTCTGCGGATCGACTGTAGTCAACACCTTGGCTTGATGTGGCCTGAAAATCAGCCGTTTTGTAGCAACTGCGTGTAGCACCTGAACGTCGCGTTGTTCAACGAACGGGCGGCGCCAAGCGGGTGGCGTAGCCGCACAACCCAAAAAAAAGACCCAGCCATGAAAGCCGGGTCAAAAACGTCACCTAGGAAGTACGCACGATGAACGAAGCGCGCACAGGCTCATGCCAGGCTCCACAGTATCACGTTCGAATACCCCTCATGGAGACAGTGTCGTTACCTGGTGCGGGTTTGCCTTGAGTGGGCTTGTTCCAGCTGGCTGCTGGCCCTTCCTGGCGAGCGCCATACAAGCAACAGCTCAGACCGAAACTGCGCTGAATCGTGTTCAATGGATCGGTCAGAACTCCGAAGCAACAATAGTGCCACCGGGTAAACATCACCATCCGGGAAAGTAAAGCCTCGGTAGCTTGTGTTGGATATTGTTTCACCCACAACATGCCAGGCGGGCTTGAAGCAGATGACTCCGACTAGAGCCAACGCGTCATGATCAAATCGGCAGGAAATGGGCGATAGGTATCACACGACGTGACTCAATTCCACACCGATCAGCGCAGCAATGAGCTGCGGCGTTGAAACGTCGGTGGTTGGTGTGACGGCGCCCAACGCGGCCTTGAGCGTGGGCATGTCGGTTGCGCTGTTGTGCATCACTTCAGTGAAGTACCTTGCAACTTCAGTCTGATGGTCGAACTGCTGGGCCGTATTGCCCCAATCCGGGTCACTCAGTGGCTTGCTGGCGAGATTGCCAAAGATTTGATAAATCGTGTCGCCCCGGCTCCAGACCTTGAGTGCGTCAACAATATCATTAACGGCTTGGGCCTTGATTGCCGCAGATGCGCTGTCTTTCACCACATTGGCGACCAGCAGTGTTGCAAAATCCGTATTCGTCATGGAATCGGCATAAGTCGATGTGAACTGCGGCTTGGTGGTAAAGATGTTGACTATCTGTTTGACTGTCAGGCCTGCGTTGTAGGCGACTGCCAGCTGGTTCATGTATTCGACACCCGGTGCAGCGCCAAAGGCGACGACGCAGAATTGATACAGGCTGTCCAGAGCCTGGGTTGTGAAGTTGTAATCACTCACGCCTGCATGGTTGTTGCCCACCAGATCCTTGATGGCACCTGCAGGAAGTTCAACCTTGTAGTCAGCGAAGATGCCAAGGTCAGCACTTGGCTTGATGCTCAAGGTACTGCCGAAGATACTCAGGTTGGTGCTGCTGGCTGCGTCGTAGCTTGCCACAAGGTTTCCGGCTGCGGTCTTGAGGAGGATGGTGCCGACGCCGCGTTGAATGGCCTCGCTGAACGCAAAGACAATATCAGTCGAGACAGCAACTGCTGATGCCTTGGGGGCAGGACTGAAACTGATGACAGTTGGCGCCGTTGTGTCCAGACTGGAAAGCAAAACCGCTTTGTCAGCAAATCTGGCGTACTCGATATTCTTCAGCGTGTCGTGTGTCCCAGCATTGCTGTCGATCTTGAAGCCATCAGCAATTGAAGTGATCTTGTAATTTGCCTGGACACCTGAATAAACAACGCTGTCAATCCCCAAACCACCGTCGATGCTCGTTGGTGAAGTCGATGGATTTGTGTCGTAAATTGTGTCGTTTCCTGCCCATGTTCGCATGAGCATGGAGCCGTTACGATCCGAAATGGTGATGTCTGTCATGAAATCAGTCGTCGGACTGTAGTGCAGCGGTACATTGACATACTGATACGCAGTCTGTGAGATATTTGCCGCGCTGTTGAACGTGCCGGTCGAAATCTCCGCAACAAAGTTCAATGATCCATCCGATTGTGGAATGCCAATGAAACGCGGCGGTGTCGAAAAGGCGTTGTGCGGCATTCCAAGATAGGAAAATACTTGAAGAGCAAGCGCTGTGAATTGGTCATGCAATCCGATGTAAAGCCTTCCGGTGCCGTCATTTAGCAAAACGTAATCCGACTGACGCGCCATGGATCCCCAACTTGTACTGCCGGCAAAAAGATAGGTCTTGATTCCGCTGTGGTCGATGTCGATGAATGTCGGGTTGTAATCCATCTCCGATACGTTGAGACTCATGTCAGGATTCAGGGATGCCGTTGCATCCCTGAACGTCCCATCGCCTCTATTGATCAATACCTGCAAGGCAGAGGGAAATTCGTTGTTTGCTTGAGACCACATCGACTCTCCGGCAAGGATATCCTGCTTGCCATCGTGGTTGAGATCGTCGGCCCAAACACGGTAGGTATGAGTCAGACCGGGGCCGCCAATTTGCGCCGGAAATGCCTTGTACTGCGGCAGAGTTGAAAGATAGGGCGTAATTGCCTGAAGTGGAGAAGACCCGGAAACATCGTGTCCGTCAAATGCGTAAACAACGATGTCTTGCCTTGCACTGTATCCGGTGCCTGGGTTGTAGTCCGAGTTGACGTCACCGCGGATCAACTGCAAACCAGCGACGGGGCCACTGTCAACCAGTGTGGTGTCCATGCCCCACAGTTGACTGACATTCGCCGCAATACTTTCAACGAAAGTTCCATTTGCAAACGAGTAGATCGGGTTAGAGTCTCCCGGACTAAAGGTGCCCGTCAACACCACCGGCTTGCCGTTGATGTACGCAAGCTCAGCATCGTGTGCCATGACATGGTCGGTCAGCGTGACTTTGGTAAAAGTGCCGCTGCCATTTGACAGGTACGCCGTGCTTGGCATGGCAATGAAGGGACTTTCGTTATGGGCTGCCAGAAATATGTCCGGCTTACCGTCGCCGTTGAAATCGGCGACGATGGCGGAGCCACCACCGCTGGTCACCGGGTCAGCGATATAGGCGGAAGTGTTGATGCTTAGATTCGAATTGGAATCAGGCGTCAGGAGAGCCACGGATACAGGTGCGGCGGTAGCCAAGGTAGCGGGCCAACCGCTGTAACCCCAACCCGTAACAACCATCCCATATTGGCCTGCTGGGCCAATCTGAATGATTGCGTGGAACGTGTTGGCGAGTGTGCCGTTGTAGCTGCGGGAAAGATAACCGACGTTCGTAACCGGCACCCAGATGCCTGCACTCGTCAGCGTTGGAACAGAATTCACGACTTGTTTCTCCCACAACAGTCACGCAATCGCTTTGAAACAATCTGTTTCAGTGGTGACTGCGACTGCGTGCCAGTGCATCTTGTACCTGGGCGCTGGCCTTTGCATTGCGCCAAATCAACTCAAGAGCCGGGCGATTAGTTGATCTTGCCAATCAGCATCGTCATACCTGCAAAGACGGTGAAGCTTGGTGTGCTGCTATTGAGTCCGGCGGCAAACCCGGCGTCCAGAACAACCCGTCTGGTAAGCGCGTAACTCAGGGCCGACAACAACTGTGCGGTGGAGGGCGAACCCGCCTGACCCGTACCCGAGAGGTCGCCGGCAAGTGTCCATTTGTCACCGAACGGCCGGCTCACAGCCGCTGCCCAGGCCCATTGGTAACGCCCTTGATTCGTGGCAACAGCTCCCAACCTGGTCGCGATCAGGTTGGTATCAAGGTGAAACTGGTTCGGCAGGTCGATGCCATAGATTGCCTTCACGCTGTAGTCACGCGCACTGTTGCCGATCCCATCCATCGCGGTGGGCAGTTTGACGGTCGCTTCCAGACCGAAGCTGGAACCTTCAAGGACCTCGGGGGCACGGTACTTCAGGGTCAGCGTGGTATCTCCCTGTCCGCTGAGCGCGACCGACTGCGCTGGAGCCACACCGACATACGCATCGCCTCCGAGCAACAAGGCAAAACGCTCATTGACCGAATATTTCAGCAGATACGGCCAGCTGTTGCGCTGGTCGGCACCGTTGCCACCCAGGCGCTGGCCACCAAATTCGAGTTCCAGCCAGCCAGGCGTCGAGATATTGGCTCCGCTGGTGACCGTCGGTCGAAACGGCGTTGCACCTGGCTGCTCCTGATCTGCCTGCGCCGGACCCGCCAGCGCCACGGCCAGAAAACTCAGGCCCAGCACCTGTTGGGACATTGGAAAATTGGTGAATACGGCGGTCTTGATCATGTTGTTCCCTTCTTCAATGGGCCAGTGATGCATGGAGCCGGCTAGCTGGCGCTGGATTATGTCCGCAAGACGAGTTTCGCAACGGACCGGTCTAGAATCAGGATTGTCAGAGGTGTCACATCCATGTGGCACCTTAGTCGAGTTTGGTTTTTTTGCAGAGGAAATTTATGACAATACTTGTAGCCTATGTGCCACGTCCGGAGGGTCAGGCCGCTCTGGACAAAGGAATCGAAGTTGCGACGCGCCGCAATGAACGTCTCGTGGTTGTCAATGCGAGCCCCGGCGGCAGCAAGGAAGATCCCTCACTGGCCGATGTTCAGGACTACGAGCGCGTGCAGCAGATCCTGAACGACTGCGGCATCGACACAGAGCTCAAGCAATATGTTCGAGGCAAGAACGCGGTCGAGGAAATTGAAGCCCTGGTTGAGTCCTTGGGTGCGTCCCTGCTCATCATCGGCCTGAGAAAGCGCTCCCCTGTGGGCAAACTGATCATGGGCAGCGTGGCCCAGGAACTGCTTCTTTCGGTTTCCTGCCCGGTGCTTGCCGTCAAGGCTGCCAGCTAGAACAAACCCGAGATCTTGCCGTCGTCATCAATGTCGATGCGCGCCGAGGCGGGTTCTTTGGGTAGCCCTGGCATGGTCATGATGTCGCCGCAAATCATCACCACAAATTCGGCTCCCGCGGCCAGGCGCACTTCGCGGATATTGACCATGTGTCCTGACGGTGCACCACGCAGCTTGGGGTCGGTTGAAAAAGAGTACTGGGTCTTGGCGACACAAACCGGGTAGTGGCCATAGCCGTCCTGCTGCAATTTGGCAATCCTGGTGCGCACGGCGGTGTCGGCGGAAATGTCCGCCGCACCGTAAACCTTGGTGGCGATCGCCTTCATCTTCTCCCACAGACTATCTTCGTCCTGGTACACATAGCGCATGTGGGCCGTGCCTGACTCAGCCATTTTCACGACGACATGTGCCAGTTCCTCGGCCCCGGCCGAGCCCTCGGACCAGTGGCGCGCAATCACCACCGGAACGCCTTGGCGGTCCATATGACGGCGCAGCAGGGCGAGTTCAGGCTCGGTGTCGGCCGTGAAGTGATTGAGGGCCACAACGCAGGGCAGCCCGTAGCGATGCCTGATGTTTTCGACATGCCGCTCCAGGTTGGGCAAGCCTTTCTCAAGAGCAGTCAGATTCGGCGTCGTGAGGTCCTTGAGATCAACCCCGCCATGGTATTTGAGCGCCCGCAACGTGGCCACAATCACCGCCACGTCGGGTCGCAAGCCCGACTTGCGGCACTTGATGTCGATGAATTTTTCCGCTCCCAAATCAGCACCAAAGCCTGCTTCAGTCACCACATATTCACCCAGTTTCAACGCCGCCTGCGTCGCGGTGACGGTGTTACAGCCGTGCGCGATATTGGCAAAGGGTCCGCCGTGAATGATGGCCGGGTTGTTCTCCAGGGTTTGCACAAGATTGGGTTTGATGGCGTCCTTCAGCAGTGCCGCCATCGCGCCTTGCGCCTGCAACTCGCTGGCCCTGATCGGTGTCAGGTCTCGCGTGTAGCCGACGATGATATTGCCCAGGCGCGCCTTCAAATCCTTGCGCGAAGTGGCCAGACAGAAGATGGCCATGACTTCGGATGCCACCACGATATCAAAGCCGTCTTCACGCGGGAAGCCGTTGCCCGAGCCACCCAGCGAAATCACGGTGGAGCGCAGGGCACGGTCGTTCATGTCCATGACGCGGCGCCAGACGATGCGGCGGAAATCAAAGCGCAGCGAATTGCCGTGATGAATGTGGTTGTCGATCAGCGCTGCCAGCAGGTTGTGTGCCAGCGCAATGGCGTTGAAGTCACCCGTGAAGTGCAGGTTGATGTCTTCCATCGGCACTACCTGGGCGTAGCCACCACCGGCAGCGCCGCCCTTCATGCCGAATACCGGCCCTAGCGAAGGCTCGCGCAGCGCAATCACCGTGCGCTTGCCGATCCGGTTCAGTGCATCCCCCAAGCCGACCACGGTGGTCGTCTTGCCTTCGCCCGCCGGCGTCGGACTGATGGCCGTGACAAGCACCAGTTTGCCGTTCGATCCGGTCTGTTGGTTCAGCCAGGCCAGATCGATCTTGGCCTTGTAATGCCCGTAAGGCTCCAGCGCCTGCGCCGGAATGCCCAAGCGCTCCTGCGCCATCTGCAGCACCGGTTTGAGCGTTGCGGCCTGGGCGATTTCAATATCCGATGGAACAGCCCTGCCGGGCGTAGAAATTGTCATCACTGACCTCTTTTGTTGGTTGCGAAACTGGCCCGCGCGGCTAACGCTTCCTCGCTGGCCAGAGCCAGTGCGAGCTGATCACTAACCATGTGGGACGCAAGGTGACTCAAGGCGCCGGCGCTGGCGTTGACCGCCTGCTTGCTCATGGTCACTGCAACCTCGGGCAACTCGACGACTCGCTGTGCCAACTTCAGCGCCTGGGCCTCGGCTTGACCGTCGGGCACCAGGTATTCGGCCAAACCAAAATCGATCGCCTGCTGCCCTTGCAGACGCTCACCCAGAATGATGAAACGCTTGGCCTTGGCGGGCCCGAGCAAACTCACCAAACGAGGCAGCGCGCCCCAGCCCAGCGGAATACCAAGGGCGATTTCAGGCAGCCAGAACCAGGCCGAGTTACCGATCACGCGCCAGT
>JBAXNI010000080.1:0-13500 GCA_037133835.1 Comamonadaceae bacterium | reverse complement strand
GGCGAAGACCGCCGTGCCATCCATTGCTACCGTCGCGAGCCCGCTGCGCCTGATGGCAACGCCACCGGTGCTGCGCCGGGCACCACCGTTGCTTGGTGAGCATACCGATGAAGTAATGGCGGAGTTGGGTCTCGACGCGAGCGCCATCGCGGCTCTGCGGGCAGAAGGAGTACTTTAAGCGCCGGTTTACGAAGCAGGCTTGCGGTTCACCAGGATGATGCCGGTCGCAACCAAGGCCAACGCGAGTATCAGGTTCAGGGTGACCGGCTCATGCAGCCAAAGTGCGCCAAACAGCAGGGCAAAGACCGGAGTGAGAAAGACAAAGGCCGAAATCCTGGTGGCCGGGTAGCGCCCCAGCATCCACATCCAGGCCAGGTAGCTGGCGAAGGCGCCAACCACGGTCTGTGCTAGCAGTGAGACCGTGCTGAAGGCACTGAAGCTCCAGACCCAGTGTTCGCCCAGCGCGTAGGACAGAGCGGGCAGGGTCAACGCACTGACGCCGACCTGGTAGAACAGCAGTTTTTCAGGTGAGATCCGCGTCAGCTGGGTGCCGCGGATGACGACGGTGGTCAGGCCCCAAAACATGCCCGCTGCCAGGGCCAGGAGGTCGCCGCGCCATTGATCAATCGTGCTGGCAGAGCCCAGACCATCGCGCAAGGCAAACACCACGGCCGCAAAAGCCAGTGCCAGACCCAACCATTGCAACGGGCGGATCTTCTCGGACGGCACAAAAAGCGGCAGCAGTACCGCGACCCAGAACGGTGAGGTGTAAAGAAAGACGGTCAGACGCGAGGCGGCTGAAAATTGCAACCCCGCATAGAGGCAGGCAAATTCCAGCGCAAACAAGCCACCGGCCAGGATGCCGGTGAACAGCGAACTGTCACGCTGAAACAGCCGGACGCCGCGCCACCAGCACCAAAGCCATAACAGCACGGTCGCGCTGGCAAAGCGCAGTGCGGCCTGAAAGACCGGCGGCAGATCGGGAATGGTCGCTTTGACGAGCACTTGCTGAAAGCCCCAGAACAGGCAGCAAGCCAGCAACAGGCTTACCGCCAGGGCGTCAAGATGGTCTTTGCGGGCTGTCATGGGAAAGAGTGCTGCATGTTGAGTTGGGCGCCTCGATCTACAACGGGTGTTCTGCGTAGAACTTGCCACCGTGGAATAGCAGGGGGGAAGCACCGGCGCGGTGTGAGCAGCGCTCCACCTCGCCGACAAAAATCACGTGATCGCCCTCGTCGTAGCGGCTGCGGTTAAAGCACTCAAACCAGGCCGCTGCCCCATTCAGCAAGGGCGCACCGCTGGCGCCGTCGGCGAAAGTCAGGTTGGCAAATCGGTCCACGCCCTTGGTCGCAAAGCGCTGCGCCAGCGCCTGCTGGTCGGCGCTCAAAATGTTGATGGCGTAGTGCGACCCCGTGCTGAAGGCCAGCATCGAGGCGGCGGAGCGCGCCAGACTCCACAGCACCAGAGGCGGGTCGAGTGACACAGAGTTGAACGAGTTGGCAGTCAATCCAACCAACTCACCGGTGGAACTGCGAGCGGTGACGATCGTCACACCCGTGGCGAACATGCCCAGCGCCGTTCTGAATTCGGACTGCGAAAAGCTGGGCGGCTGGGCCTTGCGGTTCAAATCGGATAAAGACATCGGGGCAATCTAGGCGAATTTGACTTTGCTTGCCTGCTGCATGGCGGCCACCATGGTCGCCGGGTCCTGGGCGCCCGACAGCGTGACCGCCTGATTGAAAATGAAAAAGGGTACGCCGTTGATACACAGACTGCGGACGTGAGCATCGACTTGCGCCACTTGCGCAAGTTGCTCGGAGTCGGTCACAAACGCATGCGCTGCTGATCCGCTCAGTCCCGCTTCTGCCGCGATGTCAGCCAGTACCGCGGGGTCGCCAATGAAGCGGTTTTCAACAAAATAGGCCTTCAGCAAGCGCTCCTTGATGTCGTTGGCGTCAGCGTCTCCCTGCTGGGCAAAGGCAATCAGGGCGTGTGCCGCCAGTGTGTTGGGCTGGCGCGTGATGCCTTCGATATTGAGATGGAGTCCGACTGCCTGGCCGGCGGCACGCACCCGTGCGTAGATTTCTTCAGCGCGCTGCGGCCCGCCAAACTTGTCTTCCAGATACTGCTTTCGTGGCACACCGAGCGCTGGCATATCCGGATTGAGCTGAAATGGATGCCAGCGAACCACCGCAGTTGGCAACTCGCTGGCTTGGGCGCTCGCGAGTGCGGCTTCGAGTTTGCGTTTGCCGATATAGCACCAGGGACAGACGACGTCGGAGACGATATCGATCGTAAGGGTGGGGCTGTTCATCGGCAAATTGTAGGCGGCATGCCGCGCCGCCGGCGCTGCCAGTTCAGCCCAGCAGGCTGTCAGCACTCACATAGGGGTAACCCAAGTCGCTCGCGACCGCTTCGTAGGTCACATGACCGTTGGCGACATTGAGCCCGTTCTTGAGGTGCGCATTGTCTCGCAGGGCTTGCTTCCAGCCCTTGTCGGCCAGGGCCACGGCGTGGCCGATAGTGGCGTTGTTCAGCGCAAAGGTTGAGGTACGCGCGACGGCGCCGGGCATGTTGGCGACGCAATAATGCACTACGCCGTCAACGACGTAGGTTGGCTCGGCATGGGTGGTGGCGCGCGAGGTCTCGAAGCAACCACCCTGGTCAATCGCCACGTCAACGACGACGGCACCTTTCTTCATGCGCGAGATCATGTCGCGTGTGACCAGTTTGGGCGCTGCGGCGCCTGGTACCAGAACGCCACCAACCACCAGGTCAGCATCGAGCACGGCTTCTTCTATGCTGTGTGCGTTGGAGTACACGGTAGTGATGCGGTTGCCAAAGATCAGGTCCAACTGGCGCAGGCGGTCTACGCTCTTGTCCAGCACAGTCACACGTGCGCCCATGCCGACGGCCATTTGCAGCGCATGGGTGCCAACAACGCCGGCACCGATGATGGCCACGTGAGCCGATGGCACTCCCGGTACACCACCCAGAAGGATGCCCATACCGCCCTTGGATTTTTCAAGGTGCGCGGCGCCGGCCTGCACCGCCATGCGTCCCGCGACCTCGCTCATCGGTGCCAGCAGCGGCAGGCCGCCACCCGGGCCGGTGATGGTTTCATAGGCAATGCAGACAGCGCCTGACTTGACCAGGGCCGCAGTCTGTTCGGGGTCCGGTGCGAGATGCAAATAGGTGTAGAGAATCTGACCGGCTCGCAGCATGGCGCATTCCTGCGGCTGCGGCTCTTTCACTTTAACGATCATCTCGGCCCTGGCGAATATCTCCTTAGCGTCTGCTGCCAGCGTGGCGCCCGCTGCCTTGTACTGCTCGTCGGACAGTCCAATGGCAGCGCCGGCACCGGTTTGTACCAGTACCTGATGACCGTGCGAAGTCAGTTCATGCACACTGGCTGGCGTCAGACCGACGCGGTATTCGTTGTTCTTGATTTCTTTGGGTAGGCCGATCAGCATGTTGCGCTCCAGATTCAGGGTTGTGAAGAAACGCAGTGTGTTTCAAGAGCGAGGATTTGAGAACAATAATTAATATAACTACGACTTCATTCATCTAGCTAATGAAAATTCGGAGACCCTGATAATGTGTCTGTCGATTCCCACCTTCGGATTTTCAAGACGATATGGACAAGAATATGTCATCGGCAGTCGCCGGCCTCGGGAATGAAGCCGTTGTATGGATGCCTGACGGCAGCCCGCACAGCCCGCGCTTCAACGATCGTTACCGCTCGCGCTCAGGTGGGTTGGCGCAGGCGAACTTTGTGTTTCTGGCGGGCACCGGTTTGCCGGCAGCGTGGCGTGGTCGCGACCGCTTCACTGTGCTCGAAACAGGCTTTGGACTCGGACTCAATTTTCTCAGCACCTGGGCTACCTGGAACGCGGATCCGCAGCGTTGCGAAAGTTTGCGGTTTGTATCAGTTGAAGCCTATCCGGTGGATGCCACTGACCTTGTTCGCAGTGCCTGCAATGAGGATCCTGAAGAGCAGCCCATACCTTCAATCGCTGTGCGCCTTCCGGCGCTGGCCGAGCAACTGGCTCAGGCCTGGCGCGGTCTCTCTGCGGGGATTCAACATTGGGAGTTTGCCGGCGGGCAGGTGCAATTGACCCTGGCTGTTGGTGAAGTGCGGGCCATGTTGGCTGCGTTGGCCTGCCAGGCCGATGCCGTTTACCTGGACGGCTTCAACCCTGCTTTGAACCCCGAGATGTGGTCAGCGGAAACCTTGCATCTGGTGGCACAGCATTGCCGAGCGGGCACCAGGCTGGCTACTTATACGGTTGCAGGACGCGTTCGCGAGCTCTTGCAGCAACTGGGCTTTCGGGTTGAAAAGCGCCCGGGTTTGCCGCCCAAGCGTCACCGCCTTCAGGCCGTATTTGGCCCTTGATCTTCGCTTCAGGGCGACTGTGGCTTGCTTGTAAAAACGGTTTGCTTGGCCAGCCACAGACAGGCCGCGGCGATCACCAATGCGAACAAGCCTGCGCCGGCGTTGGCGGGGGTGCTCGAGATACTGGCGCAAATGCCTGACCCGACAAGAAGAAACAAGAGGCCTAAGGCCAAGTTGAAAAGGCGGAAAAAGTTTTTCATATGAGCTCCAGAAGTTCAAGAGGGCTAAGCGCAAGAGTCAAGGGGGCAGAATGCGCCAGACGACGGTCTGGCTGGTTGCAGTTGCACTGAACAATTTCTTGCATTTGTCCCAGCCTGCGGCAAGCATTTCTCCCACTGCCTGGCTGCGTTGCTGTCGCGCCTGTTCAACGAGAACTTCTATATCGAGATGATTGGATTCCATGGTGTCGGACCTTTCTTGTGAAGTGCGTCCCTTTTGAGAACACGGCGCTACGATAATGGAGATGCTGCGTCGCAGCAAACGATCAATTCTCATCCGATACCGTAGAAAATCTCATCCATGTCCTATCGCTTGCCGCCATTGAATGCATTGCGCGCCTTCGATGCAGCTGCGCGTCACCTCAGTTTCAAGAAAGCTGCCAATGAGCTTTCTGTAACACCGACGGCCGTGAGCCATCAGATCAAGTTGCTTGAGGAATTCCTGGGCTTGTCACTTTTTCGCCGTTTGCCACGCGCACTGGAACTCACGCCGCAGGGCCAGGCCATGTTGCCCAAAGTGAGAGAGGGACTGGAGTGTTTTGCTGCTGCGGTAGAAAGCGCGCACGACCAGATGACCGTGGGGCGGCTTGTGATCGTCGCCCCACCATCCTTTGCTGCCCGCTGGCTGGTACCCCGCCTGCGGCATTTGACGCTGGCTCAGCCAGACCTGAACCTGCACATTGTCCGATCACGCAATGCCATTGACGCTGAACAGTCGGTTGCGGCCCCTGTTTTTGACAGTGTTGACCTGAGGGAAGAGGATTCCCAGGTCGTGATCCGCTATGGCTCCGGCAGTTATCCGGGTTTTCGCGTTGACCGCATGTTCGGCTCCGATTACATCGCCGTTTGCAGTCCGGAACTGCTGAAATCGGCCAACCCGCTGCGAGAGCCGGCAGACGTTCGGTTTCAGGTATTGCTGCATGACGATTCGATTGCTGACGAGCGCGTTCGCCCGACCTGGCAAGAGTGGCTCCGTCTGACAGGCGTCACGGGTGTTGACAGCAACGCCGGCCCGCATTTCAGCGATTCCGGCCTGGCCTTTGTGGCGGCGGTTGATGGCCTGGGCATTGCGCTGGCCTCCAAGCCCCTGGTAGCGGCGGCACTCGCCGAGGGCAGACTGGTGGCGCCATTCGACGTTGTGGTTGAACAGCACTATGCCTACTACCTGGTCACGCCCGAGGCGATTGCCGACCGGCCTGCTGTCAAAGCATTTCGGCGCTGGCTACTCGCAGAGGCCCGCACGGAAGAAAGCATCCGTGTGGCCCCATGATGCGCAACCCTAGCGATTGGTCGGGAAACTAAACAACGCCCCCTCACGCACGCCGGCTGAAGGCCAGCGTTGGGTGATGGTCTTGCGCTTGGTGTAGAAGCGCACCGCATCCGGCCCATAGCCGTGCAGATCACCGAACAGGGAGCGTTTCCAGCCACCAAACGAGTGATAGGCCACGGGTACCGGCAGTGGCACGTTGATTCCTACCATACCGACCAGGATGTTGTCGCTGAAGTAGCGTGCTGCTTCGCCGTCGCGCGTAAAGATGCAGGTGCCGTTGCCGTACTCATGGGCATCGATCAGATTCATTGCCTCCTGGAGTGTCTTGACGCGCATGACACCAAGCACCGGGCCGAAAATCTCTTCCTGGTAGATCTTCATGCCGGGCTTGACGTTGTCGAACAGGCAGGCGCCCAGGAAGTAACCGTTCTCGTGGCCATTCACCTTGACATTTCGTCCATCGACCACCAGCGTGGCCCCCTCCAGCACGCCTTGGTCGACATAGCCTTTGACCTTTTCAAAGTGGGCTTGGGTGACCAGAGGACCCATGTCGTTGCTGGCATCGGTACCAGGGCCGACCTTCATCTTGGCAATTTCCACCTTGAGACCAGCCACAACCGCATCGGCGGTGGCGTCCCCAATAGCTACCACCAGGGGAATGGCCATGCAGCGCTCGCCACATGATCCGTAGGCTGCTCCCATCAGGGCGCTGACGGCATTGGGCACATCGGCGTCGGGCATCACCACGGCATGGTTCTTTGCTCCACCCAGAGCCTGCACGCGCTTGCCGTTGGCGCAGCCGGTGGCGTAGATGTACTGGGCAATCGGTGTTGAGCCGACAAAGCTGATGGCCTGCACGCGCGGATCATTCAACAGGGTGTCGACCGCTTCCTTGTCGCCGTTGACCACGTTGAGCACGCCGGGAGGCAGTCCGGCATCGAGCGCCAGTTGCGCCACCAGCAGCGCACTGCTGGGGTCGCGCTCAGAGGGCTTGAGCACGAAGGTGTTGCCGCAGGCCACGGCCATCGGCCACATCCACAAGGGAACCATGACAGGGAAGTTGAACGGGGTGATGCCTGCCGTGACACCCAGCGCCTGAAACTCGCTCCAGGAGTCCATCGCCGGGCCAACGTTTTTACTGTGCTCGCCCTTCAGAAGTTCAGGTGCATAGCTGGCGTATTCCACGTTCTCAATACCGCGCTGCAATTCACCCAGAGAGTCGGCCAGTACCTTGCCGTGTTCGGCTGTGACCAGGGCGCAAATGCGCTCGGCGTTGGCTTCCAGCAGGACTTTGAGCGTGCTCATGACGCGCGCGCGCTTCAGCGGCGGTGTGGCGCGCCAGGCCGGATAGGCAGCTTGCGCGTTGGCAATGGCTTGCTCCACCGTCAGTTTGTCAGCCAGCAGCACACGTTTTTCGGCCTTGCCCGTGGCCGGATTGAAAACTTCTTGCGAGCGACTCCCGCCAGCGACGATCTGACCACCGATCAGGTGTTGAATTTGAGGAAGATTTGACATGGTTGCAGAAATTTAAGCGGTTTGATTGATGGATTCACCCAGGGCATTGATCAGGCTGTCGATCTGCTGCGGCGTAGTGATGAAGGGTGGGGCCAACTGGATCGTATCGCCACCATAGCGCACGTAAAAACCTTTTTGCAACATCGCCATCGCGATGTCATAGGGTCTGCGCGCCGGCTCGCCCGGCAAGGCGTCAATCGTCAGTCCGGCTGCCAGACCGAAATTGCGGATATCAGTGATGTGCCTGGTGCCCTTGAGACTGTGTACCGCTTTCTCGAAATACGGCGCCAGTGCCTTCACTTTCTCGACCATGTTTTCCTTGACCAGCAGGTCCAGCGTGGCCAGTGCCACGGCGCAGGGAACCGGGTGCGCCGAGTAGGTGTAGCCATGGGCGAATTCAAGCATGTAGTCCGGTCCGCCTTGCGCCATGAAGATGTCGTAGATGTCCTTCTTCACCAACACGGCACCCATCGGCTGCGCACCGTTGGTGATCTGCTTGGCGATATTCATGATGTCGGGCGTCACGCCAAACGCTTCGGCACCGGTGTAAGCGCCAGCGCGTCCAAAGCCCGTGATCACTTCGTCAAAAATAAGCAGGATGTTGTTGGCGGTGCAGATGTCACGCAGGCGCTGCAGGTAACCCTTGGGCGGAATCACGACCCCGGCGGAGCCCGAGAACGGCTCAACAATGACGGCCGCGATGTTGCTGGCGTCATGCAGTGCGATGAGCTTGAGCAGATCGTCAGCCAGCTCGGCGCCCTTCTCGGGCATGCCGTGCGAAAAGGCGTTGCTTGCCAATTGCGTGTGCGACAGATGATCGGCCTCGATGCCCTGGCCAAATGTTTTTCGGTTGCCACCGATGCCACCCACCGAGATGCCGCCAAAATTGACGCCGTGGTAACCTTTTTCACGCCCGATCAAGCGCGTCTTCTGGCCCTGACCCTTGGCACGCCAGTAGGCACGCGCCATCTTCAGCGAGGTGTCGGCCGACTCCGAGCCGGAGCCAGTAAAGAACACGTAGTCAAGACCGGCCGGGGTCAATTCCTTGAGCTTGTTGGCCAGTTCAAACGACAAGGGGTGACCAAATTGAAAGGCCGGTGAATAGTCCAGTGTGGCCAGTTGACGCGTTGCGGCTTCGGTAATTTCGCTGCGCCCGTGTCCCAGACCGCAGCACCACAGGCCCGACAGACCGTCAAAGATCTTCTTGCCGTGGTTGTCAGTGTAGTAACAGCCCTGGGCTGAGACCATCAGCCGCGGCTTGGCCTTGAAATCGCGATTGGCCGTGAAAGGCATCCAGTGAGCGTCCAGCCAGGCGGCGTCGGTACGGGCGGCGCCCAGGTGATTTGCTTCGTTCATTTCCATTTTGTCTCCAGTTTGAAAAAGCGTATGGAGCCATTCTCAAGAACTCTGTTACTCTTGTAAATGCATAAGTATCACTATTTAGTTATCAATATATGCAAGTAAAAAGCGGTTCTGTTTTGGGGCAACTCAGTGACATGGACATTCGCCTGCTGCGTGTGTTCAGGAGCGTGGTCGAGTGCGGCGGTATGGCGGCGGCCGAATTGGAACTCAATATTGGCACGTCAACCGTCAGCCGGCACATCAAGGATCTCGAAACCCGTGTCGGGCTGACGTTGTGCCGGCGCGGGCGCGCCGGGTTCGCCTTGACAAGCGAGGGTCAACAGATCTACACGGAGACGCTGCGCCTGCTTGCTGGTGCCGACGCCTTTCGCGCCAGTGTGGACGAAATCCACCGCCGCATGGGCGGGCAACTCAATATTGCCGTTTTTGACAAGACGGCGAGCAACCCGCAATCCCGGCTGGGTGCGGCTATTGCACTCTTTGCGGAGTTGGCGCCGGAAGTGAATCTGCACCTTTATGTCGCACCACTCAACGCGATCGAGCGTGGCGTGATCGACGGCCAGTTTCAGGTCGGCGTGATTCCGGGACACCGCAATTCCGATAGTTTGACTTACGATGAACTTTTTGGCGAAACGATGCAGTTGTACTGTGGCGCGCGGCACGCCTTGTTCGAGGCAGATCCGGTGGGTATGAGCTGGGACGATTTGCGTGGGCACAATTTTGCCGGACTGGGTTACCACTCGCCCAATATGGAGGTCAGTCAGCAGCGACGCCTGACACGAAAGGCAACGGGGTATGACCAGGAATCGATCGCCACGCTGATCCTCTCAGGCAAGTACCTTGGATTCCTGCCTGACCATTATGCGAAAGCGTTTGTTGAAAACGCCCGGATGCGCTCCATCAAGGCCGACCTGTTTCACTACGAATGCAGCTTTTTCAGCATTGTGCGGCGCTCGCCCCAACCCTCCAGGGTGACCCGGGCCTTTCATGACTGCTTGTTGCAGGTCCACCGAACCACAGATCGCCCCGCCCACTTGCAGGAAAAGTAAAATTTGATGGATCAGAAACATATCAGGAAATCTTATTGAGCACTTTTGATCCGAATGCTCTCGAATGCCTGGCGGCCATCGTCGAAGAAGGTGGCTTTGAGCGCGCAGCAGTCCGTCTTTCGATCACCCAGTCGGCCGTGTCGCAACGCTTGCGATCGCTGGAAGTTCAGGTTGGAACGGTCCTGATCGTGCGCAGCCGTCCGCTGCGAGCGACTTCGGCGGGTCGTCTGTTGCTCAAACACGCGATGCAGATGCGCTTGTTGCGGGCCGATCTGGAGCGCGACTTGAAAGACCTGACACCCGGCGCTTCAGGCAATAGCGGCGATGCCGAGCGGGTTTCCATTGCCATCAACGCCGACAGCATCGCGACCTGGGCGTTGCCCGCACTGGGCCGACTGGCGCAGCAGGGCCTGGGCCTGGAGATCATCACGGATGACCAGGATTTCACTATTGAATGGTTGCGTGAAGGTCAAGTTCTGGGATGCGTGACCACCGTCAAGCAGGCGTTGCGCAGTTGCCGTCTGGTGCCCCTGGGTGCCATGTCCTATATTGCGGTCGCAGCGACGCAGTGGGCGGCAGAACATTGCCCGGGTGGCTTGTCGCCGCAAAATTTCCGCAACCTGCCCTTCATTGCCTTCAACCGCAAAGACGACCTTCAGTCCGAGTTTGTCGGGCGCGTCCTCAAGCTCAAGCAAATTGCACTGAGCCAGTTGTACGTGCCCAGTTCCGAGGGGCAGGTCCGAGCCGTGCTGGACGGCTGGGGTGTCAGTGTGGTGCCCGAATTGCAGGTCAGGGAACACATCAGACAAGGGCGTCTGGTGGATATAGCACCGGGGCACGCACTACCGGTTGACTTGTACTGGCATTGCTGGAATCTGGATTCCGCAGTTCTTGACGCACTGACCACCGCATTGACTGGCGCTGCCGTGAAGGCGCTGAGTTGAACGATGCCGGTGACGCTCGCAGCGAGGCTGGCTGGCCTGTCGCCGCCGGTGATGCGGCGAGTTAACGCACCAGCAGAACTGGCACTTTGCAGCTAGCGAGCACTTTGGTCGCCACCGAACCCATCACCAGGTTGACCAGCGTGCCATGGCCGTGCGAACCCATGACCAGCAGATCAAATTGCCCGCTGTCAGCCAGTTTCGAAATAGTCTCGCCAGTCGGACCGGTCTTCCAACTGCTCCTGGCGTCGATGCCATGGCGCAGCAGGAACTTGGACACCGGTGCCAGCACTTTTTCGGCTTCTTCCGCGTAGTACTTGTCCACAATCTCCCTGCCGACCGCTGCCCTTGCACGGGGTGGCAGCGTCGGCTGTACCGTGAACACGGTGTAGTCGTTGCGCTTTGTGAACAACGCTTCATGCGTGCTCAGGTAGGCCAGCATCTTCTTCGTGTAACGACTGCCATCGACGGCAAGCAGAATCTTCATGGGCGCTCCTCTGTCATCGCACCAGTGTAACCAGGCAGATTGTGTGAATCAGAGCTCGACGCAAAGTGTTGCGTGGAATGCATTCTGCTCATTCTTGCGCGCATAGCCTAGTGGGTTGGCGATGACTCGGCAGCCGTTCTTGACGTAATTGCTGGGTGCATGCAAGTGGCCGTGCAGCCAGACTTGCGCACGCGCCAGCAAGGGGTCCAGCGCATTGCAAAAGCCGGCGCTGCCGGGTGTGTGTCCATAGCGTGGGTCGGTGCTCTGCAAACTCGGTGCAAAGTGCGTGACCACGACTGAGATGCCATCGAACTGATCGTGCAAAGCCTTCGTCAGCCAGTCCTGGCAGACCAGCGCCTGCTCACGCACCTGCTCCGCCAGCATTGGCAGACCATGGCGCATTGTGCCGGTCTTCTTCAGATAGTAGTTGGCCGCGCGAAAGGCCTTGTCGCGTGCCTTGAGCTGTTGCATCAGCAGTCCAGTCGAGCCATTGTCGACGGCGTCGGGCGTTGGACCGAGCGCGTCGAAGTCGCTCCAAAGCGTGGTACCGATAAAGCGCACCTGCCTGTTCTGTCGATCCCGCCGGACAATGACCTCACGCTCCAACCAGACGATGCCGAGTCGTTCGCAGGTTTCGCGCAGGCGCAGGTGCGCCAGATCGAAGTCCAGCGCATCGTACTCATGGTTGCCCGGTACAAATAGCGAGGGCACGGGCCAGCCATGCTTCGGCGAGAAGCGTGCCAAGCCAAAGTCCGGATCCTGTAACAGCGAACCCGCCTGATAAGAACCAATGTCGCCGGCCAGCACCAGCAGTTCGGCCTCAGGCGCCGGTGTGGCAACCCAGTTCGGGTGAGCTTCAAGGTGCAGATCAGACAGCAGCTGAATTTTCATCCTGAGTCGTCCGCGGCTTCACAGCACTTGCTGCGCCTGCAGGCCGGCTGCGCACAGTTCGGACATGACATCCGAGATGTGCTCGGGACCGCGGGTCTGAATCACCAGTTCGACCTCGACGTTCTGAGCCGCCAGTGTGGTGAAGGCGCGCTGATGATGCACTTCGTCGATATTGGCGCCAGCCTGGGCCACTGTCGCCGTGATCTTCGCCAGCGTGCCGGGTACGTCGCGGGCACTGACCCGAATGCGTGCCAGCCGGCCCGCGCGCACCATGCCGCGCTCGATGATGGCGGCCAGCAGCATTGGGTCGATATTGCCGCCGCACAGCACCAGCCCTACGCGCTTGCCCTTGAAGCGCTGCGGGTACTTGAGCAGTGCCGCAAGTCCGGCCGCACCGGCGCCCTCGACCAGCGTTTTTTCTACTTCGAGCAGCATGACGATGGCCTGCTCGATATCGCCTTCATCGACCAGAACCAGATCGTCGACCAGGTGCGCGATGATGACTTGTGCAATTTTGCCGGGCGTGCCCACTGCAATGCCTTCGGCAATACTGCTGCTGCCCTGTGGATGGTGCGTCCCCTTGATGGCGTTGACCATGGCCGGGAAGCGCGCGGTTTGCACGCCGATGATCTCGATGGCAGGGTGGATTGCCTTGGCGGCGGTTGCCATTCCGGCAATCAGGCCGCCGCCACCTACTGCTACCACGAGGGTCTCGAGTTCCGGCACGTCTTGCAGCATTTCAAGCGCCACCGTGCCCTGTCCCGCGATAACGTCCGCATCGTCGTAGGGGTGAACAAAAACCAGTTGCTGCTGCTCAGCCAGACGCACGGCGTGGGCGCTGGCTTCGTCGAGCGAGTCGCCATGCAGGACGATTTCGGCGCCAAAACCTCGCGTACGCTCCACTTTGACGCCGGGGGTGAAGCGCGGCATCACGATCGTGGCCCGCACCCCCAGGCGTTGGGCGTGATAAGCGAGTCCCTGCGCATGGTTGCCCGCGCTCATCGCGATCACTCCGCGCTGGCGTTCCTGTGGCGTCAGCCGGGCAAGTTTGTTGCAGGCGCCGCGTTCCTTGAAGGACGAGGTGAACTGCAGGTTCTCGAATTTCAGGAACACCTGCGCTCCCGTGATTTCGGACAATGTCTTGGAGGCCACGCAGGGGGGGCGCAGCAGGTGGTCCTGCAAACACGTGGCGGCCGCTTGGACATCAAAGAGTGTGATCATGGCCGCATTGTCCGCCGCAAAGGCATCCCTCTCAATTCTTTCGTGTTCCCAAAATAGCCGCCCCGATGATCAGGGCTGCCGCCAGAGCAATGTCCCAGGACAACGCGCGACCGGTGACGAGCAACAGAAGCGTTGTTGAGGCGAGTGGCG
>JBAXNI010000079.1:0-13546 GCA_037133835.1 Comamonadaceae bacterium | reverse complement strand
GCCGGCGTCTGCATGAACACGATATGCACTGGTGGGACGAGCAGCTCAAGGAATACCAGGCCCTGCCCATCTGGAAAGATTTCCCCGCGCTGTGGGAAGCAATCATCAGCCAGACCGGTGGCCAGGTTCAGGACTATCCGTTCTGGCTGCTGACAGCGCGCAGCATGCAGTACGCCTGGGGCGCCAACGCGGGCATCCAGCTGATGCATGAAGTGGCCGACAATATCACTGGGCACCGCGGTGTCATCATCAACACCGGCGCAGCGCAGAAACTCGGCATTGCCGATGGCGACGAGATCGAGATCTCCACACCCAGGCGCAGCGTGCGCGGCCGCGCCGTCGTGCGCCAGGGCATACGCCCTGACACGCTGCTGCTGATCGGCCAGTTTGCGCATTGGGAAACACCGATGGCCAAGGATTTCGGCGTGCCCAGCCTGAACACCTTGGCCACCATGTCGATCTCACTCACCGATGCCACCGGCTCGGGTGCCGACATCGTTCGTGTCAAGGTTGGACGCGCGCAGGGAGTGGCAGCATGACGCGCTGGGCGATGACGGCCGATTTGCGGCGCTGCGTCGGTTGCCAGACCTGTACAGCGGCTTGCAAGCACACCAATGCAACGCCACCTGAGGTGCAATGGCGCCGCGTGCTGGACATGGAATTCGGTGAATACCCGGACGTGAAGCGTGTCTTTGTGCCAGTGGGCTGCCAGCATTGCGAGGACCCACCGTGCATGCACGTGTGTCCAACCACCGCCACCAAGCAACGCCCTGACGGCATCGTGACCATCGATTACGACATCTGCATCGGCTGCTCCTATTGCGCGGTTGCCTGTCCCTACCAGGCGCGCTACAAGACAGACAAGGCCAGTTTTGCCTATGGTGCGCCCAGTCAGAGCGAGAGCCAACGGCGTGACGATTCACGGCTGGCGGTGGCCACCAAATGTACTTTCTGCGTTGACCGCATTGATAGCGGGCTTGCGGCCGGCCTCAAACCCGGCGTCGATCCGGCAGCCACACCAGCCTGTGTCAATTCCTGCATTGCGGATGCGCTGGCTTTCGGTGATCTGGAAGATCCGAAAAGCAATGTTTCCCAGTTGCTCGCGAAAAATCAGAGCTTTCGCATGCACGAGGAACTGGGCACGGGACCCGGTTTTCATTACCTCTGGGACAAGGTGGACACATGAGCAACAAGCAGGGCGGTGCCAGCGCCTATGGCCCCAATCCGTGGCTGCAGACCAGTTGGGACTGGCGCGCCGCCGGCAACTTCATGTGTGGCGGCGCCGGCACCGGACTGCTGATGGCGCGTGCGCTGTTTGGCGGTCCAACGCAGGCATCGCTGTGGAGCCCGGACTGGATCGTCTTCATCGGCCTGGCGCTGGTTGGCCTGGGCCTGCTGTGTGTCTGGCTGGAGATCGGACGACCGCTGCGTGCCCTCAACGTTTTCATCAACCCGCGCACCTCCTGGATGTCACGCGAGGCTTTCGTCGGATTGGTGCTGTTTCCAGCGGGTCTGGCGGCCATGCTGGGTGTTTCGGGTTGGAACTGGATCACGGCGGCGCTGGCATTGGTATTCCTGTACTGCCAGAGTCGCATGTTGCCGGCGGCACGCGGCATTCCGGCCTGGCGTTCGGCATGGTTCTCGCCACTGTTTCTGCTCACGGCTGCGTGTGAGGGCTGCGGTATCTTTCTGCTGCTCGCACTCTTTTTTACCCAGATCCCCGGTGCCCTCCTCATGACCTTCCCGCTGCTGTTGGCCATGCGCGTGCTGGTCTGGCGGCGTTACCGCCGCGATGTTGACGCGAGCCTGGCGACGCCGGCGCGTCGGGCGCTGGACCAGGCGTGGTGGCAGTTGTCGCTGTTTGGAACGAGCCTGCCCATCCTCCTGCTGGTGGTCGGTTCGTGGTTGGGCGGTCCGGCGCAGTCACTGATGCTGGCGCTGGCCGGCGCTTGCGCCGCCTGGGCCGGTGCCAGCGTCAAGTTCACACTGGTGACGCGAGCCAGCTACAACCAGGGTTTTGCTCTATTCAAGATGCCCGTGCGTGGTGTCCGGAGCCCTTAAGCCGATGGAACGAACGAATCAAAAATAACGACTGAAGACGAGGAGACAAGATGAACGCTACAACGAAGGCGGCGAGCGCTGGCAGCTATTTCGATACAGCAACCGAAACCATGCCGCGCGACGCGCTGCAGGACCTGCAATTTGATCGCCTGAGAAAGACTTTGCGCAATGCCCACGATAACGTGGAACTGCATCGACGACGCATGGACAAGGTCGGCATTGTTCCGGAAGAAGTGCGCACTCTCGATGATCTGCGGCGCATTCCGTTTACCTACAAAGCCGACCTGCGCGATACCTATCCCTTTGGCCTGTTCGCCCGACCCTTGAAGGATGTCGCGCGAATTCATGCATCCAGCGGCACGACCGGCAAAGCCACGGTGGTGGGCTACACCAGCACCGATATTGAAAACTGGGCGGGCCTGATGGCGCGCTCCATGCACGCCGCCGGCGCACGCCGTGGCGACATCATTCACAATTCCTACGGCTATGGTTTGTTTACAGGCGGCCTGGGCGCGCATTACGGCGCCGAACGTCTGGGCGCTACGGTGGTGCCGATGTCGGGTGGGTCGACCGAACGCCAGATTGCCTTGATCATGGACCTGGGTGCCAATATCCTTTGCGCAACTCCTTCCTACACATTGGCCATGGCCGAAGTGGCGGAGCAGCAGGGCGTTGATTTGCGCAAGAGCCAGCTGCGGGTCGGCATTTTTGGTGCTGAACCCTGGAGCAATGCCATGCGTGTCGAAATCGAGGAGCGCCTGGCAGTCAAGGCGATCGACATCTATGGCCTGTCTGAAATCATGGGGCCCGGCGTGGCCTGCGAATGTCCGGCCCAGGCCGGCCTGCACGGTTGGGAGGACCACTTCCTCTTTGAAGTACTGGACCCGGAAACACAGGCGCCAGTGCCCGAGGGGCATGCGGGCGAGCTGGTCATTACCACGCTGACCAAGGAGGCCTTGCCCATGTTGCGCTACCGTACCCGGGACATCACCCGCGTCACCAGCGAGCGCTGCGACTGTGGCCGCACGCACCTGCGCATCCTGCGCATCACGGGTCGCAGCGATGACATGCTGATCATCCGCGGGGTCAACGTCTACCCGTCGCAGATCGAGTCGGTGCTGGTGGGGCGCGCCATGATTGCGCCGCACTACCAACTGGTGGTTGAGCGCCAGGGTACGCTCGACCACGTTACCATCGAGGTGGAGGTGCAGTGTGGCGTCGACGCGGAAGCTTTCCCGTCGATTGCGCGAGACGTCGCCCGCCATGTCAAGTCCATGGTTGGCATCAGCACGGATGTTGTGGTCAAAATGCCGGGTGAAATCCCGAGGTCACAGGGCAAGGCCGTGCGCGTGCGTGATCTGCGTCCCAAGGAGTAATCAGTGAGCAAGAGACTTGTCAAACTCAGCGTCAATGGTCGCGCCCGTGAAGACGCGGTATCCGAGCACACACTGCTGCTTGACTACCTGCGTGAACAGCTTGGCCTGACCGGCACCAAACGCGGTTGTGACGGCGGTGAGTGCGGCGCCTGCACCGTGTTGGTGGACGGCAAGCCGCAGCTCTCCTGCATCACGCTGGCCTGCCGTTGCGAGGGCAGTGAGGTCAGCACGATCGAGTCGCTGGCACAGCAGGGGCGCTTGAGTGCCCTGCAGACAGCCTTCAACGAAAAGTTGGGAACACAGTGCGGCTTCTGCACGCCGGGCATGATCATGGCGGCGCAAGCGCTGCTGATGCGGGAGCCAGACCCGAGCGAGGCGCAGATACGCGAAGCGTTGTCGGGAAATATCTGCCGCTGCACTGGCTACGTCAAGATCATCGAATCCGTTCAGGCGGCAGCCACAGCGATGGCCCAGGCCGCAGGAGTAGCAGCATAGATACCGTTCCTGCCCCTCAACTTCCACGCCTGGCCGTGGGCGTGCGCCAGCCGCTGATCGACGGTGTCGAAAAGGTGTCCGGGCAGGCGCTCTACACCGCTGACTTGCCGGCGCGCGAGGCCCTGGTTGGCGCCATTCTGCGCAGCCCGGTGCCGCACGCCAGAATTCGTTCGATTGACGTCAGCCGCGCGCGCGCCATGCCCGGTGTGCGCGCCGTCATCACCGGGGACGAGTGTGACGTGCCCTATGGCGTGATTCCGATTGCGCAGAATGAGTTTGCGCTGGCGCGCGGCCGCGTGCGCTATTGCGGCGAGCCGATGGCGGCAGTCGCTGCGGTGGACCAGGTGACAGCGCGGGCAGCGCTGGATGCCATCGCGCTGGATCTGGAAGAACTGCCCACGCATTTTGATGCCAGCAGTGCGCGTGCCGCCGACGCTTTTCAGTTACATGACGATCAGCCGGGCAATATTGCGCGTGATGTGGACCACACTTTTGGTGACGTCGAAGGTGGCTTTGCGGCGTCGGATCTGGTGCTGGAAGAACGCTTTCATTACGCCGAAGTAACCCACGCCATGATGGAGCCCAACGCCTCGCTGGCCAGTTGGGACGCCGAGCGCGGCCGCTTGACGCTGCACACGGTGTCGCAGGTGCCCTATTACGTGCATCTGATTCTGGCGCAGTGCATGCACCTGGACGCTTCCCAGATTCGTGTCATCAAACCCTTTGTCGGTGGTGGCTTCGGGCACCGCACCGAGACCCTCAATTTCGAAATCATTGCCTCCTTGCTGGCGCGTGCTGCACAGGGCACGGTCAAGCTGGAGCTCTCGCGCGAGGAGTCCTTCATCACGCACCGTGGCCGCCCCGAGACCGACGTACGACTGAAGATTGGCCTGACAAGCAGCGGCGTAATCAAGTCGGTCGATTGCGAAGTGGTGCAACGCGGCGGTGCCTACGCCGGCTATGGTCTTGTCACCATTTTGTACGCGGGGTCCTTGCTGCACGCGATGTACCAGTTGCCGGCATGTCGCTATTACGGTTTGCGCGTCTATACCAACACGCCACCGAACGGGGCCATGCGCGGTCATGGCTCTGTTGATGTACGCCATGCCTTCGAGTCCATGCTTGACAGCATGGCGCAGACACTGGGCCTTGATCCATTTGCTGTGCGCCGCGCCAATCTGCTCTCCATCCCGCATCGGACCATCAACGATCTGCAGGTCAACTCCTGTGGCCTGGGCGAATGCCTGGACAAGGTGCAGGCGGCCTCTGGCTGGCACGAGCGACGTGCCAACATGCCAAAAGGGCGCGGCCTGGGACTGGCCTGCTCGCACTACGCCAGTGGTTCGGCCAAGCCGGTGCACTGGAGCGGCGAGCCGCACGCGGTGGTCAACCTCAAGCTCGATTTTGACGGTGGCATCACGGTGCTGACCGGCGCCGCCGACATCGGCCAGGGCTCCTCGACGCTGCTGGCGCAGATGGTGGCTGAGGTGATGGGCTTGTCCATGCAACGCCTGCGCGTCGTCGCCAATGACAGCGCTGTCACGCCCAAGGACAACGGGTCCTATTCGTCACGCGTTTCCTTCATGGTTGGCAACGCTGCGATCAATGCCGCCAAGGCCTTGTTGCAGATCCTGCTGGAGGCGGCGGCGACCAAGTTCGGCGTGCCGTTGGAGCAGGTCGAGTGTCACGGTGAAAGCTATGGTGTCACTGGCAGCGACAAGGCACTGAGTTACAAGGAAGTGGTGACACTGGCGCTGCAGGCCGGAGGTACCGTCACGGCGCGCGGCCACTGGTCAACACCGCGTGAAACGCAAGGCGGCAAGTTCCGCGGTGCCGCGGTAGGAACGAGCGCTGGTTACTCGTACGCAGCGCAGGTGGTGGAAGTCGAGGTGGACGAAGACACCGGCATGGTGCGCGTGGTCAAGGTCTGGGTTGCGCATGACTGTGGACGTGCCATCAACCCGCTGGCGGTGGAGGGTCAGGTGCAGGGCTCGGTCTGGATGGGCATGGGACAGGCACTGTGCGAGGAAACGCAGTACCACCAGGGTCTGCACATGCGCGCCAACTTCCTGGACTACCGCATTCCCACCATCGTCGAGTCGCCACCGATTGAAACCTACATCGTGGAGGCTCCTGATCCGAACGGGCCGTTTGGTGCCAAGGAAGCGGGTGAGGGCTCTCTCTCGGGCTTTCTGCCAGCCCTGACCAACGCCATCGCGCAAGCTACCGGGTTGCGCCTGCATGAGCTTCCCGCCACACCGGACCGCATGCTGGACGCCTTGGTGGCGCGCAAGCGTGCCCTCAAACTCAGCGCAGCCAAGAGCGCTGCCCTGAAGAAAGAGCAGGCCTGAAGTGGACGCCATGACGCCTTTTGTTCTGCGCTCTCCAAAATCCACCGTTGAAGTGCTGGCTTTGCTTAGCGCCAATCCGCAAGCGCGCGTGATTGCCGGCGGTACCGATCTGATGCCTAATCTGCGACGCGGCATCGGCGCACCGGACATGTTGATTGACCTCGGTGCCATTGAATCATTGAAGCAGCTGCGTCGCGACGGCAAGGCCTGGTTGATAGGCACTGGCGTGACTTTGCAGTCGCTCGCCAGCGACACCGCAGTCGGGCTTGAGTTGCCGGTGCTGGCGCAAGCTGCAGCCGCTGTGGCCGGCCCCAGCCATCGAAACGTGGCGACGCTTGGTGGCAATTTATGCCTGGACACGCGCTGCGTTTTTTACAACCAGAGCCAGTGGTGGCGTGAGTCGAACAACTACTGTCTGAAATACCGTGGCGACGTATGCCATGTAGCGCCGCAAGGTGCGCGTTGCCATGCAGCCTGGAGCGGTGATCTGGCGCCTGCGCTGATCGCGCTGGATGCCAGCATTGAGCTTCTGGGCAGCAGCGGTTCGCGCAGCTTGCCATTAGCTGATTTTTACCAGGACGACGGCGCCAGGCCCTTGAAGTTGTTGCCCGGTGAACTGGTCACAGGTGTGCGCATTCCGGCGCAGACTGCCGGGATGCGCTGCGCCTACCGCAAGGCGCGTGTGCGCGCTGCGGTGGACTTTCCTCTGGCAGGCGTTGCGATGCGCCTTCTGATGAGCGAGGGTATTCTGACCGAGCTGCGTGTGGCGCTGACCGGCACGAATTCGCAACCGATCCTGATTGAAGGCAGCGACGCCCTGTGCAACAAAGCTGTTGGTGCCGAGTCGCTGGCTGCGTTGGGCAAACTGGTGCAAAAGCAGGTCAGCCCGATGCGCAGCACCGTCACGGCATCGAATTACCGGCGCCAGGTAGCGTCCGTACTGGCGCAGCGTTTGCTGGGCGAACTGAGTGCGCCCTGAGCGTGGAAACAGCTCCGCAGTTGCGCCGCCCGGGTGAACACTGGGTCGAGGCTGACGGCATGCATGTGGAGGTGAGGGGTCTCGCGCCTCCTAACCCCTTTGTCACCATCATCGGCTTGATCGAGCGCCTGGGACCCGGGCAAACATTGACAGTTCATCATGACCGCGACCCGGTACCGCTCTATGCAGAACTGGCAGAGCGTGGCTGGCTGGCTGAGCGCATCGCTGGCGAGCCGGGCGAGGTTCGTCTGCTTCTCGGCAGGGACGTCTGATGGCCACGGCCGACACTTTTCTGGGCAGCGCCAGTGGGCGCCTGCTGGAAGCTTCCATTCCATTCCGATTTTTTGCGTCGGCCGTCCTGTTTCATCTGCTCGCCTGGCTGGCGCTGGCATGGGCCGCACCCTCCGTCGGTGACTATGTCGGTGGTCTCGGCTGGGTCCTGGCCGGCGTGCACCTGCTGACGCTCGGTGTGCTGGTCATGACGGCGCTGGGTGCGAGCCTGCAGTTGCTGCCCGTGGCGACACGGCAACCTGTCATGTCGCAGCGCTGGCCGTATGAACTGCTGTGGGGCCTCTATGGTCTTGGCGTCCTCGGTGTCGTTGTCGGCATGGCGCTCTGGCTGCCCGCAGCACTCTGCTTGGGCGCGCTATCGGTAACACTGGCACTGCTGCTTTATCTCTGGCTGCTCGGCAGCAACTTGCGAGGTGCCAAAGGCATGCCGCTGGTGGTCGTCCATGGCTGGGCGGCGGCCCTGTCACTGCTGGTGCTGCTCGCCAGCGCACTGTCGCTGGCCGGTCTGTACAGCGGCATCATCTTGCTGGAACGCTCAACTGCCATTGGATTGCATGTCACTTTCGCCGCGTATGGTTTCATGGGCTTGCTGGTGATGGGCTTCTCCTACATCCTGGTGCCGATGTTCGCGCTGGCTGACAACCCGGCGCCAGTCTGGTCCAATTCTTCCCTGGGGCTGGCCCTGCTCGCCATGGCTGTCGCCCTGCTGGTGCTGATGGGGCTCGTTTCTCCCATCCTGTTTCGAGTTGCCATCGTCGCTGCGGCGGCATCTTTCCTGATTCATGTGACACTGATGGAACTCGCCCTGCGCAGCGGGATGCGGCGCAACCTGGGATCTTCCTTTGCACTGGTGCGTCTGGGCTGGGCCTGTCTCACGGCAAGTTTCGCGCTGGCGCTGGCGCTTGAAATGGAAACAGGTGTGCAGCATGCGGCTGTGCTGTTTGGAATTTTGCTGATCGGTGGTCTGGTGACGCTGCTGCTGGGCGTGCTCTCGCGCATCGTCCCGTTTCTGGCAGCGATGCACGCGGGCGCTGGCATGCGCCGACCGCCGACACCGTCCCATATGACGGCGCAGCGGGCGCTGGACGTCCATCTTTACTGCCACTCGGCGGCCTTGATTCTGCTGCTGGCCGGGGTCTTCCTTGACAGTGTCTGGTTGCTGCGTGGCGGCACGCTGGCCGGCAGCGCGGGCGCTGTGGCTTACGCTGTTTCCTTCCTCCACAGCTGGCGCCGCATGACCCAGATGCTGGCCAAAAAAGTGCTGTCAGTCTCGTCCAAATCGGCTTAGAATTCGCGCAACTGTTTAAATTGGTATTCTGATACCATTATTGCCATCATGAACTTTTCAAGACAAACCAGCCTCGCCCTGCACCAGGATCACCGCGCCAATCTGCAATTATTGGCGCGCTCGGAGCAGGCATTTGCACGGGCCTCGCGCACGTCGCCTGGCGCCGACCCCGAGTTTCTGAAACTGATTGCGGCGCTGGCGCAGCATCTACAGCAGGACGTGGACCGGCACTTCGGCTTTGAAGAACGTGAGCTGTTCTCGCGCTTGCGTGAGGCAGGCGATGGTGGCATCGCGATGCTGCTCGGTGACGAGCACGAAGCCATCCGCGCGGTGGCCGAGGAACTGCTGCCACTGTCCCGCAGCGCTGTCGCTGGCACACTCGACGCAGCGGGTTGGGAGACGCTGAAGGCCTGCGTGATGGAACTGGTGGAGCGCCAGGTCTCGCACATCCAGAAAGAAGAAATGGCTTTGCTGCCGATGCTCGATGATTTGCTCGATGATGAAACTGACCGGCAACTGGCGTTCGATTACGCTGCCGGTTGCTGAGCACTGCCCCGATTGTCAATCAGAGGGAAACACTTTATGAATGCCACTGCGGACAGTAAGATCGACATTCGCGCCCTGACCAGGCAAGACCTGAGTGCTGTGGTGTCGATCGACGCCGCGATCGAAGGCCACTCGCGACGCAACTACATCGAACGGCGTCTTGCTGCGGCGCTGCGTGAACCGGCACTGCATGCGCAGTTTGCGGCAGTCGAGGGGGATGCCGTGGTGGGCTACGTGCTGGCCCGCTTACTGGTGGGAGAGTTTGGTCGACCCCATCCCGGCCTGCGAATCGAAATCGTTGGCGTGGATGACAAGGTGCGCGGCGTCGGCATTGGCGCGCAACTGGTGCAGGCCTTGAGCAGCTACGGACGCAGGCAGGGTGCGACCGAACTGCATACCTCGGCGGCCTGGAACGATCACGACATGCTGCGCTGGTTTGATGCCATGGGCTTCACGCTGGCGGCTGATCGCTGGCTTGAATGCCAGGTTGAAGGTGGTGCCTACCATGCAGCGCGTGATGAAGCGGTGGGCGCGCCCGAAGGTTCCGGTCCAGGCAGCGAGATCGATTACGGTGCACCTGGCGACAACGATTTTGAAAAGCTCTCGCGTGACAGTGCCGATGTGCGTTCCATGAAGCCACAGGACCTGCAGGAAATCGTGCGCATTGACCGAGCCATCAGCGGGCGTGATCGCACGGCGTACATGCAGGGAAAACTGGCGGAGGCGATGAACGACTCTGCCATCCGCGTTTCGATGACAGCGCGCCTGGACGGCGCGATCGTGGGGTATCTGATGGCGCGCGCCGACATCGGTGACTTCGGGCGCACTGAATCGGCTGCGGTGATTGATACTGTGGGCGTCGATCCGGAGTACCAGCACCGTGGCATTGGTCGCGCGCTTCTGTCTCAGTTGTTTGCCAATCTTGGCGCGCTGCGGGTCGAGCGGGTTGAGACCAGCACTGCGCCGCGCGATCAGGCGCTGCTGGGTTTTCTGTTTGATGCCGGATTCAAGCCAGCGCAGCGGCTGGCTTTCACGCGAGCGATCTGAGTTGCGATGGAAAGTCTGGATCTTCGTGTTCTGAGCGATGCACTGACCTGGCATCGTGCGGGCCACGCCGTCACGCTGGTCACCGTGGTCGAAACCTGGGGCAGCGCACCACGACCGGCTGGTGCCTTGCTGGCGATTCGGGACGATGGCATTCTCAGTGGTTCGGTCTCCGGCGGCTGTGTCGAGGACGACCTGATTGCGCGTACCCAGGCCGCTTGCAAAGCCGGCCCCGCAAGCACGGCTAGGCCGGCGCTGATCGTCTATGGCGTCAGCAAGGAAGAAGCGGCGCGCTTTGGCCTGCCCTGTGGCGGCACCTTGCGCCTGCTACAGGAACCTCTGCAGGACATCCAGTGGGTCGAGCAACTGCTGGAGCGCACGGCAGCCCAACAACTCGTGCTGCGCAGTGTGACGCTGGCATCCGGTGCTGTGCAACTGTCTGCGGCCCATCGCGGACAGGCTCTTGAGTTCGATGGCATCACTCTGAACACGGTCTTTGGCCCGAAGTGGCGTTTGCTCCTGATTGGCGCAGGCCAGTTGTCGCAGGCGGTGGCCCGGATCGCCCTGTTGCTTGACTTTGAAGTGCTGGTCTGTGATCCGCGTGAGGAGTACGCAAGCACGCTGCTGGTGGCGGTGCCCGGCGTCATCCGCGCCGAGGGCATGCCGGATGATGCGGTGCGCGCCTTGCTGCCCGATGCGCACACCGCCATCGTGGCGCTCACCCATGACCCGAAGCTCGATGACATGGCTTTGATCGAAGCGCTGCAGTCCGACGCTTTCTATGTGGGCGCTCTGGGCTCCAAACGCAACCAGCAAGCGCGCAAGCAGCGACTGGCCGAGCATTTCGATTTGACGGCGGAGCAACTCGATCGACTGCACGGCCCGGTGGGCTTGGCGCTGGGTGCCAAAACGCCGGCTGAAATTGCGGTTTCCATCGTTGCCGAAATGGTTCAGGTCAAAGCTGCAATGGCTCAGAGTCCGGTCCAGGCGCCGACGTGACTTCAGCTACCGTTATCGTGCTGGCCTCCGGGCGCGGCGAACGCTTTCTCGCCTCGGGCGGTACTGGTTCCAAGTTGCAGGCGTTGCTGGGGGGCAAGACGGTGCTGCAACGCACACTGGATGCCGTCCATGCCAGTGGCCTGTCATGGTATCTGGAAGAAAGCGGCCAGGCCGGCATGGCGGACTCCATCGCTGCAGCTGTGCGCAGCACGCCCGATGCCACGGGCTGGCTGGTTCTGCCAGGCGATCTGCCGCTGATTGAAGCGCAGACTCTCCTTGCAGTCGCGGCGGCGCTGCATCAGCATAGCGTGGTGCTGCCGAGTTACCGTGGCCAGCGCGGGCACCCGGTCGGCTTTGCGTCCGACTGCCGACAGGCGCTGCTTGGTCTCAGCGGCGAGCAGGGTGCAGCAGGCGTGGTGCGCAGCCATGCAGCGTTTGAAATTCCTGTCGAAGATGCTGGTTGCGTCCATGACATCGACACGCTGGACGATTTGCGCCGGGCTGAACGCAGCCTGCTCGCTGCAGGGCTGGCGAAAACAGGTGAGAATGGCTGAGGAGGCATAAATCATGACAATTGCAAATTGGTGTGTGGTGGCAGCTTGTGTGCTGCCGGTTCTGACCGCTGGCCTGGCCAAAGGCAGCACAGCAGGCAAACCCAGGAAAGAAGGGGGCTACGACAACCGCGATCCGCGCGGCTGGGCTTCGCATTTGAGTGGCTGGCAGGCACGAGCCATCGCGGCGCAGTACAACGGCTTCGAAGCACTGCCCCTGTTCATTGCGGCTGTGGTGCTGGCGCAGCAAGCGCATGCCGATCAGGGACGCATCGACACACTGGCGATGGCCTTTGTCGCCATTCGCGTGGTCTATGTGGCGGTCTATCTGTTGAACCAGGGTACGCTGCGCTCGCTGGTCTGGTTTGCCGGATTGGCGGCCAGCCTGGCGATCATGGCCATGGCTTGACGCAGCTTATTTGTACTGGGCTGTTCTGCCGCCGGTGCAGCGTTCGATGCCATTGAGGTCGTTTCTTGACTGGATGCTGGAGAAGCCAGCGTGAAACAGCAACTGTCGAACCGTTTCTGCCTGGTCGAATCCATGCTCGAGCAGCAACCAGCCGCCGCTGTGCAGTCGAGCGCTGGCGTCGACAACAATCTGACGGATGTCGTGCAGCCCGTCCGCTCCCGAGCTCAAGGCCTGCGCCGGCTCGTGCCTGAGTGCTTCAAGATGCCGATCCTGCTCTGCGATATAGGGGGGGTTGGAAACAATCGCATGGTACTTTTCCTGCACGCCTGACAGCCAGGAGCCCTGCCGGAAATCAATCTCAAGCCTCAGGCGTTTGGCATTTTCACGCGCCACGGCCAGCGCGTCTTCGCTGACGTCCATGGCACTGACCTGCAGTTCAGGGCGGCTAACCTTCAAGGCCAGCGCAATGGCGCCACTGCCGGTGCCCAGATCCAGGACCCGTGCCGGCTCCATGGCGGGCGTCTGGGCGGGCAAGACTTCCAGCGCCCACTCGACCAGCGTCTCGGTGTCCGGACGTGGAATCAGAACGCGTGCATCGACCCACAGATCCAGACCAAAGAATTCCTTGTGTCCTGTGATGTAGGCCAATGGTTCGCCACCAGCACGGCGCTGCACACAGGCGCTCAGGATGGATTGCGCGGTCGCTGACAGTTCTTCGTCGTCATGTGCCAGCAACCACGCGCGCTGCTGTGCCGGTCGGTCTAGCGCGTGCAACAGCAGCAGCTGGGCGTCGAGCCGGTCCAGTCCACACGACTGCGCCTGAATCAGGGCTTGCAGGAGTGTGGGCACGTTCAGGCCCCAGCGCCAACTTCCAGCGCCGCGAGTTGCTGCGCCGCTTCATAGGCTTGCAGCGCTTGCACCACTTCGATCAGATCGCCTTCCATGATGCTGAGCAACTTGTAGAGCGTGAGGTTGATGCGGTGGTCGGTGAGCCGCCCCTGCGGAAAGTTGTAGGTACGGATGCGGTCGCTGCGGTCGCCGCTGCCAATCAGGCTCTTGCGTTCGGCAGCGTCCTTGGCAGCGCGCTCGGAACGGTCCTTCTCCTGGATGCGCGCGGTCAGCACTTTCATGGCCTGCGCCTTGTTGCCATGCTGGC
>JBAXNI010000078.1:0-13778 GCA_037133835.1 Comamonadaceae bacterium | reverse complement strand
CGCTCAACGACAGCATCATGGTGCTGGCCTTTGCGCCGCTGGTGGCTTTTCTGCTCGGCATCTCGGCCATCACCGTGCCTTGGGCCACGCTGCTGATCTCGGTGCTGCTCTACATCGTGATTCCCGTAGTGCTGGCGCAACTCTGGCGCCGTGCGCTGTTGAGCAAGGGCCAGGCGGCTTTTGACGCTGCGATGGAAAAAGTAGGACCGTGGTCCATCGGCGCGCTGCTGGCAACCCTGGTGCTGCTGTTCGCCTTTCAAGGTGAAGCGATCCTGAAGCAACCGCTGGTGATTGCGCTGCTCGCCGTGCCCATCCTGATCCAGGTCTTCTTCAACTCGGCGCTGGCCTACTGGCTCAACCGCGCGCTCGGTGAGAAGCACAACATCGCCTGCCCGTCAGCGCTGATCGGTGCCTCCAATTTCTTTGAACTCGCGGTGGCCGCCGCCATCAGCCTGTTCGGCTTCAACTCCGGCGCCGCGCTGGCCACGGTGGTCGGCGTATTGATCGAAGTGCCGGTGATGCTGCTCGTGGTTTACATCGTCAATCACAGCCGGCACTGGTACGAGCGGGGCTGAGCGCCCAAGCCGGGTCGGGTTGCCAGTTTTCCACCCAGAGCGGAATTTCTCCAGCCGGCATAGGTGGTGCAATAGCGTAGCCTTGTGCCAGTTCGCAGCCCAGTTGCAGCAGCTGGACGCCGTGCGCGACGGTTTCGACTCCCTCGGCCAGCACCTCAATGTCGAAGGCTTTGGCCAGTCCGACAATGCTTTCGAGGATCGCCAGGTCATCGGGGTTACCCAGCATCTGGCTGACAAAGCTTTGATCAATCTTGAGCTGGGACACCGGCAGCCGCTTGAGGTAGATCAGTGATGCGCTACCGGTGCCAAAATCATCCAGCGCAAACCTGACGCCCATTTGCTGGCAAGCCTTGAGCACGCCCGAGACGCGCGCCAGGTCGCCAACGGTGCCAGACTCGAGCAATTCAAGTTCCAGGCAGTGCTGCGGCAAGCCGGGATGAGCCTCCAGCGTGCTGCGCAGGCGCTCGACAAAATCGCGCTGCTGCAAATGGTGCGTGCTGATGTTGACACTGACCTGCATGTTGAGCCCGGCTCGCTGCCAACGCCCGATCTGTTGCAGTGCGCTTTCGATGACCCACTGACCCAGTTCGATGGCCAGCGCATGGTCTTCGATCATGGGTAGAAAGTCGGCTGGCGGCAGTATGCCCCGTTCCGGATGGATCCAGCGGATCAGGGCTTCCACACCCGTGACCTTGCCGCTGTGCAGATTCACCTTGGGTTGGTACTCAAGCACAAATTCGCCCTGGCCCAAGGCGCGTTCCATGCGCTGCATGCTTTCATGGTGCGCACGCACGCTGCGGTCCTGTTCGGCATTGAAGACGCAAAAGCGGTTCTTGCCGGCCAGCTTCGCCTGGTACATGGCCTGATCGGCCTGTCGGATCAACTGCTCGGCATCGATCTCCTGTGCCTGTGGGTAAAAGGTGATGCCCAGACTGGCAGAGACCTGCAGCAGGGCTTGGCCAAAGTGCACTGGCTGAGCTACGGCGGCCAGCAGCCGGTTCAGCATGGGCGCGCTGGCGTCCACATCGGCCAGGTCCACCAGTACCGCGACAAACTCGTCTCCACCCAGGCGCGCCAGCGTGTCGCCATCGCGCAGCGCCTGCTTCATGCGCCTGGCCAGTGTGATCAGCAAATGGTCGCCCGCATCGTGACCGTGCGAGTCATTGACCGCCTTGAAGCCATCCAGGTCCACAAAGGCCACCGCCAGTTTCTGGCCACGGCGCTGCGTCTGCAGCAGGGCCATGCTCATGCGATCGGCCAGCAGGGCGCGATTGGGCAGGCCGGTCAGCGGGTCGTACTTGGCAATGCGTTCGAGTTCGGCCTGCTTTTCTTCAATTTGTTCGCGCAAGTGCTGGCGTTCGAGCAGGTTGCGAATACGCAGTTTGACAATCTCGACCTTGAATGGTTTGCTGATGTAATCGGCTGCGCCCAACGCCAGGCCAGCGACTTGCGACTCCGAGTCAGACAGGGCAGTGATGAAGATCACCGGGATGTTCGTCAGGGCCGGGACCGCCCTGAGCCGCTTGCACACCTCAAAGCCGTTCATCTCGGGCATCATGACGTCAAGCAGAATCAAGTCGGGCGGATACTTTGTCGCCAGTTCCAGTGCGATTGCGCCCGAAGTCGCGATCTGCACCTGGAACTCGGCCGACAGTACGGCGGTAAGCACGTGCAGGTTGGTCGGCGCATCGTCGATTACCAGAATGCGTGCTCTTTTGTTTTTGTCAGTCATATTTGGACCTTTCTTGAAATCCGCTCGTCTGCTTCCTGCCAGCCCTGGGCGCTCACGATGTCCCGCAGCTGTTGCAGCGTCGCGTCAAAACGGAATTCCTGTAAGGGCTGTCCGGCCCGGTTGATGGTGCTCGCCAGTTCGGTATTCGCCACCGCCTCCTGCAACTCCCGAAATCGCGTGATGGCGTCAAACTGATGATTCATCAGCAGCGGCACGATCTCGCTGATCAGGGACTGGACAAGTGGACAATCCAGATCCTTGATGCGCGGGCTGCCAGTGACTGCCGGCAGAACCGGACGCCAGCGCTCCAGCAGGTGCTTGAGCTTGTCCACCGAGATCGGCTTGGTCAGCACCTCGTCCATCCCGGCGGCCAGGCATTGTGCTCTGTCATCTTCAAAAGCGTCCGCTGTCAGGGCAATGATGGCGCGCCGGGTTTGACCATGGGACTGCTCCCACTCGCGTATCCGGGTGCAGGCGGCATAGCCGTCAAGCAGCGGCAAGTGCAAATCCATCAGGATCACAGGAGCGGCGTCGCCACGGATGACGGCATCGAGCCCCTGCTGCCCGTTCTCGGCCAGTGAGACATCGACGCCAAGACGTTTGAGCAGCAGTGCCGTCAGGCGACGGTGGTCAGCGTTGTCCTCCACCAGCAGCACGCGCAGCCACGGCACTGTGCTGGTTGCAGGGCCGGAGTTGTCTGCGGCGTGCGTCTGCGGACCCGGGCTCTCGTCGGCTGAACTGTCGAGCCGCGTGGCGCGAATGCGAAACCAGAAACGCGAACCCTGCCCCAACTCGCTGTGCACGCCAGCCTCACCGCCCATCAACTGCGCCAGTGTGCGCACGATGGACAAACCCAGGCCGGTCCCGCCAAAGTGTCGCGCGGTGGAACTGTCCACTTGCGAGAAGGTCTGGAACAACAGACCGAGCTTGTCCGGTGCGATGCCGCAGCCGCTGTCCGAAACCGAGAACTCCAGCGTGGCCTTGTCATCGGTGCAGGCAATTTCGCGTGCCTGGATCTTGACGTCGCCCGTTGCCGTGAACTTGATCGCATTGTTGACCAGGTTCGAAAGCATCTGGTGGACACGATGCAGATCGCACAGATAGTGCGTGTTGGGTCCGATCCACTCCCATTCAATCTGCAAGCCTTTGTCCTCGCAGCTTGGGGCAAACAGCGACTGCGTTTGCGCCAGCATTTGCTCTGGCGACATCTTCAGGGATTCGAGCTCGATCTTGCCGGCTTCGATCTTGGCCAGGTCCAGAATGTCGTTGAGCAGCTTGAGCAGGGTCTGGCCGGAGCGCAGGATCGTGCGGGCGTAGTCCAGGCGCTCCGTTTCCGTGACGCCGGCCGTCAACAGCACTTGCGCCATGCCAAGGATGCCGTTCATGGGTGTGCGTACCTCGTGACTCATGGTCGCGAGAAAGCGGCTCTTGGCCAGGCTGGCGGCTTCAGCGGCGTCCCTGGCACTTACCAATTCCAGATTCACGCGTTGGCGCTCGCTGATGTCTTCAACAATCGACCAGATCAATTGCTGGCCATGGTGGTCGGTGATCTGGATGCCGTTGAGTGCCACCGGCACCAGGCTGCCATCCTTGCGGATGTATTCCTTTTCATACGGACCAAAGCGCCCGGTGGTCAGCAACTGCTCCATTTGCTGTGCTTCGTCAGTCATGTACTTCTCAGGCGTCAGCTTCCAGTAGTCGATGGTCTTGAGTTCGGCTTCGCTGTAGCCACAAATCTTCTGGAACGCCGGGTTGAACTCGACAAAGCGGCCACTCATGTCGGCCATCGCAATACCCAGCGGCGACAACTCAAAAAGCCCGCGCAGTTTTTCTTCACTCTGGCGCAGCGCGTCAGCGGCTTGCTTGATGTCAGAGATGTCCGACACCATGGCGTAAAAGCCCTGCACCTGGCCATCAACGATGTCAGGTAGGTACTCGGCCAGCGAATAGCGCATCGAAGCGCCATCGGGAGTGGCAATGGCGCGCTCAAAACGCTGCTTCTCCCCGCGCAAGGCGGCTTCGATATAGGGCAGATTGAGCTGGTAACGCTCCTCCCCTATCACTTGCCGGATGTGCATGCCCGGCATCTCGCGCTGGCCCACGCCGAACCAACTCGTGTAAGCCGCGTTGCCAAAGCGGCAGCGCAGGTTTTTGTCCCAATAGCCGATCATGGACGGCATGTTGTCGATGAGGGTGCGCAGTTCGCGCTCCTTCTCGCGCAGGGTGGTCTGATTGCGTTTGCGCTCGGTGATGTCACGCGAGGAACAATAAACCAGGCTTTTCCCGTCGATGCTGATGCCTCGCGCGCTGACTTCAACGTCAATCAGCTGGCCGTCGCGGTGCCGGTTCCTGCTCTCGAAAAGTGCGCCCGTTTCTGCACTGATCAGCGAAGCGATGACCTCACGGATCGTGGACGCTTCGAGGTGGCAGTCCCAGTCGCTGACGTGCAGTCGGCCAACGGCCGACTCATCCAGCCCCAGCATCTTCAGGAAGGCGGGATTGGCCTGAACCAGCAAACCTTCAGCGTCCAGAATATGCATGCCGTCTGTGGCCGTTTCCAGTATCGTTCGCAGGCGCAGGCGCTCGCGGCTCAGTTCCTGCGTGCGCTCCTGCACCATGTCCAGCGCCAGCTGGTGTCGCTGCTGACGCCGACGCAGGTGAAGCCAGAGCAGGGCGGCGATCAGGACGCCCAGACCCATCACCAGCCACGGGGAATTGTTGTCCAGCGTGTCATTGAAATTCGGTTCGGCGTTGACACGTATCGACAGTTCCCGCCCCATCAGTGATAGCGTTTGCCATGCCGAATAGTGGTGTCCGGTCCGCCCCATCGCGCGGGCGTCGAGCCTTGCTCCGTGCTGGTCAGAGTCGTACATCAGGCCGGGGCCGGCAGAGCTTGCCGTGCTGTCAAAAACTTCGATGTTGAACAGGTCGCTGGCCACCTCCGGCAGGCCCCGGAACATCTCTTCAAAGACGACAGGCGCGGCCAGCAAACCCAGCAAGGCGGCGCGCCGCTCAGCTGTATTGCCGGTGAGCAGTCCCTTCCGGTAAACCGGCACCAGCAGCAGCGCACCTGGCGTGTGGCGCTGATCCCGCAGCAGCATGAGGGGCTCGCTCATGGTCGCTTCACCACTGTCGATGGCGCGTTGCATGGCGCTGCGGCCAGGCAGGCCGGCGTTGACGAGCCCGATGACCCCGGGGTTGCTGGCAGCCGGCTCCATGAAGCGAACGATGTAACAGTCGTCCTGGTCTTGCGCTGGCGCCGGGTGCACGCTGAAGTCCGGCGCACCATCGGCACGCTCGGCTGCGACAAACGCGTTCAGTTCCGGACGCGCCAGATGCTGGATCAAACCAAAGCCGCGCACGCCGGGAAACTCCTTGGGCAGATCACGCGACTCGACGTAGGTGTGAAAGTCAGCCCGGTTCAGTCTTTCGTCGTGGGCAAAGAGGCCTCTGGCGCCATTCAATCCGTAGATCGGTTGGCGCAGGCGCCGCAGCACTTCGCCGGTCAGCCGCTCACTGGCATGCTGGATTTGGCTCTGCGCCTTCTGGCCTATATCCTCAGCGCGCCACAGGGCCGCCGCGGCAAAGACGCCGAGCGCAAGCACAAACACCAGAGTCGGCACGGCGGCTTCGAGCCGGGCGCGCAGTTCCGCGCTGACGTTCATGGCATGCCAGCGCTTCGGCCTGGCCGCAGGCCGCTGATCGATACGAACCCGTGGTGGTCGTCGTGGAGGGTGTTGACAGACAAAGTGCTCTGAGCCTAGTTCACTTGGACTGGAAGGGTCAACCTGAGGTAAAAAATGAAACCTGGTTTCATTTTTCCAACCGGCAACCGAAGGCTTCTTGCTGCATGACGAGAGCTTCAAATTCCTGGATGGGCAAGGGCCGGCCAAACAGATAGCCTTGATAGGCGAGGCAGCCCAGCTCCGCCAGAAAGTTGCATTGCGCCTCGGTCTCCACGCCCTCCGCGATCACGCCCAGCTCGAGGCTGCGTGCCAGCGCAATCACCGTCTCGGCAATGGCCGCGTCATCGGGGTCCTCCAGGATGTCGCGCACAAAACCCTGGTCAATCTTGAGCTGATCCAGCGGCAGGCGCTTGAGGTACGCCAATGACGAGTAACCGGTGCCAAAGTCGTCCAGCGAGAAGCCGACACCGCGCTCCTTGAGCTCGCTCATCTTCTTGATCACATCTTCGACGTTGGCCACCAGCAGGCTCTCGGTAAGCTCGATCTTGAGCCGGTCGGGGCGGGCGCCGCTGCGCTCGAGGGCTTGCATCACCTGAGGGACAAAGTCATTCTGGCGAAACTGGCGCGCGCTGACATTCACTGCCAGGGTGAGCTGCGCGAGTTCGGGTTGCTTGGCCCACAGCGCCAGCTGTCTGCCGGCTGTTTCCAGAACCCAGCGCCCCAGTGGCAGGATCAGCCCGGTCCGCTCCGCCAGCGGAATGAACTCGGCCGGCGAGACCATTCCGCGCTGAGGATCCTGCCAGCGCAGCAGCGCTTCGGCACCCGTCGCACGGTGCTGGGCGTCGACCTGCACCTGGTAGTAAAGCACAAACTCGTGGTTCTGTACGGCCCGGCGCAAGGCCGCTTCGAGCGCCAAGCGGGCGCTGACCTCGAGCTGCATGCGCGCGTCAAAGAAGCGCAGCGTGTTGCGTCCGGCGGCCTTGGCCTGGTAAAGCGCCAGATCGACCTGGATCATGGGCACTTCAACGCTCTCTGACTTGTCGCCAAACAGGGTGATGCCAATGCTGGCCGTTCCGTGATGCGTCCAATGGTTGAGCTGATAACTCTGATTCAAGGAAGCAAGCACTTTTTCAGCCACGGCTTCAGCCTGGTTCGCGGCCTGCATTGCATCGTTATCGAGGTTTTCCAGCATGACGATGAACTCATCACCGCCCAGTCGCGCGACGGTATCGCCTTCGCGCACACAAGCGAGCAAGCGCTTGGCAACCTGTTCGAGCATGCGGTCCCCCTGAGCGTGGCCCAGGGTGTCGTTGAGCGTCTTGAAGTCGTCCAGATCGATCAGCAGCAGTGCGCCATGGTGCTGGTGGCGCTGACTCACCGCCAGCGCTTGCTGCAGCCGCACGATCAGGTGACGGCGGTTTGGCAGCTCGGTCAGGGTATCGGTGAAGGCCAGGTTCTGTATCAGTTGCTCGTCGCGCTTGCGCTCCGTGATGTCGCGATAGAAAGCCTGAATCAGGGGCTCTGCCTCGTCGAAGATGGCGCTGCACGAAACGTCCAGCACAATGACTTTTCCATTGCTGTGGACGTGTTCAACCTCAAAGTGAAGCGCCTCATTGGCAAGCAGTTGCTTCATGCGCTGCGGAATCTGCCTGGCTGTTTCAGGCGTGTCCAGATTGCTCAACTCCATCGTCTGCAACTGCTGAACCGTGTAGCCATGCATGTGCGCGAAAGCTTCGTTGACCGAAACGATCCGGCCCGACGCGGCGACGAGCAGGATGCCGTCGCTGGCGCGCTCAAACAGGGCGCGAAAACGCTGTTCCTTGGCGGCGAGTTGCTGCCCCTGCCTGCCCATTTGCATGCGTAGCCAGACCAGCGCCGACGCCAGCACCGAGAGCAGCAGCGTCGCCACAAGAATGCGGCGTTCCATCGTTGCAATCGGGGCAAAGGCCTCTTGCGTTGGCAGCGTGGCCAGGACCAACCATCCTGCGCTGGGGATGCGCGCCGACGCCCCCAGCACCTCCGTGCCACGCGAGTTGACGCTCACCGTCTGTCCGTCGAAGCCGAGCAGGCGCCGGTCCAGCACCGGGTTGACGCCGGCTGCCGGCAGCGGCTGCATGATCAGGTCCGTGTTGTTGGCGGTGGCTGTGACGAACAGCCGGTGCTCCGGATCGATGATCAGGTAGCCGCCTGTCTTGCCATAGCGCCCGGCATTGAAGCTGTCGAGAAAATTGGGCTTGCTCAGGTCGGTAGCGCCCGCCAGAGCGCCGATAACCTCGCCCCGCGCGTTGCGAATCGGCACCGTCATGGCAAAACTGGCAGCACGCACGCGCTTGCCAACGACCGCCTTGCCGATGGTCGCCTTGCCCTCCTGCAGCGCGGCGGCAATATGGTCGCGATCCAGGTAGTTGAGGCCGATGCGTCCGATTTTTGGTGCCTCGGCCACGGCCGTGCCATCAAGCCGGGTCACAAAGACGCCGGCGTTGAATAGCGTCAGAAAGATCGGGCGCTGCTCCAGCTGTTTCTGCAAAACCGCCGGCTGCTTGAGCAGCGCGGCGTCAATGTTGCTTGCGACCAGTTCCAGCGCAGCGCGCCTTTCCTTCACCTCGGAATGGATGCCCTCAGCCAGCATTGCCACGCTGGCCGCCTGCTGCTCGCCCAACAGCGCTTGCATATCGCTCCTCAGCACGCGGCTGGCGTAAAGTGCGAGCGACCAGACGCCGATCAGGAACAGCAGCAGAACCACCAGAGAAGCCCTGGCCAGGAACCAATGCCGCAGGGCATCAAATCTGAAATGCAATCTCCGCTCCCTGTTTTTGATCCAGACCATGACCCCGCCCATGCACCCAGTCCAGCAACTCGGCACCACTCATAATACCAAAACCCTGTGCCAGTTCGCAGCCGAGTTGCAGCAGCAGCCGGCTTTGCTCAGCGGTCTCGACACCCTCGGCCAGCAGTTCCACGTCAAAGGCGCGCGCCAGCCCCACGATGCTTTTCAGGATCGCCAGTTCATCCGGGTCATCGAGCATGTGCAGAACGATGCTGCGGTCCAGCTTGATCCTGGCAATCTGCAGGCGTTTGAGATAGCTCAGCGAGGAGTCGCCCCAGCCAAAGCCGTCGAGCGCGAAACGGATGCCGATTTGGCGGCACTCGGCGATGACCTGCGCGACGTGGCCCAGGTCCCGCATGGCGCTGGGCTCAAACAGTTCGAGTTCAAGGCAGGAGGGCGCGAGCATCGGGTGCAGGGCCAGGGCCTGGCGCAGCTGCGTGACAAAATCAGTCTGCTGCAGATGGCGCGCACCGATGTTGATGCTGACCGGTATCGCCAGACCAGAGAGCTGCCAGTGCTCAAGCTGCCGCAATGCGGTCTCCAGCACCCATTGGCCCAGTTCGATGGCCAGTGGATGGTCCTTGATCAGCGGAAGAAAATGGGCCGGCTCGAGCAAACCTTTGTGCGGATGTTGCCAGCGGATCAGCGCTTCGGCACCGACCACCTGCGTTGTTCGAAGGTTGACCTGGGGTTGATACAGCAGCAGGAATTCACCTTCAAGCAGAGCGCGTGCAATGTCGTCGCGGCTGGCGTGGCGCTCGCGCACGCTGCGGTCCTGCGCGGCATCGAAGAAGTGAAAGCGGTTCTTGCCGGCCAGTTTGGCCTGGTACATGGCCTGGTCGGCCTGGCGCATCAATTGGTCGGCATCAATGTCCTGGCTTTGCGGGTAATAGGTCACACCCAGGCTGGCCGAGACCTGCAGCGAGGTGCCGCCAAATTGCACCGGCTGCGAGGCGGCGGCCAGCAGGCGCTTGAGCATCGGCGCGCTGCTGGTGATGTCGGTCAGGTCCAGCAGCACCGCAACAAATTCGTCGCCACCGATGCGCGCCAGCGTGTCGCCATCGCGCAGTGCGAGTTTCATGCGATCCGCCACGGTAACCAGCAGAAAGTCTCCGGCGGCGTGACCATGGCTGTCGTTGACGGCCTTGAAGCCGTCGAGATCAAGAAACACCACTGCCAACTGCTGCCCGCGGCGCTGCGCTTGTGTCATGGCCTGGCTCATGCGGTCGGCCAGCAGGGCGCGATTGGGCAACTTGGTCAGCGTGTCATAGTGGGCAACGCGCTCGAGTTCCTGCTGCTGACTCTTGGCTAGCGTGATGTCGGACGAAAGCGCAATGTAGTGCTGCAACTTGCCCTGCCCGTCGCGCACGGCGCTGATGTTCTGGGTGGCGGGGTAGACCTCGCCATTCTTGCGCCGGTTCCAGATTTCGCCGTACCAGTTGCCGTGCTCGGTCAACTGCTGCCACATGGTCTGGAAGAATTCCTTGCCCTGCATCCCTGAATTGAGCAGGCGCGGGTTCTGCCCCAGCACCTCGGCGCGGCTGTAGCCGGTAATGCGGCTGAAGGCGGCGTTGACGTCAATGATGCGGCTGTGCGGGTCGGTGATGACGATGGCCTCCATCGCATGGCTGAAAACGCTGGCGGCGAGCTGCAGGTTTTCCTCGGCATGCTTGCGTACGCTGATGTCAGCGTGCGTGCCTATCATGCGCAACGCAGCGCCGTCGGGGCCGCGGCTGACAATCATGCCGCGGCTCAGAATCCATTTGTAACGCCCGTCCTTGCAGCGCAGGCGGAACTCGGCCTCGTAAACTTCCGACTTGCCGTCCAGATACGCCTGATCGCGCCGTATCACTTCCGCGCGGTCGTCCGGATGGATGCGCCCCAACCACTCATGTTCCGCTGGCAGGGTGTCATGTTCTTCATAACCCAGCATGGCCTTCCAGCGCGTGCTGTAGAGGGCTGCACCGGTTTGCAGATTCTTGTCCCAGACGCCCTGGGCGCTGCCTTCGAGGGCAAACTTCCAACGGAATTCGTTCTCCAGCAGGACGGCCTGCTGCTTCTCAAGCGCGTCCGACAGGGCGCTTTTCTCGTCCACCAGGCGCGCCAGTTTGATGTTGGCGCGTCGTTCCAACACCGCCTCGCGTTGGGTCTGCGTGGCGTTTTCGAGCAACTGGCGGCGTTCCACGTACATGCCACGCAGGCGCACCGCCAGCGCGGCCTGCATCGTCAGAGTCACCATCAGCAGTGTCCATTGTTGCAAGGCCAGCAAGTGGGCAAACAGCTCGCCCGAGATCAGACCGAGCATGAACAGCGCCGCGCCCAGACCCGCCGCCAGAGTCAGGGCGCCGCCCGCCAGCAGGAAGGGAGATTCGTGCCGACCTTCGCGCCAGAGCCTGAAAGAGACGTACAGCACCAACAAGGCGGCCAGACCGGCAAAGCCCACGGCAATGCGCGCGGCCTCCGTGAAATGCCCTGTGTAAAGCGAAACAAGCAGGACACAGGGCAGCAGCACCATGACGCGGAAGATCGTGAAGTAAAACTTCTGGCTGCGTTCGATGTGCAGAATGCGCCGGTAAAAGGGTGCGGTGCCGGACAGGAAGAGCAGCAGACTGGCGCCGACCGATGCGTCAGCCAGCAGTGGCATCTCGGGCAGCAGGTATTGCGCAGTCAGACCATTGGTGCTGAAGTACAGCATCAGGTTGGACGCAACGAACAGGCTGAACCAGCCGTAGAGCGATTCGCGCAGACCCAGCCAGAGGATCAGGTTGAGCAGCAGCACCAGGACGTAAAACCCGAACAGCACGCCCAGACTCGCGTATTCGATATTTTTTTCTGCTTGAAATTCCTCGGGCCGCCAAAGGTGCAAGGTCAGCACAGAAGAACTGGTGGTCTGCAGGCGCAGGTAAAACGTGCGCGGCGCGCCGTCGGGCACGGCAAGCTTGAAGACAAAGCCGTGGTAGTTTTCTTCACGGCTGGCAAAGGGCAGGTGGTCGCCGCTGCGGCGTTCGGTAAATCCGCCGTTGCCATCAGGTACGTAAAGGCGCACATCGTCCAGAAAGGGTGGTTCAATTTCAAGCCACCAGGCGCCCGCAGCGGGCGTCTGCACGGTGAAGCGAAGCCAGTGGACATGGCGCGTGTAGCCAGCGCTTAGCATCCCGTCCAGGCTTCTGTAGCGCCGCTGGTTCTCCGGCGCACTGGCGCTGGCAAGGGTTTGCGAGCCATCCGGATCCACCAGAACGGCCAGATCCCGCACGCTGATTGGCTGTCCGTTCGCTGCGAACGGCAGGCAAAAAGTGAGCAGCAGCAGAAAGGCGCGCAGGTATTTCAAGACCGGAGAGGTAAATATGGACAAAAGTGGTCAAGAATGCGCCCGAATTGTCAGATGGTCAAGCCCGGAGAAAATATGAAATCAGGTTTCATATTTGAGGTATCGTCAGGTTTCGCAACTTCCTCGTTCTTCCATGGTCGAAAACTACTACACCACACGCGACGCCGCCAGGATACTGGGCATCTCGCTGCGCACGGCGCAGCAGTGGCTGGAGAAGGGCTACCTCAAGGGCTGGAAGACGAGCGGCGGACACCGACGCATCCTGCGCAGTTCGGTAACCAGGCTGCTGGCCTCGCGCGGACCCGTGGAACTGGCGCCGGTTGCGCCGCAGAGCCTGCAGGTGCTGGTCGTGGAAGACAACGAGACCCTGCTCAAGCTGTACCGACTGCAGATCGCCAGGTGGAAATTTCCGGTGCTGCTGTACACCGCAGCCAATGGCTATGAGGCGCTGGTGATGGTGGGCAAGGTGGCGCCGGATTTGCTGATTTGTGATTTGCGCCTGCCGGGTGTCACCGGTTTTCAGGTGGTGCGGGCTTTGTGCGACATGCAGCCCTACAGCCAACTGGCCATTGTGGTGGTCAGTGGCATGCCATCGGTCGAGATCGATGCTCACGGCAGTTTGCCGGCACGCGTTGAGCAGATGGGCAAGCCGATTGACTTCGAGCGTTTGCAACAGTTGGCTCAGTCGCTCTGGGACCGCCGCATGGCAGCGCCGGCCCGATGAGCGCAGTCGCTGTTTCGCCGTTTGGCTTGCGCCGCTACAACGCCTGGAATGAATATGTGAAAGTGCGCTACGGCGCGCGCGTGCAGAAGGTGTCGGTTGAGGCCGGGTTCAGCTGCCCGAACCGTGATGGTCTGGTCGCCACCGGTGGTTGCACGTTTTGCAACAACGACGGTTTCACGCCGCTCTATCTGGAGCGGCGCCAGAGTGTCACGCAGCAGATCGACGCCGGGCTGGATTTTCTGCAGCGCCGCTACCCAGGAACCGATCGCTTCATTGCCTATTTTCAGAGTTACAGCAACACCTATGGTGAGCTGGAGCGCTTGCGCTCGCTCTACCAGGAGGCGCTGGCGCACCCGCAAATCAGCGGCCTGGCCATAGGCACGCGGCCCGATTGCCTGGGCCAGCCGGTGCTGGAGTACCTGGCCAACCTCGCCAGGGAGTACATCGTTGAGCTGGAGATTGGCGTCGAGTCATGCAACGACACGGTGCTGGCCAGCGTGAATCGGGGGCACGACTTTGCTGCCAGCGCCGACGCCATAAGGCGCGCGGCGGCATTGGGGCTGGAAGTGACGGCGCACATGCTGCTCGGTTTGCCCGGCGAGTCGCGCCAGAGCATGCTCGACGGTGCGCGCAAGCTCTCCATCCTGCCAATTCGTGCGCTCAAGCTGCATCAGTTGCAACTGGTGCGTGGCACGGCGCTGGCGCGCCAGTGGCAACGCGACCCGGCGAGCGTGCCCTTGTTCGACGAACAGGAGTGCGTTGCCCTGCTGTGTGATTTCATCGAACGTCTGGCGCCGCACATCCTGCTGCAGCGCGTGGGCAGCGAAGTGCCACCCTCCATGAAGCTGGCCCCTGAATGGAATGTGCGCCTGTCGGAGCTGGCGCCGCGCATCTCTGCCGAGCTCG
>JBAXNI010000077.1:0-13886 GCA_037133835.1 Comamonadaceae bacterium | reverse complement strand
GTGCCGCAGGAGCCGCTGCAGGTCAAGGGCGTTGACGCTCCGATGGTGACTTACCTCGTGCTACGGCGCAAACCACGTGCCTTTCGAGTCAGCACACGTGGCATCGAGGGCGTGGAGACGCGGATGATTGGGCGCGACGCCGAAATGGAACAGTTGCAGGACGCCTTCAAGCGCATGTACAGCCAGCGCGGGCTCAACGTGGTGACCGTCGTGGCCGATGCCGGCGTTGGCAAGAGCCGACTGCTGTTCGAATTCGAAAACTGGGCCGAAGCACGTGCAGAGATCTTCTACTTTTTTCAGGGTCGCTCCCACCCACTGACGCAGAACCAGCCCTACGGCCTGTTGCGTGACATCGTGGCCTGGCGACTGCAGATTGCCGACAACGACAGCATGGCGACAGCCAGGATGAAACTGGAGCAGGGCCTCGTGCCCTTGTTCCTGGCTGAGGACGGTGCGGACATGGCGCAGGCGCACGCACATCTTCTGGGGCATTTGATCGGACTTGACTTTGCTGACAGCAAACACGTCCAGAATATTCTCGATGATGGCCGTCAGATCCGCAATCGCGGCTTTCATGCGGCAGCCCAGATGTTTCGTCGTTTTTCCATCCAGAACAGCGCTCCAGTCATGCTGTTGCTCGACGACCTGAACTGGGCTGATAGCGGTTCGCTGGATTTCTTGAGCTATCTGATCCAGGTCAACCGAGATGTACCGACACTGATCGTGGCAATGACGCGCCCGACGCTGTTCGAGCAACGCCCGGACTGGCCCGGCTTGACCGACACACAGCGTCTCCTGCTCGAACCTCTGGACAAGGGTGGCAGCAGGCAACTGGTCAACGAGTTGCTGAAGAAGATGGCCGAGATTCCAACTCTGCTGCGTGAACTCATCACCAGCGGCGCGCAGGGCAATCCGTTTTACATGGAAGAGTTGGTCAAAATGCTTGCCGACGAGGGCGCCATTGTCACTACGGGTGAGCAGTGGAGCATCAATGCCGAAAAGCTGCTCGCCACGCACGTACCGCAAACGCTCACTGGGGTCCTGCAGGCACGTCTGGACAGCCTGAAGCCGTCGGAGAAATTGGCACTGCAACAAGCCAGCGTTATTGGCTTTGTCTTTTGGGATCAGCCCCTGGCCATGCTCGATCCCGACTCGCCGGCCAACCTCGGCGCTCTGGTGCAACACGAACTCGTTGTGCCGCATCAGGACACGGCCCTGGACGACATGGTCGAAGGAGTGCGTGAATTCGCTTTTTCGCACCAGGTGCTGCACCAGGTTACCTACGACACACTCCTCAAGCGAACCCGGCGCGCTCACCATGCGCAAGCCGCAATGTGGTTTGCCAGTCAAACTGGCGCGCGAGCCAACGCTTTTCTGGCTACCGCGGCTGAACATTTTCTGAAAGCCGACGACGCGCAACAGGCTTGCGAATATTTCACGCGCGCCGCCGAACACGCGGCAGCGCGATACGCCCATGAGGCCGTGAGCAGCTACGTGGCGACGGCACTGACCCTGACCGATCAGGCAGCGCAGCGCTGGCGTTTGCTCGATGTGCGCGAGCGAACGCTGGACCTGCAGGGCCGGCGTGTCGAGCAACATGCCGACATTGAGGCCCTGCAGCAACTCTCTGAGGCGCTCGATGATGACCGCCGGCGCTGTGAAGTGGCCTGGCGGCACAGCAGCTTCGCCATGCGCACTGGCGACTACTGCACGATGGAAGCGGCGGCCCGGCAAACCCTGGCGCTGGCCGCTCGCATCAAGGATGACTTGATGGCTCTGCGCGGGCAGCATCGACTGGCGATCGCACTGACCTATCTCGGAGACAGTGCGATCGGTCACACGCTCGCCAGCGAAGCTCTTGCCAAAGCACGCGCGCTCGGCGAGCGCCAAGTCGAGACCCTGCTTCTGAACGCCTTGTCGGTTATTGCGGACAGCCGGGGCGATCAATTTGCTTCACTGGCCTTTGATCAGCAGGACCTGGTCATCAATCGCGAACTTGGTAACAAGCGCAATGAGGCCATTGCATTGGGCAATTTGGGCAACGCCTGGGTCAGACTGGGTGAAGACGCGCAGGCCCGCACACATCTGGAGGAATGTTTGCGCTTGACGCGCGCCGTCGGCGACCGCGCGACCGAACCCAACATCCTCGCGAACCTGTCGATGCTGGCGTTGCGTCAGGGCGACGACGCATCGGCACTGGCCCACGCTCAAGCAGCTTTGGACATGGCAGAGGCGGTCCAGAGTCCCGTCTTCCAGGCCATTGCGCTGTGCGCGCTGGGTAACGCCGAACTGGCGCTGGGGCGTCACTCCCAGGCAACAGCGGCTTTCAAGCGTGCTCAGGAACTCGCCCTTTCGCTGGATAACGCAACCCGGCACGATGCCAGCGCCGGTCTGCTACGGGTCGCGCTGGCGCAACAGGATGCCGCAATGGCACGGCAAATGGTCGAGGAATTGCTCCCGCACCTGGGCAGCGATGTCGCGCTGGTCGGCACCGAAGCACCGTACCTCATACGCCTGACCTGTCATCAGGCCTTGGCACGCATTGGCGATCCGCGCGCCGCACAGTTGCTGGCGAGCGCCCACGCTGACTTACTTGCAGAGGCCATCACAATCAGCGACGCGGCGTTGCGCAAGAGTTTTCTCAACAATATTCCGGAACACCGCACGATCGTATCCCTGTGGACCAGCAACCCGGTGCGGCGCTCGTGATCGGCCGAGTCGACCCCTTGTCCCTTTTTCAAAGACGCCAGTCGTACTCAATGGTCAACGGTGCGTGATCCGAGAATTTTTCGGCTTTGTAAATTTCGGCTCTGCGTGCGCCTTGCGCCAGCATCGCAGTCGCGAGGTGATAGTCAAGCCGCCAGCCAACGTTCTTGGCGTAAGCCTGGCCGCGATTGCTCCACCAGGTGTAGCAATCGTCGGTCGTCGCAGGATGAAGTTGGCGATAAACATCAACCAGGCCTGCCTCCCCCAGCAGCTTTGACATCCAGGCCCTCTCTTCTGGCAGGAAGCCGGAATTCTTTCGATTGCCCTTCCAGTTCTTCAAGTCGATTTCCTGGTGGGCAATGTTGACATCGCCGCACAGGATGAATTCGCGCTCGCGCTTGAGCTGACCGAGATGCGGATAGAACTCATCGAGAAAGCGAAATTTCGCTTGCTGGCGCTCTTCGCCCGACGAGCCACTGGGAAAATAGCAACTGATGATGGAACGCCTGCTGCTGCCACTGTCAAAGCGCAGTTCAACATAGCGTCCCTCGGCGTCGAACTCGGACGAGCCATAACCCACCAGTACATCGCTTGGCTCGCTGCGTGTATAGACGGCCACGCCGGAATAGCCCTTCTTTTCAGCAAAATGAAAGTAACCACGCAAATCGGCCAATTGCTCAAAGCGGTCAGCCACGTCAGCCGCCTGCGCCTTGACCTCCTGCACACAAATACAATCGGGACTGGATTGGGCCAGCCAGGCTTCAAGCCCTTTGCTGCTGGCCGAGCGAATGCCGTTGAGGTTAAGGCTGGTCAATTTGAACAAGGAAGTTCCCATGTCTGTGTCTATCGCAACCAATCCCGGAGCAGCCCCCGCGCAAGATGCGCTGGCCCAGGATTTTTTGCAGTTTGTTGTGGACTGTGGTGTGCTGCGTTTCGGCGAGTTTAAGACCAAGGCCGGCCGCATCAGCCCCTACTTCTTTAACGCCGGCCAGTTTGACGATGGTGCCAAACTGGGCCGGTTGGCGCAATTTTATGCGCGACGCCTGCTGCAAAGTGGAATTGAATTCGACATGGTCTTTGGCCCGGCGTACAAGGGCATCCCCCTGGCCGCGGCACTGGCGGTGGAACTGGCCCGGCTCGGCGTGAACGTGCCCTTTGCCTACAACCGCAAGGAAAGCAAGGACCACGGCGAAGGCGGTACGCTGGTCGGCGCTGCGCTGCAGGGACGCGTCCTGATTGTTGACGATGTCATGTCCGCTGGTACCGCGGCACGCGAGTCGATTGCCATCATCCATGGCGCTGGTGCGAAGGCCCACGCCGTCATCATTGCCCTGGACCGGCAGGAAAAGGCGACCGAAGGTGGGCGCGATGTTGACTACAGTGCAGTCCAGTACGTACAAAGGGAACTCGGATTGCAGGTGTGTGCCATTGCCAAGCTCTCCGATTTGATGCAGTATCTCGAACAACCTGGCGCCGGCGGACCGACCATCGATCAACAGCGCGTCCTGGCCTACCGGCAGCGCTATGGCGTCAAAGAAAGTCAATCATGATCAATTTCCGCGCGAAGAAACCTGGGCAGCAGTGCACGCGCCTTGTCGCGGGGCTGCTGCTGGCTTTGCTGTCAACGGTCGCGGCCGCACAATCAGCGCGGCCTGCGACCCAGGAAATCTACACCTGCGTCGACGCCAACGGCCGCAACCTCACCTCCGACCGCCCGATTGCCGAGTGCCTGGATCGCGAGCAAAAGATGCTGAACCCCAGCGGCACGGTCAAGGCCCGGGTCGGCCCTTCCCTGACCGCCCAGGAACGCAGTGATCTCGAAGCCAAAGAAAAGGCAGAACAGGAAGAGCGCGCACGCCTGAACGAAGAAAAGCGGCGCGACCGCGCCTTGCTCGTGCGCTACCCCAACAAGGAGCTTCATGACAAGGAGCGTGCGGTGGCGCTGGCTCAGATTGGTGTCGTGCGACAGGCAGCAGCAAATCGTGTTGAAGAACTGCAGCACCAACGCGCCGCAGTGCTTGACGAAATGGAGTTTTACAAAAAGGACCCAAGCAAGGCGCCAGCGTCGGTACGGCGCCAACTTGAAGAAGTCAACGCCAGCCTGAAAGTACAGGCTCGCTTCATCGCCGACCAGGATGCCGAAGTCAAACGTGTCAGTTTTCGCTTTGAGGAAGAGCTGTTCCGGCTGAAACAGCTTTGGGCCTTGCAGGCTGGGGCTCCCGCGGCCAGTGCCAGCAAGAAGCGTTGACTCAATTCATCTTTGCGCGCAACATCTCGTTGACCTGCTGCGGATTCGCCTTACCCTGACTCGCCTTCATGATCTGACCCACCAGTGCGTTCAGCGCTTTGCTGTTACCGCCTCTGTATTCTTCGACGTTTTTCGGGTTCGAAGCAAGCACCGCATCGACAATCTTTCCCAAGGCATCTGAGTCGTTCAACTGTTTGAGCCCCTTGGCCTCAATCAATTGATCGACCTCACCAGGCTCTCCATTCCAGAGCGCATCAAACACCTGCTTCGCAGCGTTGTTGGAAACCGTGCCATCGGCGATGCGCCCGATCAACTGTGCCAGTTGCAAGGCGCTGGCAGGCGACTGGGCTATGTCAAGCTCACTGGCATTGAGACGCCGCGCGACTTCGCCCATGATCCAGTTACTGGCCAGTTTTGGCTGACCGCTGGCATTGGCAGCAGCTTCAAAATAGGCTGCCATCGCGCGGCTCTGTGTCAGCACCGTGGCGTCGTATTCCGACAGACCATAGTCCGATCCGAAGCGCAGGGCCATGACGCGTGGCAATTCTGTCATGTCATTGCGCACGCGCTGTACCCATTCATCTGCAATCACCAGTGGTGGCAAGTCCGGATCCGGAAAATAACGATAGTCGGCCGCATCTTCCTTGCTGCGCATGGCACGCGTCTCACCGGTATCCGGGTTGAACAGCACGGTGGCCTGCTCGATGGCATGACCATCCTCAATTCTCTCGATCTGCCAGCGCACCTCAAAATCGATGGCCTGCTGCATGAATTTGAAACTGTTGAGGTTCTTGATCTCGCGCCGCGTCCCCAGTGGCGCACCCGGCTTGCGCACCGACACGTTGGCGTCACAGCGAAAACTGCCCTCCTGCATATTGCCGTCACAGATGCCGATCCAGGTCACGATCTTGTGCAACTCCTTGGCATACGCCACCGCTTCAGCGCTGGAGCGCATGTCAGGCTCGGTCACAATCTCCAGCAACGGTGTTCCGGCGCGGTTCAAGTCGATCCCGGTCTGGCCAATAAAGTCTTCATGCAGCGACTTGCCGGCGTCCTCTTCGAGATGGGCACGCACCAGACGCACCGACCGCTTCTCGTCGCCCATAAAGAATTCCACCTGACCGCCCTGCACCACAGGAATTTCAAACTGGCTGATCTGGTAGCCCTTGGGCAGGTCCGGGTAAAAATAGTTCTTGCGCGCAAAAATGCTGCGTGGCGCAATGTGGGACCCGACGGCCAGACCAAATTCGATGGCGCGCTCCACCGCCCCCCTGTTCATCACCGGCAACGTGCCCGGCAGAGCCAGATCGACGGCGCAGGCCTGTGTGTTCGGCTCGGCGCCAAAGGCCGTCGAGGCACGGCTGAAAATTTTGGAGCGGGTCGAGAGTTGCGCATGGGTCTCGAAGCCGATCACGACTTCATAGCCGTGCACCAATGTTGACTTGCCTGTGTTCATATTCAAAACCCCTGCGGCTTGGCGACGTGCCAATCGCTTGCCTGCTGCAGGCGGTGCGCCGCATTGAGCAGCCTGGACTCCTGCAAATAGTTGCCTATCAGTTGCATGCCGACCGGCATATTCTCTGCACCAAAGCCCACCGGAACACTCATGCCAGGCAAGCCGGCAAGTGAGGCCGGCAAGGTGAAAATATCAGCCAGGTAGCTGGCCACCGGGTCGTCGCTCTTGTCACCGAGCTTCCAGGCCACCGTGGGCGCTACCGGCCCGGCAATCAGGTCGCATTGCTGGAAAGCCTGCTGGAAATCATCAGCAATCATGCGCCGGATCTTTTGCGCCTGCAGATAGTAGGCGTCGTAGTAACCATGCGAGAGCACATACGTGCCAATCATGATGCGACGCTTCACCTCGTCGCCAAAGCCTTGCGAGCGCGTCTTCCTGTACATGTCGATGAGGTCGTCGTACTGCTCGGCACGGTGCCCGAACTTGACACCGTCAAAACGGCTCAGGTTGCTCGATGCTTCGGCCGGTGCGATCACGTAATAGACCGGGATCGACAGCTCGGTTCGCGGCAGCCTGATCGGGACCAGTTTGGCGCCCAGCTTTTCATATTCCTTCAAGGCCAGTTCGACCGCCGTGCGAACATCCGCGCTCAGACCTTCGCCAAAAAACTCGGCAGGCACGCCAATGCGCAAGCCGGCCACCGAATCATTCAGTGAGCGGGCAAAATCTTCGGCCGGCACATCGAGCGACGTGGAATCGCGATCAAGGTCAGGCCCGCACATCGCTGACAACAGCAAGGCGCAATCTTCCGCGCTGCGCGCCAGCACGCCGGCCTGGTCCAGGCTGGACGCAAACGCCACCATGCCGTAGCGCGATGCGCGGCCATAGGTCGGCTTGATGCCGGTGATTCCGCAAAAGGACGCCGGTTGCCGGATCGAGCCTCCGGTGTCCGTCCCGGTTGCCGCCGGCACCAGGCGCGCTGCTACGGCAGCCGCACTGCCACCCGACGAGCCCCCTGGCACACGACTCGTGTCCCAGGGATTTCTTACCGGGCCAAAAGCCGAATTTTCATTGGCCGAGCCCATCGCAAATTCATCGCAATTGAGCTTGCCCAGCGTGACCGCGCCCTGCTCTGCCAATTTGGCCACGACCGTCGCGTCGAACGGTGAGCGATAGCCACTGAGCATCTTCGAACCGGCCGTAGCAGCGAATTCGCGCGTCACAAAAATGTCCTTGTGCGCAACCGGTACCCCGAGCAATGCACTGCCCGGCGTACCCATCGCCAGTGCGGCGTCGGCTACTCGAGCCTGCGCCAGGGTCGCTTCCTCATTGAAATCAAGGAAAGCACCCAGCGCAGCATTGGCGCGCGCGCGCCCCAGAAAATGCTGCGCCGTCTCCACAGCCGAGACTTTGCGCTGACGCAACTGCGCTGCCAGTTCCGTGACGCTGAAATCGTGCAGTTCGGTTGGCTTCGTCATTCGATCACCTTGGGGACCAGAAACAGACCCTGTTCAACGCTGGGCGCATTGCGCTGATTCGCAGTCCGGTTGTCGCTCTCGCTGACGGCATCGTCGCGCAGGCGCAGAACAATGTCTTCCCAGCAGGCCACGGGATGCGCGAGCGGTTGCAAACCGGTGGTGTCAACGGAGCGCATTTTTTCGACAAGATCAAAAAAACCGTTGATCTGCGTCAGCATACGTTCGCTCTCGTTCGGACTGAGTTCCAATCGGGCCAGATTGGCGATGCGGTCAATATCGGTAGAAGTCAGGGACATAAGGTATTTTTCGTTCAAAACCTGATGCCTGGCGGCTCGCGAGGCGCTACGCCGGGCAATGTTTTCACAGGGGATGGGGTATTATCTCGCCTTTGGGCCGATGCGCCTGTGATGCCCGAGAGGATTTTTAATGTTTGGAGCTTTCCGTCAGTACTTCTCCACTGACCTGGCCATTGATCTTGGCACCGCCAATACCCTGATTTACGTGCGTGACAAGGGCATTGTGCTCGACGAGCCTTCGGTCGTCGCGATTCGCCACGAAGGCGGCCCCCAAGGCAAGAAAACGATTCAAGCGGTTGGCAAGGAAGCCAAGGCCATGCTGGGCAAGGTGCCCGGCAATATCGAAGCCATCCGGCCCATGAAAGACGGCGTCATCGCTGATTTCACCGTCACCGAGCAGATGCTCAAGCAATTCATCAAGATGGTGCACCCACGCTCCATCTTCCGACCCAGTCCGCGCATCATCATCTGCGTTCCCTGTGGTTCAACCCAGGTTGAGCGCCGCGCCATCCGCGAATCAGCGCTGGGCGCTGGTGCCCGGGATGTTTACCTGATCGAAGAGCCAATGGCTGCAGCCATTGGCGCGGGCCTGCCGATCAGCGAAGCCAGTGGGTCGATGGTGGTCGATATTGGCGGCGGCACTACAGAAGTCGGTGTCATTTCACTCGGCGGCATGGTCTACAAGGGTTCGGTGCGCGTCGGCGGCGACAAGTTTGACGAGGCCATCATCAACTACATCCGGCGCAATTACGGCATGCTCATCGGCGAGCCCACGGCCGAATCGATCAAGAAGAAGATCGGCTCCGCCTTTCCCGGCAGCGAAGTGCGCGAGATGGAGGTGCGTGGCCGCAACCTTTCCGAAGGCGTGCCGCGCAGTTTCACGATCTCCAGCAACGAAATTCTGGAAGCGCTGACCGATCCGATCAACAACATCGTCTCGGCAGTCAAGAATGCTTTGGAACAGACCCCGCCTGAACTCGGCGCCGACATCGCCGACCGCGGCATGATGCTCACTGGCGGTGGCGCCTTGCTGCGCGACCTGGACCGCCTGCTGGCCGAAGAGACCGGCCTGCCGGTGCTGGTCGCTGAAGACCCACTGACCTGTGTCGTGCGCGGATGTGGCATCGCGCTGGAGCGGATGGAGCGCCTGGGCTCCATTTTCACCAGCGAATAAGAGCCGGATGCAGCGATGCCGCTAGGTACGCTGGACGGTACACCGCCACCCTTTTTCAGGCAGGGCCCGTCGGCCCTGTCCAAACTCATCCTGTTCAGCGCCCTGGCCCTGTTCCTGATGGTCGCCGACGCACGTTTTGAAGTTGCCAAACCCCTGCGCATGGCGGTTGCCAGCGTGCTTTACCCGGTGCAATGGCTGGCCCTGCGACCGGTCCTGTGGGCGCAAGGTGGGGCGCAACATTTTGAGTCGCTGCAATCGGCGCAGTTGCGTGAACAAACCGTGAAGCGCCAGCTAGCGGACCAATCCCAGCGTGCCAACCAGGTGGAACAACTGACGCTGGAGAATTCGCGCCTGCGCCAGTTGCTTGGTCTGCGTGAGAAGGTGACAACAACCTGGCAGGCGGCGCAGGTACTGTACGACGCAGCCGACCCCTACACACACAAAGTCATCATCGATCGCGGTGCGCTGGAAGGTGTGCTGGCCGGTTCACCCGTGCTCGACGAAAGCGGCGTGCTCGGGCAGGTGACACGGGTCTACCCCATGGTCAGTGAAGTGACTCTGGTGACTGACCGCGACCAGGCCATTCCGGTGCTCAACACGCGCACCGGCGCGCGCGGCGTCGCGTTTGGCGACCCAGCGCTGCGCGCCAACGCCCTGGAGCTGCGCTATATGGCGGCCAACGCCGATGTTCAACCTGGCGATCTGCTGACAACCAGCGGCGTTGACGGTGTCTATCCGGCGGGTCTGCCGGTGGCCAAAGTCGAAAAAGTTGAACGTCGGGTCGACTCGGCCTTTGCCCGCATCAGCTGCCAGGCGCTGGCGCTGGTCTCCGGTGTCGGCCATGTCATGGTGCTCAAGCCTATCGCCACGCAGATCGCGCCCCAGCCGGCGCCAGAGGCGACGGGCGCTACGCTCAAGAAAGGGGGCAGGCGGTGATCATGCGCCCGGGCCATCAGCTGCTGCTGCCGGCCAATCCTTTCTTTATTTTTGGCAGCCTGCTGGCAGCACTCGGACTCAACATGTTGCAGAACATGGGTCTGTTCGGGCGCGCCGCCTGGACGCCTGACTTTTTGGCGCTGGTGCTGGCGTTCTGGACCATTCATCAACCACTGCGCGTCGGAATCGGCGTCGCCTTTGTCTTTGGCATCTTCTTCGATGTGCATCAAGGCGCCCTGTTGGGTCAGCATGCCTTGGCCTACACGGTACTGAGCTTCCTGGCCATTGCGATTCATCGGCGTCTGCTCTGGTTCAGCGTGCCCTCGCAAGCGCTTCAGGTGTTGCCGCTATTTGCCGCAGCGCATGCCATCGAGCTGATCTGCCGCCTGGCCGCTGGCGGCGCCTTTCCGGGCTGGCTGATGTTGCTGGCACCCATACTGGAATCGCTGTTGTGGCCGGTCGTCAGCGTGATTCTGCTGGCGCCGCAACGACGCTCGCCCGACCCCGACGCACATCGTCCTCTGTAATGACCGAACTGCGCAACGTTGAGGCCGACCTGTCGCGCTTTCGCACCCGGGTTCTGGTAGCCACGGTGACCGTACTGGTCTGCTTTCTGCTCGTCGCGGCACGGCTTGTCTATCTCCAGTTGGTTCGGCACGAAGACCTGCTGGAGCAGGCTGAGAACAACCGCACAGCGATTGTTCCGGTGGTACCGAATCGGGGACTGATCCTTGACCGCAACGGCATTGTGCTGGCCAGCAACTACTCGGCCTACACACTCGAAGTGACACCGTCGAAGGTCAGCAGCCTGGATCAGACCATCGAAGAATTGTCGCAAGTGCTGGACGTCACCGCACGCGACCGGCGCCGTTTCAAGAAACTGCTGGAAGAATCAAAGGGCTTCGAATCCTTGCCACTGCGCACCCGGCTTAGCGATGAGGAGGTGGCCAAGTTCGCGGCCCAGCGCTATCGCTTTCCCGGCGTTGAAATCAAGGCCCGTCTGTTCCGCAATTACCCCTATGGCGAACTTGCAAGCCACGTCATCGGCTACATCGGCCGCATCAACCCGGCCGAAAAGGAGAAGCTCGACGACTCGGACGACCAGGCCAATTACCGCGGTACGGAATACATCGGGAAACTCGGCGTCGAACAAAGTTTCGAGGGGCAGTTGCACGGCACAACCGGGGTCGAGTCGGTCGAGACGTCGGCGGGCGGACGCGCCATGCGCAAGCTCGCCAGCAGTCCGGCCACACCCGGCAACACCGTCAAGCTGTCCATCGATATCCGGCTGCAAAGTCTGGTCGAAGAATTGTTCGGTGAGCGCCGTGGCGCGTTGGTGGCCATGGATCCCAAGACCGGTGAAATACTGGCCTTTGTCAGCAAACCCACTTTTGACCCCAATCTGTTTGTCGAAGGCATCGACAGCGAAAATTGGGAAGCCCTCAATGAATCCCCCGACAAGCCGCTCCTGAACCGGGCGTTGCGCGGCACCTACCCGCCTGGCTCCACCTACAAGCCCTTCATGGCGCTGGCCGCACTGGAGACCGACACACGGACCCCGCAACAGACCATCTTTGATCCGGGCTTCTACATGTTCGGCAACCACCGTTTTCGTGACGACAAGGAGGGTGGGCACGGCACGGTCAATATGTACCAGTCCATTGTCCAATCCTGCGACACCTACTATTACATGCTGGCCAACGATCTGGGTGTGGACACCATTCACGAGCAGATGCAGCGCTTTGGCTTTGGTGAGCTCACCGGCATCGACATCTTTGGCGAGGTGCGCGGACTGCTGCCTTCCACTGACTGGAAACGCAGGGCCTACAAACGCGCCGATCAGCAAAAGTGGTACGCCGGCGAAACCATCTCGCTGGGCATCGGTCAGGGCTACAACAACTTTACCGTATTGCAACTGGCCTCGGCCACCGCAACGCTGGCCAACAACGGCGTCAAGATGAAGCCGCACCTGGTCAAGGAGGTGGTTGATATCCTGACCCACGCACCCACGGCCACGACACGCGAAGCCGTCGGTGAAGTGATCGCCAAGGCCGCCAACATAGCCATCATCAAGAACGCGATGGTGGGGGTCAACATTGAAGGCACCTCGGCCTCGGCCTTTCGCGGCGCCGGATACACCAGCGGCGGAAAAACCGGAACGGCGCAGGTGATTCAAATCAAGCAGAACGAAAAGTACGTCGCCTCCAGAACCGAGGAACGCTTTCGCGACCATGCACTTTTCACGGCTTTTGCACCGGCCGAGGAGCCCAGGATTGCGCTGGCCATGGTGGTTGAGAATGCCGGCTTTGGTTCACAGAATGCGGCACCCATTGCTCGGCGCATCTTTGACTACTGGCTGCTCCAGCAATACCCCAGCGAGGAAGACATTACAGCGGTACAAACCGCGCAGGCACCGGCCCCGATTGGCAAGGCACGCACACTCTCCGAAGTACCCTGGCCACCCCCGGCGCCCCAGGCTGCAAGGCCGCACCCGTAGCGTCGCGGTCAAAAAAAAGGGCACCGGGTCTGCCGGTGCCTTTTCTCATTTATAAACCCGAATGGGCTGTCTCCACGGTCCTTCTTCTTCCATCAAGTCGCTGCTGCCAACGCTTGGCGTGAATGTACGCGCGAAAACCCGCTCCCGTATTAGTGCTTACCCTTTCCGCAATTACCCTTTGCCTGCTGCCTGCGCATCCTCGGCAATCCACTGCGCCGCCTTCTCCGCGATCATCAGTGCGGGTGAATTGGTGTTGCCGCTCGTGATCAGCGGCATGACACCGGCATCAACCACGCGCAAGCCGGCAATCACTCCGCCTTTGCCGCGCACGCGCAGGCGCGAATCAAGCACCGCCATCGGGTCGTCGGCATTACCCATCTTGGTGGTCCCGACAGGATGAAAAATGGTGGTGGCAATGTCACCCGCGAGTTTCGCCAAATCCTGGTCGCTCTGGTATTGCACACCCGGCTTCCATTCCTGCGGCTGGTACTTTGCCAGCGCCGGCTGCGCAACAATGCGCCGGGTCAGCCGCAGCGAATCAGCCGCCACCTTGCGGTCGACGTCGGTGCTCAGATAATTCGGCGCTATGGCAGGTGCATCCTGAAAGTTGCCGCTGCGGATCTGGACCGATCCCCGGCTGGTCGGGTTGAGATTGCAGACACTGGCGGTGAACGCGTTAAAGCTGTGCAGCGGCTCCCCAAAAGCGTCCAGGCTGAGTGGCTGAACGTGGTACTCGATGTTCGGGTAGGGCTGCGCCGGGTCGCTGCGCGTGAAGGCTCCCAACTGTGAGGGCGCCATGCTCATCGGTCCGCTGCGCTTGAGTGCGTATTCGAGGCCAATCATGGCTTTGCCCCAGAGCGTGCTGGCCTGGGTATTGAGCGTCTTGACGCCATGCACCTTGAAGACCGCGCGAATCTGCAGATGATCCTGCAGGTTGGCGCCCACCCCCGGCGCATCGTGCGCAACGCTGATGCCATGCTTCTCCAGCAAGGCCGCCGGGCCAATACCGGAGAGCTGCAAAATCTGCGGCGAGCCGATGCTGCCGGCACACAAAATGACCTCGGCGCTGGCACTGGCCGTGACCATTTCCGAATG
>JBAXNI010000076.1:0-14109 GCA_037133835.1 Comamonadaceae bacterium | reverse complement strand
AGGTCGGCATGGTTGGGCCACTTTCCACTATTCTCATGGGGGTGATGATTTTGGGTGAGCCCTTCACACTCTGGGTTGCTGCCGGTACCGTGCTGGTGATTGCCGGGATCTTTGTCTTTACGCGCCAACGCTGAGCCGAGCGGCTTGGGATGTGTCGGCGCCCTCATACTGCCAAATGCGCAGAAATCGGTCGCCAACACATCTCAAGCCGGTCAATCGAGGCGCAGTGAATATCGTGGACAATGGCCGAAACTGAGGAGTAATGACGATGGATTTAGGTATTGCAGACAAATGGGCTCTGGTATGCGGCGCCAGCAGGGGATTGGGTTTTGGCTGCGCGCAGGCGCTGGTGCGCGAGGGCGTGAATGTGCTGATGGTGGCGCGCCGCGCAGAGGTTCTGCAGGCAGCCGCAGCAGAGCTTGCGGCCGACACGCTGCGCCCGCCAGCGGCCAGTGTGCAATTTGTGGCTGCGGACATCACCACGGCTGAGGGGCGGGAGGCGGTTTTTGCACTGCGGCGCGATTTCGACATCGTTGTCACCAATGCAGGCGGCCCGCCGCCGGGTGATTTTCGCGACTGGGACAGAGCGGCGTGGGTCAAGGCGCTGGACGCCAACATGCTGACGCCGATTGAACTGATCAAGGCGACCGTGGACGGCATGATGGCGCGCGGCTTTGGTCGCATCGTCAATATCACCTCGGGTGCCGTGAAGGCGCCGATTGACGTTCTGGGGCTGTCCAATGGCGCACGCAGTGGTCTGACCGGCTTTGTGGCAGGCGCCGCGCGCAGCAAGCTGGCAGGGCAGGGCGTCACCATCAACAATCTGCTGCCTGGCGCCTTTGAGACCGACCGGCTCAAGGCTCTCATGACCGGGGCAGCACAGAAGTCCGGATTGGATATCGCGGCTGTCATCGATGCCCGCAAGAAAACGATTCCCGCGCAACGCTTTGGCACGCCCCAGGAATTTGGCGCCATCTGCGCCTTCCTGTGCAGCCAGCACGCCGGCTTCATCACCGGCCAGAATGTGCTGGCCGATGGTGGCGCTTACCCGGGCACGTTTTGAGCCCCGGATAATTTATTTATTTTCCATTGGAGTTTCGAATGATCAGAGCATCGCTGCCTAGCCTTGCAGGCCGGCTTGTCAAATCCATCGCGCTTAGCGCCTTCCTGCTGGGCAGTCTGGCGCAGGCGCAGACCGGCACCATCAAGTTGCTGGTAGGCTTCCCGCCAGGCGGCGGTACCGACGCCATTGCCCGCACGCTAGCCGACAAGCTGAAGGATCAACTGGGCACCACCGTCATCGTGGAAAACCGCGCCGGTGCGGGGGGTCAGATTGCAGCGCAGGTGCTCAAGACGGCGGCACCGGACGGCACCACCTTCTTCCTATCGCATGACCACACGATTTCGATCCTGCCACTGGTGGTGAAGAATCCCGGCTTTGATCCGGCGCGGGATTTTGTCTCCGTGGTCGGCTTTGCGACTTTCGTCAATGCCCTGGCGGTCTCCGGCGGGACGCCTGCGAAGTCGATGAACGAGTATGTCGCCTGGATTCGCAAGGAGGGCGCTGGCAAAGGCTCGGTGGGCGTACCGGCACCAGCTTCCGTGCCTGAATTCCTGGTCAAACTGATTGGTCAGAAATATGCGATTGACCTGCAGGCCGCGCCCTACCGGGGTAGCGCACCAATGATGGCCGACATGCTGGGCAACCAGATCAATGCTGGTGTGGCGTCAATCCCCGATTTCATTGAAAACCACAGGGCGGGCAAGGTGCGCGTCGTGGCCGTGCTGGGTGGCGCGCGGCAAGCTGCGCTGCCGGATGTGCCGACCTTTGCCGAACTGGGATTGGCTGGTTTTGAAGACATTCCCTACTACGGCATCTTTGCGCCCGCCGGCACTTCCAAAGCAGTCATTGACCGTTTTGCCGACGCGGTGGCCAAGGTCATTGCCATGCCCGATGTGCACGAGCGTTTGACGGCAATGGGCTTGACCGTGGGCTACATGTCGCCGCAGCAACTGGCCAGTCGCGAACATGCCTACGCCCAGACCTGGGCTCGCATCATCAAGGCCAGTGGCTTTCAGGCACAGTAATGTTTTAACAACGAAGGAATTCATTTCATGACATCCCTATCTTCCCGCGCGATTCGCATTGATCAACACGGTGGTCCCGAGCAACTCAAACTGGTCAGTGTGACCGTGGGCGAGCCCGGCGCCGGTGAAATCCGGATTCGTCATCATGCGGTGGGCTTGAACTTCATTGACGTCTATCAGCGCAGCGGCCTGTACCAGATGCCGATGCCTTTGCAACTTGGCATGGAAGCGGCCGGCGTGGTTGAGGCGGTGGGCGCCGGTGTGACGCACCTGAAGGTGGGTGACCGTGCCGCCTACGCGAGCCAGCCACCGGGCAGCTACTGCGACCTGCGCGTGATGCCGGCCAAGTGCGTCTGCAAACTGCCCGATGCCATTTCATTCGAGACCGGTGCCGCCATGATGCTCAAGGGCCTGACTGCGCAATACCTGCTCAAGCGCACGCTGCCGCAGGGCGGCTTGCAGGCCGGAGACTTTGCGCTGTTCCACGCCGCCGCCGGTGGTGTGGGCCTGATTGCCTGCCAGTGGGCGCGTGCGATGGGGCTGCAACTGATAGGTACCGCGGGTTCGGACGCCAAGTGCGCCCTTGCCAAAGAACATGGTGCTGCTTTTGTCATCAACTATGCGAGCGAGGATTTTCTGGCGCGCGTGAAAGAAATCACCGGCGGCAAAGGCGTCAAGGTGGTGTACGACTCGGTCGGCAAGGACACTTGGGACAAGTCGCTGGACTGCCTCGCACCGTTCGGACTGATGGCGAGCTTTGGCAACGCGTCGGGTCCGGTGGCACCGTTTGCGCCCGGCATCCTGGGACCCAAAGGCTCGATCTATGTAACGCGCCAGACCCTGTTCAGTCACATCACAACGCGCGAGACGACACAGGCCATGGCCGACGATCTGTTTGAAGCGGTGACCAGCGGCAAGGTAAGCATCCGTATCGACCAGCGCTTCAAGCTCGAAGACGTGCAGCAGGCTCACATCGCTCTGGAAGCACGCAAGACCACAGGCTGCACCATCCTGACCCTGTGACTTTGAGAGTTGATCCGCAGTGGCGCGCGGCTCTGCTGGCCAGGGCCGGTCAGCTGCCACTCAGACCGCGCCTGCCGCTGCTCTGGCGACAGCACGTGATTGGCTCTGTCGAGACCGACTTCTTCGCTCCACTGCTGGCACGTCAGCCCTTGCTGGCGACGCGGTTGCTGCAGTTCGAGAGCGGCGAGACCGGTTCGCATTGGCGTTTACTCGGTGATGCTACATCGGCATTGAAGGCACTGGCCGACGCGCTGCGGGACCTGGGCGTGGGCCGGGTGCGCCAGCACTGGCGCGACGAACTGCTTGCGGTGTACGACGCACAAGGGCAGCAGATTGCCAGTGTTGAGCGAGGCGTGGTGCGTCCCCTCGGCATGGACACACGCGCCGTGCACCTGGTCGGGTGCAGCAGCGATGGACGTTTCTGGGTGCAGCAGCGCTCTCTGGACAAGGCGAGCAACCCGGGACTCTGGGATACCTTGATGGGTGGCATGGTGTCGGCGCAGGATAGCCTGGAGTCAGCGCTGGCGCGTGAGACCTGGGAAGAGGCCGGTTTGCGTATGGACACGCTGACAGACCTGCGCCGGGGCGGTGAAGTGGTGCTGCGCAAGCCGAGTTCAGACGGTGCTGACGCAGGCTATGTCGTGGAGTGGGTCGACTGGTATCTCTGCACGGTGCCCGACGGCGTGCAGCCACTCAATCAGGACGGTGAGGTGGTGCAGTTCGAATTGATCGACGCGCCCGATTTGATCGCCCGTTTGCATCGCGATGAATTCACGACCGAGGCAGCTCTGATTTTGCTGTGCGTCCTGGATGAAGCTTGACCGAATGTGGCACCACCGGGTCGCGCAGCCGGTTCGGCGCCAGGGCACCGGCTGAATCCAGAATCGGATAGGCGATCGAGCAGATGTGCGAATTGATGCGTTTCAAGTCGCTGATCAGGTCGATGTGCAATGAACTGGTGTCCATGCTCTGAGGTGTATTGACGGCAAGACGTTCCAGATGCGTGGCGGCGTATTCCCGCTCAAGATCGCGGAAGCGCGTCTTTTCTTCGAGCAGCTTGCGCGCGTCGCGCACGTTGCCGTCCAGAAACACGCTCATGCCCAGTCGCAGGTTGTCCACCAGACGGCCATGCAGGTCGGTGATCTCGGCGATGCCGGCTTCGGAAAACTCGCGTCCGGGTTTGATCTTCTTGTTTTCCACATCTTCCAGCACGCGCTCGATGATGTCACCGATCTGTTCCATATTGATGGTGAAGCTGATGATGTCGGTCCAGCGGTGACCCTCGCTCTCGCTCAGCGCTTCGCGTGAAATCTTGGTCAGGTAGTACTTGATGTCGGAGTACAGCTCGTCGACCGTGTCGTCCATTTTCTGCAGCGTTTGTGCCAACTGCAGGTCATTATTCTTGATCACACCGTAGACACCCAGCAGCATCGTTTCAACCACATCGGCCTGGTGCATGGCTTCGCGCACGGCGCACGAAATAGCCAATGAAGGTGTCTCCAGCGCCGAGGGGTCCAGGTGGCGCTGCCGGCCTGCCACGGTGCTCTTTTCGAGCTTGGGCAGCCACTTCTCGACCTGTCGCGCCACGACCTGGGTCAAGCCTATGAAGACGAGCCCAACCACGATGTTGAAAGTCAGATGAAACAGCACCACCAGCGCTGCCACTTCGCTAACCCAGGGACGAACGTTGTCGAGCCACAAACTGATGAAGGGAGCTACCACGGCCAGACCGATGATCTTGAATACCAGGTTTCCAAGCGGCACCTGGCGCGTTTCCACGTTGGCATTGAGTGTGGTCAGGATTGCCAGCAGGCCGCTACCCAGATTGGCGCCGAGCACGAGACCCAGGGCAACATCGATGGGCACGACGCCCGTGCTGGCCAGCGTCGCCGTCAGCAGCACCAGCGCCAGACTGGAGTAGCTCAGAATCGACAGCACGGCACCCACCGTGATTTCGAGCATGCGGTCGCTGCTCAGCGAACCCAGCAGGGCCTTGATGGCGGGGGCCTGTGTCAGCACATTGGTCGACTGCGTGACCAGTTGCAACGCCAGCAACATCAAGCCCAGACCAATGAGAATGCGTCCGATGCGGCCCGCAGTGGAGCTCTGACGGGCGATGAACAACACGACGCCGACGAAGATGAACAGGGGTGAGAGCCATGACAGGTCGCGCGAAAAAACGACCGCCATCAGGCTGGTGCCAATATCGGCGCCGAGCATGACGGCCAACGCCGATGGCAGGCTCATCAGGCCCTGGCCGACAAAAGAAGCAACAATCAGCGCGGTGGCTGTACTGGACTGCACCAGGGCAGTCACCGCCACCCCCGACACCATGGCTGTCAGCCGGTTGCTGACACTCTTGTACAGGATGTTGCGCAGGCTCGCACCAAAGACCCGCACAATGCCGGTTCGCACCAGCTGCGTGCCCCAGACCAGCAGGGCGATGGCCGCCAGCAGGTTCAGCAAATGGGTCACTGAATTGCCTTCATCATGTTGTGCTTGCTAATGAGCGCGCCGTACGCGCAACAGTTCGTCCAGTATCAGGCAAGTGGCGCCGATGGTAATCGCGCTGTCGGCGACATTGAATGCGGGAAAATGTCCGCCGGGAAACAACACACTCAGCCAGCGCCAGTGAAAGTCCAGAAAGTCGATGACATAGCCATAGAGCAGCCGATCGATTACGTTGCCGACTGCGCCGCCCAGGATGCAGGCCAGTGCGAATGAAAAAAGCCTTTGACCGGCATGTGACCTAAGCAGCCATACCAGCAGGACAGCGGCCAGCAGGCCGATGATGCTGAAGAACCAGCGCTGCCAGCCCGAGGCATCCGACAGGAACGAGAAGGCAGCGCCGCTGTTGTGGGCGCGCACCAGATTGAAAAAGCTGGTGATTGGTGTGCTTGCGCCCAACGGGTAGAAGCCGACCACCAGCACCTTGGTGAACTGGTCTGCTATCAGCACGATCAACGCCAGACCCAGCCACTGCATCATGCCGGCGCTGCCACTCGATTTGCGTGCCATCAGGCAAATTCCCTGTCTTCACCAGCGCCGTACAGGTTGCTGATGCAGCGTCCGCACAGGCCCGGATGGGCGCTGTCCGCGCCGACGTCGGAGCAGTAGTGCCAGCAGCGTTCGCACTTTGTGTCTGCAGAACTGCTTGATTCGATGGCCAAGACCTCGCCTTCGCGCAAAGTCAGCTTCGAGGTGATGAAGGCAAACTTGAGGTCCTGCCCCAGGCTCGATAGCAGTGCATAGTCGTCCGGTGCGACGGTCAGCACGACGTTGGCCTGCAACGAGGAACCGACCTTGCCGTCTGCGCGCAGGGTTTCGATGTCCTTGTTGACGGCATCGCGGATTTCGCGGATGCGCTCCCACCTTGCCAGCAGCGTGTTGTCGGCGACGGCCAGATCGACATAGCAGTCCATAAAAATGGACTCACGCGTGGCACCAGGCGTTTTGTCCGCCGCACCCAGAATCGCCCACGCTTCCTCGGCGGTGAAACTCAGGAAAGGTGCCATCCAGCGCAGCATGGCTTGCGTAATTTGCCACAGGGCGGTCTGCGCGCTGCGCCGTGCCAGCGATTTCGGGGCCGTCGTGTAGAGCCTGTCTTTCAATACGTCCAGATAGAAGGAACCCAGATCTTCCGAGCAGTAGATCTGCAACTTGGCCACCACCGGGTGGAATTCATAGACTTCGTAATGCATCAGAATTTCGGTCTGGAGTTGCGCCGCGCGCGATAGGGCGTAGCGGTCAATTTCCAGCATCTGATCGAGCGAAACAGCGTCGGTGACCGGATCAAAGTCACTGACGTTGGCGAGCAGGAACTTGAGCGTGTTGCGCACACGCCGGTAGGTGTCGACCACGCGCGCAAGGATCTTCTCATCGCCGGCAATGTCACCGGAATAGTCGCTGGCCGCCACCCACAGACGGATGATTTCCGCGCCGAGTTTCTTGGACGTTTCCTGCGGATCGACGCCGTTGCCGGCGCTCTTGCTCATCTTGTGGCCCTTGCTGTCCACGGTGAAGCCGTGTGTCAGGATGCCCATGTAAGGCGCGCGGCCGTACATGGCGCAAGCGGTCAGCAACGAGGAATGGAACCAGCCTCGGTGCTGGTCGTGGCCTTCAAGGTAGAGGTCGGCCTCGGGACCCTCGTCGTGGCCGCAGCCTGGGTGTGAACCCTTGAGCACCGTCGTGTGCGTGGTGCCCGAGTCAAACCAGACTTCCAGGATGTCGCTGCTCTTGCTGTAGTGCTCGGCGTCGGCGGCTCCCAGGATGGATTCGGTTGTGGCCTTGCTCCAGGCCTCGATTCCACCCACTTGCACCATGTCGGCGGCGATGTCGAGGATCTCCATGGTGCGCGGGTGCAACTCGCCGCTGTCTTTGTGCAAAAAGAAGGGCAGGGGTACACCCCAACTGCGCTGCCGGCTGATGCACCAGTCGGGTCGCCCGGCAATCATGTCGCGCAGGCGCGTCTTGCCGTTCTCGGGGTAGAACGCGGTTGCTTCGATGGCGTCCAGCGCGATCTTGCGCAGGGACTTGGGTGCCTTGTCTTTGGTGAAGACGCCTTCTCCTTCGTCCATGCGGATAAACCATTGGGCGGCGGCGCGGTAGATTACCGGCGTCTTGTGACGCCAGCAATGCGGGTAGCTGTGCGTGATGGTGGAGGTGGCAAACAGGCGGTCAGCTTCGCCCAGCACCTCGATGATGCGCGGACAGGCTTTCCAGATGTTGAGACCGCCAAAGAGCGGCAGCGCTGCTTCGTAGGTTCCGTTGCCCTGCACCGGGTTCAGAATGTCGTCGTACTTCATGCCGTGTGCAACGCAACTGTTGAAATCCTCCACGCCGTAAGCCGGTGACGAATGAACCAGGCCCGTGCCGTCTTCGGCCGTTGCGTAGTCTGCCAGATAGACCGGGCTCAAGCGGTCAAAGCCGGGGTCGACATGGGCCAGTGGGTGTTTGAAATTGATGCCACCCAGGCGTTCGCCCAGCGTGCTGCCAATCACCGTGCCGGTCAGACCGTAACGTTCCAGACATGAGTTCACCAGCACCGAGGCGAGCAGCAGCAAGCCGCGCGGCGTCTGCACCAGAGAATACTCGAGCGCAGGGTTCAGGTTCAGCGCCTGATTCGCCGGGATGGTCCAGGCGGTGGTGGTCCAGATCACAGCCAAGGCGGGTTGTTCCAGCCTGACCAGTCCGAAGGCGCTGGCGAGTTTGTCCGGTTCGGCGCACAGGAAGCCGACGTCCAGTGTTTGCGATTTCTTGTCGGCGTATTCGATCTCGAATTCGGCCAGACTGGAGCCGCAGTCGAAACACCAGTAAACGGGTTTGAGGCCGCGGTAGACGAAGCCACGTTCAATGACGCGTTTGAAGGCGCGGATCTCATCGGCCTCGTTGCTGAAATCCATGGTGCGGTAGGGATGGTCCCAGTCGCCAAGCACACCCAGGCGCTTGAAATCAGCGCGCTGGATGTCGATCTGTTCGGTGGCAAAGGCGCGGCTTCTGGCCTGCATCTCGTCGCGCGCCAGGTTACGGCCGAACTTCTTTTCGATCGCGTTCTCAATGGGCAGGCCGTGGCAGTCCCAGCCCGGGATGTAGATGGCATCCAGACCCTGCAGCTGGCGGGCTTTGACGATCATGTCCTTCAGTATCTTGTTGACTGCGTGCCCCATGTGAATCTGGCCGTTGGCGTAGGGCGGCCCGTCATGCAGCACAAACTTGCGTGCACCTTGGCGCGCCTGGCGCAGCTTCTTGTAGATGCCCTTGTCTTCCCAGTCCTTGACCCAGCCCGGCTCGCGCTTGGGCAGATCGCCGCGCATCGGAAAGGGTGTGTCGGGCAAATTCAGGGTGCTTCGGTAATCAACTTTTTCAGTCATGACAAATCTCGATTCTGGAATGGGTGCACGGTTGCCGTCTTGACGGCAGGGCTTGAGCAAAACGGGACGCGGGGCAAGGTGCGTCGATCCGGCCCGGTCAAATTCGGGTAGCGAGCCAGGCGCGTGCGTCGTTACAGTCTTGCCGTATGCCTCGGGTGAGGGCGTCAAGACCATCGTATTTAAGTTCGTCGTGCAATTTGTGCAGCAGTTCCACGCGGATGATTTTACCGTAGGCTCCTTCGGCGCCAAGCGCGTCGGGCCATTGCAGGCAATGCGTCTCGAGCAGCACGCGCCCACCGTTGACATCGTGCGGGTCGAGCGAGGGCCGGATTCCCATGTTGGCGACACCCGGCAGCGGATCGTGCGTCAATCCGTGGACCAGTACCACAAAGATGCCGCTGGCCGCCGGTTTCCAGTGGGAAAAGCGCAGGTTCAGGGTCCTGAAACCCAGCTCGCGTCCGAGCTTTCGACCATGCACGACATGGCCGGAAATCCGGTAATGCCGCCCCAGCAAGCGTGCGACGTCATCCATTCGACCTTCTGACAGGGCATGGCGCACGGCCGAACTCGACACCCTGAGGCCATGCACTTCGTAGCTGTTCATGCGCGCCACATCGAAGCCCTGCGTGGTGCCGGCGGCATCGAGCAGCGCGTAGTCGCCGACGCGCTTTGTGCCAAACCGGAAATCGTCACCCACCAGACAGTAGCGAGCGCCCAGCCCACGCAGCAGCACGTCGTCAATGAAGGCTTGCGGGCTCAGGCCGGCAAGACGCTGGCTGAACGGTAGCACCACCGTCTGATCGACACCGCACTGGGCCAGATCCAGCAATTTGTCGCGCAAGGTGCCGATCCGCGCGGGCGCCAGTTCGGGCTTGTGCAGAGTGGCCGCGAAGTGGTCGCGCGGATGGGGCTCGAACGTCAGGACACAACTTGGTACGCCGCGCTGCTGGGCTTCGCCCTTGAGCAGCGCCAGCATGGCCTGATGGCCGCGGTGCACGCCATCAAAGTTGCCGATGGTCAGTGCGCAGGCCGCATGCAGGCCGGGATGGTGAAAACCGCGAAATACTTTCATTTGGCTTGTTATCTTTTTGATAGCACAGGGTGCTCGTGATTTGAGCTCCGGAAGTCAATTTGTCACAAAAACAGGTTATATTGTCTCTTAGCTGCGGGCTTACCCGCAATGTTTCAGGAGGCGCGTGTTGAAGGTCTTGAAGCTGTCAGCCCAGGGGCTGCCCCAATCATGGATTTCGCTTGAGCAGGCGGTGATTCATTACGCGGCGCAGCAAGTGCGCTGGGAGATGGGTGCGCAGGTGGCAGTCTTTCGTGGCGGTCACAACGCGCTGACAGGCAAGCAGTCGATCATCGTCGTCAACAGCATCATTGGCACGCGTGGCGTCTCCGGTATCAATCCCTTTGCCCTTCGTCCTGGTCTGACCAATCACAAGTTGTTTGCCCGCGACCGAAATATCTGCGCCTACTGCGGTGAGCACTTTGACGAAGACGTCCTGACACGCGAACATATCATTCCCTTTGCCCAGAACGGACTCGACAGCTGGATGAATGTGGTGACGGCTTGCCGGCCTTGCAACCATCGCAAGAGCCACCGCACGCCGGAGCAGGCCGCCATGCCTTTGCTGTACACGCCCTACGTGCCCAGCTTGTGGGAAGACTTCATACTGCGCAATCGTCGCATTCTGGCCGATCAGATGGAGTTCCTGATGGCGCATGTGCCGAAGTCGTCAAGACTTCTGGTCTGAGGGTGCTTTCAGTTCAGCGCGTCGGCTGATGCGTGCGGGCAAGCCGGGAAGCTGCCGAAGAGTGATAATTCGTTTCATGCATAAAGATACTCAAGCAGAAGTACGTGCCCCGTGGCATCTGGCCAGGTGTCTGGGCACCGTTGTGACCCTGTCCGCACTGGCGGCTTGTTTGGGCGGTGAAACGCCAACGTCGTCGGGCGGCCTGGCCGCAACCGTGACCGCTGTGACTCCTGTGATCGCACTGCTGGGGCAACCGACAAGCTTTACCGTCATCGGTCAGAACCTGCCCCTGACGGCGCTGGCGTCGATCGCCGGAGGAACCTGCACAACACCTGTCAACCGGACGACCACCGGCTTTACGACGCAATGCACACCTGGGGGGCTCGCTGGCAGCCAGAGCATGACGATCTGGTCAGATCTGGTGCCGCTTGGATGGTGGATTGCTGCGCAGCCGATCATGGTGAACACCGCCCCTGTGCCTGCCCTCAACGCCCTGCCCGACAGCGGTATCGCCGCCAGCCAGTGCTATGGCGCCGGCAACAATATTCTGATCGCCTGTACTAGCGCCGCAGCCATTGCCCTGAATGACCGGCAGGACGGCATGGTGGGGCGCGACGTTGCCAGCCCGGTCAGCACTGACGGACAACTTGGCCTGAGCTATAACCTGATTGGAACCTATGCGAAGACCGACTGCGTCATTGACAACATCACCGGCTTGATGTGGCAGGCGAGCAGCGGCGTCGTGGCCACTTCTGGCGGCGACCGGACGTCTACGACCATTGCCGTCGAAGCGAACGTCAAACTGGCGAGCGCCAACACGAGTGGCTTGTGCGGCTTCCGCAATTGGCGCGTACCGACGCGATCGGAGTTGCAAAGCCTGCTCAACTATGGATCAGTGGACCCGTATCTTGACATTGATACCTACTGGTTTCCCAACACGATGCCTGGCCCCTATTACTCGGCTACGCCCTATGCACCGAGCGTCAAGATCTCGGCGACGCCCCCATCCACACCTGTTGCCAGCAACTTTTGGGTGGTCGACTTCAGTAATGGCCGTATCGTGCCCGACAGTGCGATCAGTACCAGCATCTATATTCGCCTGGTACGTTAGCAGTGCCACCTGGGCTGAGCGCAACGGTACTTGAAGGAAATTTCGATGAATATGTTCAGTGGTTTCTCGGGCTTGAAACGAACCTTGCTCATCACTTTGCTAGCCTGTTTGGGTGCCGCGGGGGACGCTTGCGCCCAAGCGCGTTTTGCCTACTCGCTTGACGGCACGGAAGTGGTGGACTCGCAGTATGGACTGGTCTGGCGTCGCTGCAGCGAAGGGCAAATCTGGACCGCCAGCAGTTGTACCGGCAATCCGACCATTTTTACCCATGAAGAGGCCCTGGTCTACGCCAAGAAGCAAATCGGATGGCGCTTGCCCAATATCAAGGAACTGTCCAGCCTGGTTGACGCCAGCCGGTATAACCCTGCCATTGATGGCAATGCATTTCCGCTGACTGCCAACGCGATTTACTGGTCGTCAACGCCAGACGTACGCGTTCCCGCGTTGGCCTGGAGCGTGGATTTTGGTATGGGCAGCGTTATCAGCACCGGCCGGGATACTTACGGCGTCCTGGTCCGACTAGTGCGATAGCGGCATCGCCTTTCAGGCGAACACACCCGCCGTGTCCTGCATCCGGCTGGCTACTTCGCCAAGCTGGTGCATGGAGTCACCAAAAGTCATTTCCATCTGCGTCAGTTTTTTGAAGTAATGGCTGACGATGTATTCGTCGGTGACGCCGATGCCACCGTGCACCTGCACCGCCTGCTGCCCGACATAGCGCATGGAGGTTCCAAGCTGGAATTTGGCGCGTGCCATGGCGGCCCGGCGCTCTGCAGTGGGTGCGTTGAGTTTGAGCGCAGCGTAGTAGCTCATGGAGCGCCCGAGTTCGAGCTGCATCTTCATGTCGGCCATGCGATGACGCAAGGCCTGGAAGCTGCTGATGAAGACACCAAACTGCTTTCGCGTGTTGAGGTACTCGGCGGTGATGGTCATCGTCTTGTCCATCACACCCACCGCTTCCGCGCACGTGGCTGCGATGCCGATGTCAACCGCGTGCTCCAGCGCTGTCAGACCCTCCAGTGTGATCAGTTCCGCGCCGGCACTTTGCAGGCTCAACTCAGCGGCGCGGCTGCCATCCTGCGTGCCGTAACCCCGAGTGCTCACACCAGGGCCGGAGCGCTGCACCAGAAACAGGGCCAAACTGCCATCGACGCTGGCGGGCACAATGAAAGCGTCGGCCTGGTCGCCGGCCGGCACGATGCTCTTGCCGCCTGTGAGTTGCCAGCCCGAAGAAATTTGTTTTGCCTGTGTTTGACAAACGTCTAGCCGATAGCGTGATGCGCGCTCCTGGTAAGCCAGCACCAGCAGGGCTTCGCCGCCAGCGATCTTGGGCAGCCATCGCGCCTTGACAGCTTCCGGCGCATAACCGGCCAATATCGCGGCGGTAATCAGACTTTGCTTGAGGGGCTCCAGCACCATGCCACGGCCCAGTTCCTCCATGACCACCATGCCCTCGACCGGGCCCATGCCCATGCCGCCGTGGTCGTCCGGAACATAAAGACCGGTCAATCCCAATTCGGCCATTTCGGCGTAGGCCTGGCGCGCAAAGCCGCCGGCCTTGACCGTGGTGCGATAGCGCTCGAAGCTGTAGCCCTTGTCAACCCATTTGCGTACCGCGTCGCGCAGTTGTTCTTGATCGTCTGTGAAATCAAAGTCCATTGTGTTCTCCTGGTTTGGTGTCATCCCGGACTTGATCCGGGATCCATGGATTGCGGATCAAGTCCGCAATGACAAAAAATTGTTGCGTCAGCCAAGAACGGTCTGTGCCACGATGGTGCGCTGCACCTCGTTGCTGCCGCCGTAAATCGTTGTCTTGCGCATGTTGAAATAGGTGGAGGCCAGCGGCGCGCAGTAGGCCGCGCCAATCGCATCGCCTTGCCAGCCGGCTTCCATCGCTTCGTGAATCAGTGGCAGGGCGTAGGGACCGGCCGCCAGCATCATCAGTTCGCTATAGCGCTGCTGGATTTCGCTACCGCGAATCTTCAGCAGGCCGGCGATGTCCAGGGACTGCTTGCCGGACTTCTCGGCGGCCAGTACCCGCAGCACCAGCATCTCGAGCGCCACGACATCGACCTCAAGCTTGGCAATTTCGTCGCGAAAACGCGTGTCGGTGTAAACCCCTTCCGCCTTGGCGATGCGTTTGAGGCGCTCCAGTTCGCGTTTGGCGCGGTTCACGTCGGCGATGTTGGTGCGCTCGTGACTCAACAGGTGCTTGGCGTAGGTCCAGCCCTTGTTCTCTTCGCCGATCAGGTTTTCCACC
>JBAXNI010000075.1:0-14207 GCA_037133835.1 Comamonadaceae bacterium | reverse complement strand
AAATGCAGGTGTTCTGGCCCTGGTCTTCCTTCAGGATGTCGGCCTGCACCGTGCCGCGCACGTTCTCCTGCACCCATTCGCGTATCTTGGCCAGTTCGGTATCGGTCGGCTCGCGCCCGTTTTCAGCCTTGAACTTGTCGATGTTCTGGTCGATCGCGGTGTTCATGAACATCGCCAGAATCGTCGGCGCCGGGCCGTTGATGGTCATCGAGACTGAGGTGCTCGGGCTGCACAGGTCAAAGCCGCTGTACAGCACTTTCATGTCATCCAGCGTGGCGATGGACACACCGCTGTTGCCGACCTTGCCGTAAATGTCGGGTCGCGGATCCGGGTCGTTACCGTACAGCGTGACCGAGTCAAATGCGGTGGACAGCCGCTTGGCCGCCATGCCGGAGCTCAGCAGTTTGAAGCGTGTGTTGGTGCGAAAGGCATCGCCCTCGCCGGCGAACATGCGCGTCGGGTCCTCGCCCTCGCGCTTGAAGGCAAAGGTGCCGGCGGTGTAGGGGTAGCTGCCCGGCACATTGTCCAGCGCCAGCCATTTCAGAATTTCGCCGTGGTCCTCATACTGGGGCAAGGCCACTTTGCGGATGGTGGTGCCGCTGAGTGACTTGGTGGTGAGCGCCGTGCGGATTTCCTTGTCGCGGATCTTGACCACGTACTCGTCGCCGGCATAGGCGGTCTGCATGGTGGGCCATTGCGCCAGCAGCTTGCGCTCGGCGCTTCCCAGCAGTTCTTCGCGCCGCACGGCCAAGTCTGTCACGGCGTCAAAAGCGTTCGTCTTGCTGGCGTCAGCCAGCTTGAGCATGCGCGCACTTTCACGCAACTGCTGGACTTCGCGCGCCAGTTTGGCCTGAGCACGAGCGCGCTTCTTGTAGCCGCGCACGGTGTCGCTGATTTCCGCCAAATAGCGGGTGCGCCCGGCTGGCACCACCGGTGTCTGATTGGTGCTGTGGCGCACCGCAACTGTTGGCAACAGACTGCTGGACGAGAGTTTCAGGCCCAGTTCGGAAAGCCGCGGTTTGAGCGCCTGATACAGAGCCGTCACGCCGTCGTCGTTGAAGCGCGCAGCCATCGTGCCAAAAACCGGCATCTGCTCCGCCGGCGTGGTGAAGGCTTCGCGGTTGCGCTGCACCTGCTTGGCGACGTCGCGCAGCGCGTCGAGTGCGCCCTTGCGGTCAAACTTGTTGATGGCAACGAACTCGGCGAAGTCGAGCATGTCGATCTTTTCGAGTTGACTGGCCGCGCCAAATTCCGGCGTCATCACGTACATCGGCACATCCACATGCGGCACGATGGCCGCGTCGCCCTGACCAATCCCCGAGGTCTCGACCAGAACGAGATCAAAGCCAGCCACTTTGCAGGCGGCAATCACATCAGGCAGGGCCGGACTGATTTCCGAGCCATAGTCGCGCGTTGCCAGGGACCGCATGAAGACACGCTGCCCTGAATCCACGGCCCCGCCGCCGCCGGACCGCCCCAAGGTGGCGGACGCCCCCTCGGGGGGCAGCGCAGCACGCGCAGCGGCAAGCGTGGGGGCCCAAGGTGCTATCGCGTTCATGCGGATGCGATCCCCCAGCAGCGCGCCACCGGTCTTGCGACGCGACGGGTCGATGCTGATAAGCGCGATGCGCAAGCTGTCGTTCTGGTCCAGGCGCAAACGGCGGATGAGTTCATCGGTGAGCGAAGACTTGCCGGCACCGCCGGTACCCGTGATACCCAGCACCGGCACCTGCCTGCTCGCGGCCGACTTGCGTATTTGTTCCACCAGCGTGCTCAGCGACGCACTGGTGGCACCTTTGCCCTGGCCGTCGGCCTTTTCGTTTTCCAGTGCCGTGATGAGTTGCGCCAGCGCACGCCAGGCCATCTCCCCATGGCCCTGGATGGCTGCCAGTTCTTTGGGCGCATAGCTCGTGAGATCCTTGTCGCAGCGCATCACCATCTCGCCGATCATGCCGGCCAGTCCCATGCGCTGGCCGTCTTCCGGGCTGTAGATGCGAGAGACGCCATAGGCCTGCAGTTCGCGGATTTCCGGCGGCACGATGACACCTCCACCACCACCGAACACCTGGATGTGCGAACCGCCGCGCTCTTTCAGCAGGTCCACCATGTACTTGAAGTACTCAACGTGCCCGCCCTGGTAGGAACTGATGGCAATGCCTTGCGCATCCTCCTGCAGCGCCGCCGTCACGACTTCATTGACACTGCGGTTGTGCCCCAGGTGAATTACTTCGGCACCCATGCTCATCAGGATGCGACGCATGATGTTGATGGCCGCATCGTGCCCGTCAAACAAGCTGGCGGCTGTCACAAACCGCACCTTGTTGACGGGGCGGTAGCTGGCGAGCGCCTTGAATTCAGCGGTCAGATCGGTCATGGTGTGGCTCCGGGAACGTTGACGTTTACGTAAACGTCAATCTTAGCGCCATTCTGGCTTTCACTGCGCTATTGACACATACTTTGTATCACAAGGCTTTGAAAAGACCTATTCTGTCCACTGCGGCGCTGCCGTCGATCAAAAGGCAGCACGACGGGCCGAAAGAAGGTGCTGAACCAGGAGATGCTGCACCTTCCTTTCGGTACCAATCGCGAAGAAGTTCTCGTCGACGCCATCGCAAGACCCGAGCTTTCTTACGCCGTCGCGATTCAGCAGGTCTTCACGAACCCATTCAACTGCCGGAAAAACCCCCATGCCGCTGCTGCCAAAGGTCTTGAGCAGCGCACTGTCTTCGAACTCGCCAACAACACGTGGCCGTATCCCGCGCCGCTCAAACCAGTGGTCGATCCGGGCGCGAACATCGTTGTGGCTGGTTGGCAGCAGGACAGGCACATCGCCGAGGCAATGCGGAAAGTCCTTCCTGGCGGACTTGTAGAGTCCGGTGCTCGCGTACCAGGAGACAGGCGAAGAGCCCATGGCGTGAGAGTAGAGCTTGATGTTCGGATTGGCGGGGGCAGGACGATCAGCCAAAACGATGTCGAGACGGTGCAAGGCCAAATCACCCAATAGATCATCGAACTCGCCCTCATTGCACAACAGGCGCAAATGAGGCTCCATCAAGATGGGTTGCAGGAGCCGATGCACCACCAGCTTGGGCAGGCCATCCGATATGCCCACAGCCAGCCTGACGGCAGGAGTGCTCATGGCATCTCGCACCGCTGCAGGCAGTTTCTCACCCAATTCAAATATCAGATCAGCCTGCTGCATGGCCGCGATGCCCGCACTGGTCAGCGCCAGACCCCTGCCTGCCGGCTTGAGCAAAGCGTAGCCCAACGAACGCTCCAGTTCCCTCACTTGCGCGCTGATGGTTTGCACCGCCATATCGAGTTTGCCTGCGGCACGGGATATGCCGCCCTCCTTGGCTACGACCCAAAAATAGTACAGATGCTTGTAGTTGAAGTCGGCACGCATGATTCGGTTTTTAGGGATTGTTAATACGCAATTATCTGCTTTTTAGATACTGTTCAAGCAACTACTCTTGGCACGTCGAACCTTTCATCAACGGAGACTTCAATGAAAATCCTTCTTTCAATATTGACGATCGTGCTGACGCTGGGACTGTTCCTTGCCGTCGGAGATGCCGAAGCCGCAAAGCGACTGGGCGGTGGCAATTCATCGGGGATGCAACGACAGTCGGCTCCTGCCAATAAGGCACCCGATGCCAAGGCAGCGCAAACGCCCGCCGCACCGGCGGCGACTGCGGCACAACCGAAACGCTCCTGGATGGGACCCCTGGCTGGTCTTGCCGCGGGCCTTGGACTCGCAGCGTTAGCTTCCCACTTCGGTTTCGGTCAGGAATTGGCGTCCATGATGATGATTGGCGTGGCTGTCATGGCCGCGCTCGCGGTTGTCGGCCTGATCATGCGCAGGCGCGCTGCCGCCCAGCAACCACTGGCAGCGCGAATCGGAGGCATGCAGTACGCTGGCACGGGCATTGATCGGGCAGAGGCGGCACCAAAAAGCTACGACGTCTCGATGCCAGGATCCAGCATCGGTTCCAACCTGGGTGCTGCCAGCCGCATTCCATCAGATTTTGATGTAGCCGGCTTTGAGCGCAACGCAACTGTTCAGTTCATTCGCCTGCAGGCTGCCAACGACGCCAGAAATCTGGACGACATCCGCGAGTTCACCACGCCGGAGATGCTTGCGGAGTTCAAATTGGAATTGGCAACGCGAGGTGATGCCGCCCAGGAAACCGAGGTTGTTGAGCTCGACGCCAAGGTGATTGACATGGTTGACGAGGGCGATCGCTACGTCGTCAGCGTGCACTTTACCGGCATGATCCGCGAGAGCAAGGGAACTGCACCCGAGTCATTCGACGAGACATGGCATCTGGTCAAGAGCAGTGCAGGCAAGGGTGGCTGGGTTCTTGCCGGAATTCAACAGATGCGGCTGGCCTGAAAAATGTAAGTTATGGATATTCTCACCATTGAATTTGCGACCGCACTGGCAGCCATCGTCGCCATTGACCTGGTCCTGGCCGGTGACAATGCCATTGTGATTGCCCTGGCGGCGCGCAACGTGCCGCGCAACCTGCAACGCAGGGCCATGATCTTCGGAGCAGCTGGCGCGGTCATTGTCCGCAGCCTGTTGACTCTGATGGTTGTGTGGCTGCTGCAGTTTCCGGGGTTGCTCTTCGCCGGTGGCGCCATGCTGATCTGGATCGCCTACAAGCTGCTCATACCCGAGCATGAGAGCGGGGAGCCAGCACGCATCAAGCCTGCAAGCACGTTTTGGGCTGCCATCAGAACGATTGTGGTGGCCGACATGGTCATGGGAGTGGACAACGTTCTGGGCGTCGCCGGAGCAGCCCACGGGAGTTTCCTGCTGGTGATTCTGGGTCTACTGATCAGCATCCCGATCCTGGTGTGGGGCAGCAGTATCCTGTTGAAATACGTCGAGCGCTACCCTGCTCTGGTGTATCTGGGCGCCGGTGTTCTTGCCTTCACTGCTGCCAAGATGATGACCTCTGAACCGGCTCTGAAGGACGCTCTTGGCGCCTACATCCTCACAGTGCCGCTGGTCTATTTCATCACCGTTTTCGGTGTCCTGTGGACAGGGTTCCTGGAAAACCACCATCGCCTGGAGTCGCGAATCAGTACCAGGTTGGCGGCACTGAAGCTGCAAAGAGCAGCGGAATCGGAAACGTCGAACAACTTTGAAGGAGAAAGCATCATGAAGAAGGTACTTGTTCCGGTAGATGGCTCGCACAACGCGCAGCACGCGGTGCGGCATGTCATCAATGAGATTCAGCAAAATGGGCCGATCGAGGTTCACTTGTTGAACGTTCAGACCCCTTTCTCAAGACACGTCGCGCAGTTCGTCAATCGCAAGAGTCGGGACAGTTACCGCCGTGACGAAGCCGCAAAGGCACTCAAGCCGATCCGCCGGATACTCGATGCCGCCAACGTCACGTACAGTGTCCACGTCGAGATGGGTCGAAAGGCGGAAGTGATAACCGAGACGGCTCGGCGTCTGGGCTGTGATCATATTGTGATGGCTACAGCACGCAAGAACTCGCTTACACGCATGCTCGAAGCATCGGTCACCAACCGCGTGGTGGAACTGACCACGGTGCCGGTCGAAGTGATTGCCGGTGATGCCGTCTCCAGGGTGGAGCGCTTTGGCATCCCGATCGGTGTCGCCGGGGCCATCGGGTTGATGTTGTTTGCAGTGGTGGATTGATGGCGATTGAAGCCCCGCCCCGCCAACGCTGACGTGCTGCTTACCCCCCCAGATAGGCAGCCTTGACGGCAGGGTCATCTTTGAGCTGGTCCGCCGGTCCGTGAACCGAGATGCGGCCGTTTTCAAGCACATAGCCGTAGTCCGCCACCTTCAGGGCCGCGGCGGCAAACTGCTCAACCAGCAGCATCGTCACACCCTGGCTCTTGAGCCGCGAAATGGTATGAAACACTTCCTCAACGAGAATGGGTGCCAGACCCATGGATGGTTCGTCCAGCAGAAACACCTCAGGGTTGAGCATGACGGCGCGTGCCATCGCCAGCATTTGCTGCTCGCCGCCGGACAGGGTACCCGCCAGCTGATGCGTGCGCTCCTTCAGGCGTGGAAACATCTCGAGCGCTTTTTCCAGATCGGACTCGACATCGCCCCTGGGCCGCGCATTGGTATAGCGCACAAACGCTCCCATGCGGATGTTGTCGAGCACGCTCAACGTCGGGAAAACACGCCGGCCTTCGGGCGAGTGAGCCAGGCCACGCTTGGCGATCTGGTGCGACGCCAGGCCGGTAATGTCCTGCCCCGCCAGCGTGATGCGACCAGCTTCGGGCTTGATCATGCCCGAAATGGCACGCATGGTGGTGGTCTTGCCAGCGCCGTTTGAGCCAATCAACGTGACGATCTTGCCCTTAGGCACATTGATCGATATTCCGTGCAGCACTTGCACCTTGCCATAGCCAGCTTGTAAATTTTCAATGGTCAGCATGATGGATCTTCTTTGCAATCAGTGCGCATCTGCGCTGCCACCCAGGTAGGCCTCAATCACCGCCGGATCGCGTTGCACATCGGCCGGTTTGCCTTCTGCAATTTTCTGACCAAAGTCGAGCACTGACACGGTGTCGGAAATGCCCATCACCACGTCCATATGGTGCTCGATCAGGATCACGGTAATGCCATGATCGCGGATCTTCTGCACCATCTTCATCAGTTCGGGCAAGTCCGCCGGAGGCAAACCAGCCGCCGGTTCATCCAGCAGCAGCAAACTCGGATTCAGGCCCAGGGCACGCGCAATTTCCAGCAGACGCTGCCTGCCATACGGGAGGTTTCTCGCCTGCTCCTCGGCCATGTCGGTCAAACCGACAAAGCTCAGCAGACTGGCCGCCTGCTCGCGCGCTGCAGCGTCTTCGCGCTGGTAGCGCGGCGTGCCAAGCGCCACGTCGAGGATATTGCTTTTGTAAACGTGATGCAAACCCACCAACACGTTGTCAGTGGCCGTCATCTCGCCGAACAGCTGGACATTCTGGAAAGTCCGCGCAATACCAGAGAGGGCGATTCTGGATGGCGTCTGACCGGCAACCGATAGCCCGTTGAACTGCACCTGACCCGACGTCGGCTGATAGATTCCGGTCAGCACATTCATCATCGTGCTCTTGCCCGAACCGTTGGGCCCGATCAGGCCGTGGATGGAGCCACGCACGACCTGCAAGTCCACCATGTTGAGCGCCCTGAGCCCACCAAACTGCATCAAGACCTGCTTTGCATCGAGCAACACACCAGCACCCTGCCCTGCCGCTGCGTGGGCGGTGCTCCAGGCCCGCACGGCACTGGCGCTGCTGCGTTCCTCTGCAGCAGGCTTGGCAAAGCGCAAGAACAGTTCACGCGCAAATCCGACCACCCCATCCTGCAGGTAATAGACCACAAACAGGGTCATCAGGCCAAAAATGGTGAGGCGCCAATCGGTGATGTTTTCAAGCTGAAACGAGAACATGGCCATGGCCGTCGTGGCCAGCACCGGCACTGCCAGTTCGCGCACCGTCCTGGTCTTCTTCAGGTAGTTGTAGATGGCCATGCCGCCTACGGCGACGGCGAGTACGGTCGCGATCTTGCGGAAGAGTTCAATGTCCGACAACAGACTGGGCAACATCACCACGATCACGGCGCCGATCAAGGCACCGGAGCGGGTCTTGCGCCCACCCATGATGACCGCCAGCAGGAACATGATGGTCAATTCGAAGTTGTAGGTGTTGGGCGAGATGTACTCTTCCGAGTAGGTATAGAGAGCGCCAGCCAGACCGGCCAGACCGGCACTGATGACAAAGGCATAGACCTTGTGAGCGTAGACCGATACACCCATGCAGTCACACGCCACCGGGCTGTCACGCAGTGCTTCAAAGGCGCGCCCCAGATGCGATTTCAGGATGCGATGCACCACCACGAGCGCCAGCACCATCAGGACCGCAACCAGATAGAAGTACTCCACTTCATTGAGTTTGTGACCATAAAACACGGGCTTGGGAACCTTGATGCCAATCGGACCTTCGGTCAGGAAAGTCATCTCATTGATGAGAATCTGAATGATCGTGCCAAAAGCCAGAGTGACCATGGCGAGGTAGGGACCTGTCACGCGCAGCGCCGGCAAGGCCAGCACTGCACCAAACACCGCAGTCACGCCAATGGCAGCCGGAATGACAAGAATGAATGGCAAGCCCAGCTTGAAGAAGAGCACACCGGCGGTGTAAGAGCCGACGCCGAACAGGCCGGCATGCCCCAGCGAAACCTGACCCGTGTAGCCAACCACAATGTCCAGCCCGAACAGCAGGATCGCATAGATCAGGATGGTTTCAACCAGATGAACGTAGTAGGGATTGGGCACCAGCACCGGAAACAGTCCCAGTGCTGCCAGACCCAGCGCCATCAGAAGATAGGATTTACTTTTGGTTTTCATGCTTGCCTGTATCCGTCAAACCTTCTTGATGGCCATCTTGCCAAAGAGCCCGGCCGGCTTGATCGCCAGCACCAGCAGCAGGAGCACCAACCCGGGCACATCCTTGTAACCCGTGGAGATGTAATAGCCGGTGGTGGTCTCGGCGATACCGAGAATCAGTCCGCCCACAATCACACCTACGCCGGAGGTCAGTCCACCGATGATGGCAACGGCAAAGGCCTTCAGGCCGAGCACCGATCCCATGGTGGCGCCGGTCAGTGTCAGTGGCGCCACCAGCACACCCGCCACGGCGGCCGTCACGGACGACAGGGCGTAGGAGAAAGTAATCACGGCACCGGTGTTGATGCCCATCAGCGAGGCCGCATCTCGGTCATTGGAAGTTGCCACCACAGCCTTGCCGTAAATCGACTTGCGGTTGAAGATCTCAACCATCGCCATCATCGCCAGGGCACCCACGACCACGACGATTTCCATCGGCAATACGTTGGCACCAAAGAGTTTCATGGGCATCTCCGGCAGAGGCGATGGAAACTTCAGGTCGTCCTTGCCCCAGATGTTTTCAGCCACATTCTTGAAAATGATGGCCAGGGCGATGGTCGACATGATCCAGCCGAATTCGCTCTTGATCTTGATGGCCGGACGCACGCCAATCCACTCCACCAGGGCACCCTGCGCAGCACCGAAGACCGCCACAATGGGAATCATCACCCAGTAGTTGAGGTAGGGCCCACCGTGAATCGTGCCGGCCAGTGACAGCCCCACCAGTGCACCCAGCATCAAGGACTCGCCTTGACCAAAATTCAAGGTTGCCGAAGTCGCAAACGTCAACTGGTAGCCAAACGCAATGACGCCATAAATCATGCCCAGCGCAATGCCGCTGTAGATCAGTTGCAAGAAAATTTCCATGCCTAACCTCGAATCAAAACCAGGTGAACCCCTCGCCCTCGCCCCGCATACCAAAAAAGCCGGGGAGGGTCCCGGCTTTCCATTTCACACAGGAGCGTCTGCAGACCGCGCCTACTTCTTGACGGCCTTGGTGCGAATCTCGCCACCCTTCTTCTTGTCTTCGTCATAGGCATAGAGGACCCTGCCGTCCTCGACTTTGCCGATCACCGCCATGTTGATGGTAATGGCTTCATGGTCTGTCTTGGAGAACGGATGGTCATAGGTGGTGACCACGCCTTCAATCGGCGTCTTCAAGTCTTCCAGTGCGGCAAGCACTTTGGGACCGTCGGTCGAACCAGCCTGCTTGATCGCAGCGGCCAGCAGGTACACCGAATCGTAGCCCTGTGCCGCTGACACCGGAGAAGAAATCCGGGTCACTTTGTAGGCCTTCTGATAGGCTTCAATGAAGCTCTTGCGCTTGGGCGTATTGGGCTCCTGGATGAACGTCTGTGGCATCGTGGCGCCGACGGAATTGGCGCCCGCGTTGTCAATGAAATTACCCATGGACAGCGTCCACGAACCCATCATCGGAACCTTCCACCCGAGCTTGATCATGCCGTTGGCAATCTGCGCCAGTTCCGGGCCGATACCGTAGGTAATGACAACCTGTGCACCTGCCTCCTTCGACTTGAGGAGTTGCGGCGTCATGTCGACGTCCTTGATGTTGTACTTTTCAATGGCAACGGCGGTGATACCTTTGGCAGCCAGCGCCTTTTCCAGATCTTCACGACCGAGCTGGCCGTAATTGGTTGAGTCCGCCAGGATCGCGACCTTGGTGAATTTGCGCCGGTCAACCAGTTCCTGAACAATCATGGCCGACTGGATGGTGTCATTGGCCGAATTGCGGAAAACATAGTTCTCGGGTTGATCAGCAAACTGCTTGGTGATCGCGGTGGCCGTGGCCACGTTGTTCATGACAGGAATCTTGGCTTCCTGGTAAAAACGCTGCGAGGCCAGCGCAACGCCGGAATTGATATAGCCGACCGTGGCGACCACTTTTTCCTTGTTGATCAATTCCTGTGCGATCTGCACGCCGCGTTCATTCTTGGCCTCGTCGTCGCGCTCAATCATTTCAATTTTGCGTCCAAGCACGCCACCCTTGGCGTTGATTTCCGCAACAGCCAGTTTGGCGCCGTCGCGCATGGAAACGCCCATCGGGCTCGATCCACCGGTCAACGGGCCTTGCAGGCCGATTTTGATGTTGTCGGCCGCAAAGCTCATGGCGGCGACGGCGAGGGCGACGGAACTGAAAGCCAAATTTCGCACAAATTTCATGCGAGTCTCCTGGTAGTTATGTGATGATCAGAACAGTGAAGGACCGCTCCACCCAGGATTGTGTAGCGATAGCGGCATGCGTTTCTCAGTGAAAACCCTTGATGGAAACGGCTTTTAATCACCTGCGCGACTCCCCCTGTTCAATCACGGGATAAACTGGCCGCCAGAACCAGGAGACACGCCATGGACAGACGCAATTTCTTTCAAGGCTCTGCCTTGCTCAGCACCGGTGCCATGCTGGGCTGCGCCACGCCCGGCGTTGCACAGCAAGCAGTCAAGACACCGTTTGCGGTTCCCGCCACTTACATTCCGATCGTCGGAACCGACGACCTTTTTCCAGTACGCCGCATTTACTGCATCGGTCGCAACTACGCGGCGCATGCGCGCGAGATGGGTTCTGACCCGACGCGTGAGCCGCCCTTCTTTTTCCAGAAACCGACCGATGCCATCCAGTATGTGGCGACCGGCACCGTGGCGGATCACCCCTACCCGAGCCTGACCAAGAACTACCACTACGAAGCCGAACTGGTAGCGGCCATCGGCAAAGGCGGACGCAACATTCCTGTTGCCAAGGCGCTCGAACATGTTTACGGTTACACGCTCGGTCTGGACATGACACGCCGGGACCTGCAACGCTTCATGGGGGACCAGAAAAAGCCCTGGGAGATCGGCAAGAGTTTTGACAAGTCCGCGCCCATTGGCGCGATTCACAAGCTGGCGCAGATCGGCCACTTCACGCAGGGCGCGATCTGGCTCAAGGTCAACGGACAAACCAAACAGAGCGCCAACCTGAACCAGATGATCTGGTCGGTGGCCGAGCAGATTGCCAACCTGTCCGAGGCGTTTGAATTGTTTCCGGGCGACATTATTTACTCGGGTACGCCAGAAAACGTCGGCCCGGTGGTGGTCGGCGATGTGATCGAGATGCACATCGACGGCCTGCCCAACCTGAGCGTGAAGATCGTCTAGCGATGGCACAGGACTATGCGGGCGACGTCACGCCCCAAACGGCATTTGACTGGTGGCAGGCGGGCGAGGCCGTGCTGGTGGATGTACGCAGCACGGCCGAACTCGAATGGGTAGGCTTTGTGCCGGGCTGCGTTCACATCCCCTGGAAGCAGTGGCCCGGAATGGTCACCAACAACAACTTTGACCAGGCACTTCTGGCCGCCGTCCCGAAAGACACGAAAGTCGTGCTGCTATGCCGCAGCGGTGTGCGATCCATTGCTGCCGCGCAACGCGCCACGCAACTGGGTCTGCAGGCCTACAACATTCTCGAAGGCTTTGAGGGCAACCCCGACGCACTTGCGCAACGCGGTCATGTGAGTGGCTGGCGCTTTCACGGACTACCCTGGCGCCAGGGCTGACTACGACACAGCGGGTCGGCGCGCCAGAACATCCTGCGCTGCCTGCTCGTAGGCGTGCGCCAGTTGCAGCAACTCAAAGTCGCCACGCGGCTTGCCTATCAGTTGCATGCCCATAGGCAGGCCGCGCTCATCAAAACCCACCGGCACACTGATGCAGGGCAGTCCGGCAAACGTGGCGTAAATGACCACCTCCATCCAGCGGTGATAGGTGTCCATTGCCACATCATGGATCTGGCTCGGCCAGCGCTGCGCCGCATCAAATGGCCAGACCTGGGACACCGGCAGCGCCAGAAAGTCATGGGTCTGGAACAGCGTCAGCAGGTGCTGGTAAAAAGACGTCCGCTGCACGCTGGCGCGCAGAAAGTCGGTGCCGCTGAGTTGCGCCGCCTGATCGAACTCCCACAAAGCTTCAGGCTTGATGTGTTCGCGGTTCTTCGGTTTCAACAAAAACGGTGCAATGCGACTGGCCACCAGCGCGCGGCGCCAGACCAGCCAGGCCTGCCAGATGGGTTCGGGCGCAATACCCAGTTGCAGGGACTGCACCGCGCAGCCCAAAGACTCGAACCGGCGCAAGCCCTGCTCGCAAACGCTCAAGATGCCGCTCTCCATCGGCAGATAGCCGTCGAGGTCGGCCAGCCAGCCGATGCGCAACTGCTTGCAGTCAAGCCCATCCAGCGTTTGCGTGAAATCAACTCCATCGGCCAGTGAAAGCGGCACACGCGCATCAAACCCGCATTGCACCGCCAGCAACTGCGCGACATCCTGAACCGTGCGCCCCATCGGACCTTCCGTGCCCAACTGGCTGACCCACACATCGGTGGCTGGCCACATCGGCACGCGGCCCTGACTGGGTCGCAAACCAAAAACATTGTTCCAGCCTGCCGGGTTGCGCAGACTTCCCATGAAATCCGAACCATCGGCCACGGGCAGCAAATGCAGCGCCAGCGCCACGGCGGCTCCGCCGCTGCTGCCACCGGCCGAGCGCGTAGCGTCGTAAGCGTTGCGCGTGACGCCAAACACCTCGTTGAAGGTGTGCGAACCCAGGCCGAATTCCGGCGTGTTGCTTTTGCCAACGATGATGCAGCCGGCGGCCTTCATGCGTTGCACCATCAAACCGTCCTGCTGCGGCACATAGCTGCGCATCAGGGGTGAGCCCAGTGTGGTCGCAATGCCGCTCGTGCTGGCCAGATCCTTGATCGCCTGCGGCATGCCATGCATCCAGCCCATGGACTCGCCGCGCACCAGTTGCGCATCGCGCATGTCAGCCTGCTGCAGTAAATGCTCGGGGTCCTGCAGGCTCACCAGCGCCTGATAGCGTGGATTGACGGCATCGATGCGCTGCAGGTAAGTCTGCATCACTTCGCGGCAGGAAACCTCCCGCGCATGAATCGCGCGCGACAGGGCGTGAGCAGGTAGTTCGGTGATGGACATGATTTCGCCATCATAATCACGCCATGAAATTTCTGGCAATCGATGTCGGCAACACCCGACTGAAGTGGGCTCTGTACCAGAACCCTCATGCGAACGCAGCCGTGCTGGCGCAGGGGGCTGAGTTCCTTGACAACATCGACAAGCTGGCTGAAGGCGCCTGGGCCGCGCTACCAGCACCGGATCGCATGCTGGGTTGCGTGGTGGCGGGCGACGCCGTCAGGCGCCGCGTCGAGGAGCAAATGGAGATTTGGGATGTATCGGCGCAGTGGGTGGTTTCGAGCAATGCGGAGGCCGGTATCAGCAACGGTTACGACTATCCGGCGCGACTCGGTGCGGACCGTTGGGTGGCAATGATCGGCGCCTGGCATTGCGCGCTGGCTCAGGGAGCGGCGCGGCCGCTGGTGGTCGTCATGGTCGGTACGGCTGTCACGGTGGACGCAATTGACGTTGACGGCAAGTTCCTTGGTGGACTGATCCTGCCGGGCCATGGCATCATGCTGCGCGCGCTGGAATCGGGCACCGCAGGTCTGCATGTGCCAACCGGTGATGTGCGCGAATTTCCGACCAACACCAGCGACGCGCTGACCAGTGGCGGTACCTACGCCATTGCCGGCGCCGTCGAGCGCATGGTGCAGCACGTGCGCGGCCACTGCGGCGTTGAGCCCAAATGCATCATGACCGGTGGCGCCGGCTGGAAGATGGCGCCCAGCATGTCGCTGCGATTCGAACTGGTTGACAACCTGATATTTGTCGGTTTGCTGGAGATGGCAGCGCGCCGCTTTGCGGCTTGAGT
>JBAXNI010000074.1:0-14394 GCA_037133835.1 Comamonadaceae bacterium | reverse complement strand
GATCTGGCAATACCGTTTCCTGTACCGGGATTTGAACGACCTGCTGAGCAAGAACAGGCGCCTTGAGACGCATTTTCAGGCGGTTCTGAAAAACAAGACCCGCGCGGTGAAGGCCTTGCTCGACAGCATGAGTCGTTCGGGTGCCATTGCCATCGATTCGCGTGAAGTAGAGGCCACCGCCACCAGCATGGTGGTCGTATTGACGTACTGGTTGAGTTTTGAATATGTTCGCGATCCGCGTCGCGCACTCGAAACCGAAAACGCACAGTCAGCCCTGCTACGAGGCGCGCATCATGTGTTGAACCTGCTGGTGCCGTATCTGGAACCGAGCCAGCGAAACCATTTACTCAAGTTGGCTGGCGCCTACAATAATGACGACAAGTAGCCCAACAGGCACCGGAGACAAGCATGGCCAACTGGACCGCCTTTCCCTATGCAGGCGAGTATGTCTTTGACGCTGCAAGCGTCAGGAAATACTGGTCCCGCTTGCACGCGGGCGATGCCGAGCCCCTTCCCACTGATGCCAAGGTGCTGCAAGCCTGGGCCCTGTTTCACAGCGGCGAATTCGAGAAAGCGATGGAGCTTGGTCTCAAGATTGGCGGCGCAGGTCTGGCTGTAGCCAACAAGTCGGCGTGCATTTACGCCACCTATCTGGAAAAGCAGGAAAAGACCAGGCTTGACCTTTACCAGGAAGTGGCACAACGCGCCGCTGCACAAGTGCAGGAAGATCCAATGGATGCAAGCGCCCTGTACTGGCATGCCTACGCGCTGAGCCGCTATAGCCAGGGCATCAGCGTAGCGAAGGCCCTGGCACAGGGGCTCGGCAGCAAGGTCAAGGGCTCACTCGAAGACGTGATCCGCTTGCGACCGAATCACGCCGATGCCCACATTGCCCTGGGGACCTTTCATGCCGAAGTGATCGACAAGGTTGGCTCACTGATTGGCAGCATGACTTACGGCGCCAGGAAAGATACCGGGCTGGCCCTGCTGCAACAAGCGCTCAAATTGAACTTTGAGTCGACCATCGGCATGATTGAATATGCCAACGCCATGCTGATGCTTGAAGGCGACAGGATGATCAAGGAAGCGACCCGCCTTTACCAGCAAGCGGCGACCGCCAAACCGGTTGATGCCACGGAGCGGCTTGATATCGAATTGGCTAAAGGCGAACTGGACGACTGAGCCTCACTCGCTCCACGGAAGCATCAAGGTCACCATGGCCAGTTTGGCAAATTCCGGGTCGAACTGATCGATGATTTTCTGCGGTTCGGGGCACAGCGTCGAATCGCTGATCACGCCAAACTGCACACCACCACCATAGCTCAGTATCGAGACGCCCAGACCGACGGTCCCTGACTGAGGCACCCAGAACAGGCTTTGCTCAAGAGTCGAGCCACAAAATTGCAGTTTCTCGCGCGGCCCCGGAACATTGGTCATGACAGCAGTGGTCTTCTTGGAGAACAAGCTGAGCATGGCGTCCTGTGCCGGCTTGATCAGCAAGCCGGCCACAGACAGCAAGCCAAATGCCATCAGGGGCTGCATGCTGCCCTTTAACTGGCTCATGCGGCGCCGTACTTCATACACGCGCTCGACCGGATTCTCTAAGCCAATGGGCAAGACCACCGGCGCCAGGCCAAACCGGTTGCCCAATTTGTAGGCCTCCTCCAGGGGACGCAGATTCACAGGCACCATGGCCCGTATTTCCTTGCCGGCCACATCATCGCCAAAGGATTTCAGGTACTCGGCTATGGCGCCAGCGACGCAACTGAGCAAAATGTCATTGATGGAACAGTTCAGTGCACGACCCACAGCCTTGACTTCTTCCAGCGGAATAGGCTCACACCAGGCGACGCGCTTGCACTGCCCCGGAATGCCCTTGAGGCGCGTCGGCGAGTCATCCGGCATCAACGCCAGGGCGGCTCCATCGCGCAGCACCTGATAGACCATCTTGGCCAACTCGACCGAACCAGCCACGCCCTTTTCCATACCTCTTTGCGGGCCCATCATCATGCCCACGGCATTTGCCGCGCCCTCACCCGCAGCCCCCAGCGCTTTCACCGTCACATCAGTGAAAGGCTTGACCAGCGTGTCCATCAACCAGTCTTCAGCCCCCTCCAGGCCGGCCGAATGCGCTGTCCTGGGTTTGCGCTGAGGCGGCATGGCACCGCCGTCCACGAGCGACTGCGTGACAGAAATCAGCGCGATGCCATCAGCGATGCAGTGGTGGATGCGAACCAGCAAGGCAGAGCCGCCCTGGTAATGCTCCACCAGATGAAACTGCCACAAGGGACGATTCATGTCCAGCGGCTGCACGGCAAGTTCGGCCAGGCGGTCCTGCAAGGCCTGCTGCTCACGTCCCTTGGACTTGGCGCCGAGTTTCTCAACAACCACATGCCTCTTGATATCAAATCCGTGGTCCGTGACCCAGGTAGCCCCGGCGGCGTCCTGCTGCACTCGCTGGCCAAAGCGCGGATACTTGAGCAGGCGCTCCTCTATGCGCTCACAAACCGCCTTGTAGCTGACTCCTGGCCGCAGAATCCAGACGCCGACAATCATCATCAAATTGCTCGGTGAATCCATACGCAACCAGGCGGTGTCAACCTTGCTCATGCGCTCGCCGGTCAAGCCTAAAGTCCCGCCGACCGCATCGGTAACATTCTTCTGGACCACGCGCGCAGCCCGGCGAACGGACTTTTGTGCCATTTTTGCGGCGGGAAGCACGGCGTCAGTCACTGGCCGCGTGACGCCTTTCGCGCTAATTCGAGTAACCATCAAGAACTCCAGATTCGAGAAAACTATGACAAAAGACTGATTCTTCGGGAAGGCCCCCTATTTTGTGGCCAAAACCGAAAGTAAGATACTGCGCACATACCCCAAGTGTGCTGGGTAACCATCTGATCCGGAGAAACCATGTCTGACTTGCAAGCAAAATTCGACGCTGCCGTCGCCAATTCAAAGAAGCTCACGGAGCGCCCCGACAACGCTACGTTGCTCAAGATCTATGCCCTGTACAAGCAGGCCAGCACTGGCGACAATGCGGAAAAGAAGCCTGGTTTCGGCGACATGGTGGGACGCGCCAAATGGGATGCCTGGAACGGGTTCAAGGGCACGAGCAACCAGGACGCGATGCAGCAGTACATCGACCTGATTGAATCGCTGAGCTGACAATCCGACCTGGCTGTTACGACTTCTTTCTGACCCGGTCGAGTCTTGCGGGAGCGGCGACAGGCAGCATGTCATCGAGCATCTTCACGATCTCGCTCTCGATCCTGCCCTTGAAGGCACCAACCAGAAAGCCGAGTCTGGCCTTGAGTTCGAATCGGTCCTTGGTGACCGTCAGAGTGCCCTCCACGCCGGTCCGTACAAAGCAGACCTTATCGGCGCTCTTTCCCTCTTCGTAAGTGCAAGTCATGCTGAAATCTTTTTCGACCTGTTCAGCCCATTGAAAGGCGAGTTTTCGTGCTGCCTGCAATCCCAATGTGTGATGGCGCAAGATGTGAAGATCGGCCACTTGATTACTCCTATGCTCTATAAATTCAAATCCAAAGTCACGGGCGACCTCATCATGCTGCAGCCCAACGGACGCCGCGTGTTGGAGATCATCGGCAAAATCGACGACACCAGCAACGGCAGTGACGCCGACAAAGGCATCATCCTGCCGGAGCAAATGCCAGCTGCGCTGGTGGCGTTGGCAGCGGCGGTTGCACAGGAAGCTGCCGACAGAAAAGCTGCCCTGGCGGATGCGCTCGCGCACAATCTGCCACCACCGCGCTTTGAGGCCATCTCGTTGCGCCAGCGCGCCCTGCCTTTTATCGAGATGCTACAGCGCTGCGAAAAGGCTGGCCAGGCCATAGTCTGGGGCGTTTGAACGGGTCGTCCCTAGTCGACCCTGGCCCCGGAAGCTTTGACCACCGGCGCCCATTTCTTTATTTCAGCGTCAATCAGGGCGGCAAACTCCTGCGGCGTATTGCCGCTGGGAATGGCACCTTGCGCCAACAACTTTTCCTTGATGCCTGGCAGACTGAGCGCTTTAGCTGTCTCCTGTTGTATTCGCAGGACGATATCCGCCGGCGTGCCTGCCGGCGCGAGCAAGCCAAACCAGCTGCTCGCCTCGTACCCCTTGAGTTTGGCTGCCTCCTCAATGGTCGGCAGGTCCGGCAAGGCGGCTGAACGCTGGGAACTTGTGACCGCAAACGCCTTGAGCTTGCCACCCTTGATCTGCGCCATGGACGAAGGCAGGTTGTCAAACATCACATCCACCGTACCCGAGACCATGCCCATCATGGCCGGGCCGGAACCGGTATAGGGAATGTGGGTCATGAACGTACCCGTCATCGTCTTGAACAACTCGCCCGCCAGGTGAATCGAAGTTCCGTTGCCGCTGGAGGCCATATTGAGTTGACCCGGATGTGCCCTGGCGTACTTGATAAAGTCCGGCACCGTATTGATACCCAAGGTCCTGGCCTTGTCCGCATTCATCACCATCACGTTGGGCACACCTGCCACCAGGGTGATGGGCGCGAAGTCTTTCTGCGGGTCGTAGGGCAGCCTGCTATAGAGCGCCTTGTTGATCCCATGCGTGCCAACGGTACCCATCAGCAAGGTGTAGCCATCAGGAGCAGCCTTGGCCACAATGTCGGCACCAAGGTTACCGCCAGCGCCCGCCCGGTTGTCAACAAGGAAGGATTGCCCGAACACTCTGGACAGTTCGGGAGCCACGGCACGGGCCAGAATGTCGGTCGTGCCGCCGGGCGCGAAGGGAACGACGATCCTGACCGGCTTGCTTGGCCAGGCAGATTGTGCTGCGACATGACTGGCAACGCAGAGCATGGCCAAGCCAGCCACCGCCGCAATCGAGCGGCGGGAAAAACCAGCGACACCTGAACTCATTGAAATCTCCTTGTGTTTTGATCCGGACCGGACCTGATTCGATCCACCTCTATTAAACAACGGGTTTGACCACAAAGACCGTGGCGCGCAAGGCTTGCAAGTCCAGAACCCTCAGTCCTCCATACTCAACTTTAATCGACCCCTGCTCGGCCAAAGTGTTCAACGCTTCGTTGACACGCTGGCGCGACAGCCCCACCAGATACGCCAATTCCTGCTGCGTAATGCGCAGAACTTCGCCAACGCCCGGATACAGGACCGGATTGAAAAGGGCCGCCAGGCTGCGCGCGACCTGAATATCAGGGTTGTTCATCCGGTCGATCTCACGAGCCGCGATGAATTGACCAAGCCGCTCGTTAAGTTGATTCATGACAAAGCGGTTGAATCCAATCGAATGATCCAACAACCAATGAAAGGTATCCACATGCAGTCCAGCCACCATGCTTTTGCGCAGTGCCTGAATGTTGTAGCGATAGCTTTCGCGCTTCAACGCAGTGCCTTCGCCAAACCAGCCGCCTGGTGGCACACCGGTGAAGGTCATGGTTTGACCCTCGGCGTTGTCACTGCTCATCTTTAGCAAGCCATCGATCACGCCAAACCAATAGGTCACGGGGCGTCCCATTCGACACACATAGTCACCCGGACTCGCGTCAGTGATCTTGAGATCTTCCACGGCACGGCCCCGCTCGAAAGACGTCAGCAGATGAATCCATGGAATGGCGTCGAGTTCCACAGTCGTCAAAGAGCGTCTGCGCTGATGCAGGGACTTGTCAAATTGCATTGCTACCTGGCTTTCCTCCCGTGGGCGGCCCAAAAGTGCAGGGAAAACACCTACCCGGAAATGTCGAGATTGTCGTCCAAACGACAACTTGACGTCAAATGAATGTCTATTATTCACCCCATTCGAATAGCTGGGCACCGGGATGCAGACCACATTTCCTCAACTTCTTCTCAATCACGCCGCGCAACGGCCGACAGAGCCTGCCATGCGCGAGAAAGAATACGGCATCTGGCAGGCGCTGACCTGGGCCGACCTGGCGGCGCTGGTGACAGAACTGGCATGCGGTCTGCATCTGGCAGGCTTGCGTCGCCATGAGCACATGATCGTCATTGGCGCCAACCGACCCCGCCTGTACGCCACCATGCTGGCAGTTCAATCGCTTGGAGCCATCCCCGTCCCGCTGTATCAGGATGCAGCGGCGCCCGAGTGCGTATTTCCCATCAACAACGCGGATGTGCGTTTCGCCTTTGCGGAAGATCAGGAGCAGGTCGACAAGTTGCTGGAGATCCGTGATGAATGTCCACAGCTGAGTCACATTTACTTTGACGATCCACGTGGTCTGCGCAATTACGATGAGCCCGGTCTCGCATCGCTGGATGACCTGCTTGCCGCCGGCAAGGCCTTTGCTGCACAGAACCCTGGTTTTCTAAAGGCAGAGGTTGATCAGAGCAAACCGACGGATGTGGCCGCCATGTTCTTTACGTCGGGCACGACAGGCAACCCGAAGGGAGTCGTGCATACCCACGACTCCTTGCTCAACCGGGCACGCGCCGGTGCCGAGTTTGACAAGTTGACCCATTCCGAGGACGTGCTGGCCTACCTGCCGCCAGCCTGGATCGGTCAAAATATTTTCAGCTATGCGCAGTGGCTCTCGTGCGGCTATGTTGTCAATTGCCCGGAGTCGGCAGCCACAGTGACGATCGATCTGAAAGAAGTCGGACCCACCTACTATTTCGCCCCGCCCCGGGTCTTTGAAGGCCTGCTCACGAGCGTCATGATCCGGATGGAAGATGCCGGCGCGCTGAAACGCCGCATGTTTCACTACTTCATGGGCGTCGCACAACGCGTTGGACCCACGCGCATGGACGGCAAGCCCATCGGCCTCGCCAATTCGATTCTGTACGCTCTGGGCAATGCGCTTGTTTACGGGCCCTTGCGGAACAACCTTGGCATGAGCCGGGTGCGGGTCGCCTACACCGCTGGCGAAGCCATCGGCCCGGACCTGTTCAGTTTCTACCGCTCCATCGGCATCAACCTCAAGCAACTCTACGGCTCCACCGAAACCGCCGTTTTCGTCTGTCTGCAACCCGATAACCAGGCACGCGCTGACACCGTCGGCGTGCCCTGTGCCGGCGTTGAAATCAAGGTCGCCGAGAACGGCGAGATTCTGGTCAAGTCACCCGGTTTGCTCAAAGAGTACTTCAAGAATCCGTCTGCGACTGCTGAAGTGCTGACGGCCGATGGTTGGTACCACACGAGCGACGCCGGTTTTCTCGACGCCCATGGCCATCTGAAAATCATCGACCGCGTGAAAGATGTCGGGCGCATCAAGGGGGGTGCCAACGATGGTGCGATGTTTGCTCCCAAGTACGTCGAAAACAAACTCAAGTTCTTTCCCCACATCAAGGAAGTTGTGGCCTACGGCGATGGCCGCGAGAAGGTCTGCGTCATGATCAACATTGATTTTGATGCCGTCGGCAACTGGGCGGAACGCCGCAACCTTCCCTATGCCGGATATACCGATCTGGCGCAGAAGCCAGAGGTTTACCAGTTGATCAAGGAATGCGTTGAAAAGGTCAACGCCGACCTCAGCGTGGACGTGTTGCTGGCCGGTTCGCAGGTCAGCCGCTTTCTGGTACTGCACAAGGAACTTGATGCTGACGACGGTGAGCTCACGCGAACCAACAAGGTTCGCCGTGGTTTCATTGCCGAAAAATACGATGTGCTGATCGATGCCCTGTACGGTGGAAAGACCACACAGTTCATCGAAACCCAGGTGAAATTTGAAGATGGCCGCACCGGCAGCGTCAGTGCCACATTGAAGATTGAAGACACCAAGACCTTTGCACCGGTCAAAGCGGCTGCCTGAATACACGACTGAGAATCATGGCAACAAAACAAATTGGCGACGTCGTTCTTGATGTCAACAACATTTCCCTGAGCTTCGGCGGCGTCAAGGCCTTGACCGACATCTCGTTCAATGTTCGTGAGCACGAAGTCCGGGCCATCATCGGCCCAAACGGTGCCGGCAAAAGTTCGATGCTCAACTGCATCAACGGGGTCTACACACCACAGCAGGGTTCCATCACCTTTCGGGGCAAGGCCTTCAGCCACATGGACAGTCACCAGGTCGCCGTCATGGGGATCGGGCGCACCTTCCAGAACCTCGCCTTGTTCAAGGGCATGAGCGTCATCGACAACATCATGACCGGGCGCAATCTGAAGATCAAAAGCAATTTGCTGTGGCAGGCCCTGCGCATCGGCCCGGCTCAGCGCGAAGAGGAAATGCATCGCGAAGCGGTTGAACACATCATCGATTTCCTGGAAATTCAGGCGCACCGCAAGACACCGGTCGGGCAATTGCCCTACGGACTGCAAAAGCGCGTTGACCTTGGGCGTGCCCTGGCCATGGAGCCGCAGGTCTTGCTGCTCGATGAACCGATGGCCGGCATGAACGTCGAAGAAAAGCAGGACATGTGCCGCTTTGTGCTCGATGTGAACGAAGAATTCGGCACCACCGTGGTCCTGATCGAACACGATATGGGCGTCGTGATGGACATTTCAGATCGGGTCGTGGTGCTGGACTACGGCAAGAAGATTGGCGATGGCACGCCAGACGAAGTACGCAATAACGAAGAAGTGATCAGCGCCTATCTGGGCACCGGTCACTAAGGACAAACTATGGCATTCTTTCTTGAATCACTGCTGGGCGGCCTGATGGCCGGCATGCTTTACTCGCTGGTGGCGCTGGGCTTCGTGCTGATCTACAAGGCCTCGGGCGTATTCAACTTCGCGCAGGGTGCGATGGTGCTGTTTGCGGCCCTGGCCATGGCGCGATTTTCCGAATGGATTCCAGTGTGGACCGGAATGACCAATCCGATTGCCGCGAATCTGGCTGCTTTTGTCATCGCGGGCATCATCATGTTTGTCGTAGCCTGGCTGATCGAGCGACTGGCGCTGCGCCACCTGGTCAATCAGGAAGGCACCACTCTTTTGATGGCCACACTGGGCATCAGCTACTTTCTCGACGGCATCGGGCAAACCATATTCGGTAGCGACATCTACAAGATTGACGTTGGCATGCCCAAAGAGCCCATCATGGCCTTCGAAAACCTGTTCGACGGCGGCATACTGATCAACAAGGAAGACCTCTATGCGGCCCTGATCGCGGCTATTTTGGTGACCCTGCTGAGCGTGTTCTTCCAGAAAACCGCAACCGGTCGCGCACTGCGTGCGGTGGCCGATGATCATCAGGCAGCGCAAAGCATTGGCATTCCGCTGAACCGGATCTGGGTCATCGTCTGGTGCGTCGCCGGCGTGGTCGCCCTGGTCGCCGGCATGATCTGGGGCAGCAAGCTCGGCGTCCAGTTTTCACTCACCACCGTGGCGCTGCGTGCACTGCCTGTGGTGATTCTGGGTGGCCTGACTTCAGTGCCCGGCGCCATTATTGGCGGCCTCATCATCGGCGTCGGCGAAAAGCTGTCAGAAGTGTTTCTGGGACCTTATGTGGGCGGTGGTATTGAAATCTGGTTCGCCTACGTGTTGGCTCTGCTGTTCCTGCTGTTCCGGCCACAAGGCCTGTTCGGCGAAAAAATAATTGATCGCGTATGAAATGCGCGATCCATTATTTTTCAGCGCAGACTAACTTTGCGAAGCAAAGTTAAGCGCAGCGTGTCGTAGCTAAAAGATCATCGAGAAGCAACAATGTTTTACAGAGAAAACGGTCAATTCAAGACCAGCTATCGGACAGATCAGCAGATCTTCCCGATCACGCAGGATCGCTGGGCCATCCTGCTGATCATCGCCGCGGCCTTCATCGTGGTACCCATGCTCAGCAGCGGCTATATGTTCCGGGCAATTTTCATTCCCTTTCTGATCATGTCGCTGGCTGCTTTGGGCGTCAATATTCTGGTCGGCTACTGCGGACAGATTTCACTCGGATCGGGCGCCTTCATGGCCGTCGGCGCCTACGCGGCCTTCAATTTCTTTGTCCGGCTTCCAGGCATGCCCTTGTTGATAGCACTGATTCTGGGTGGACTGTGTGCGAGTGCTTTCGGCATACTGTTTGGTCTGCCCAGCCTGCGCGTCAAGGGCTTGTATCTCGCTGTTGCCACACTGGCAGCGCAGTTCTTCAGCGACTGGATGTTCTTGCGCATCAAATGGTTCACCAATGACGCGCCGTCGGGTTCGGTCTCGGTATCAGGTCTGCAGGTTCTGGGTATGCCCATTGAAAGCCCCACTTCCAAGTACCTTTTGTGCCTGACCATTCTGGTCGTACTGGCGCTGCTGGCGAAGAACCTGGTGCGCTCAGCCATAGGGCGCGAGTGGATGGCGATCCGTGACATGGACGTGGCCGCAGCGGTGATTGGTATCCGCCCCATGTACGCCAAGCTCAGCGCTTTTGCCATCAGTTCCTTCATCATCGGCGTCGCCGGTGCCCTGTGGGGCTTTATCTACCTGGGCTCATGGGAGCCTGCCGCTTTCTCCGTGGACCTTTCGTTCAAGTTGCTGTTCATGGTCATTATTGGCGGCATGGGCTCCATCATGGGTGCCTTCTTTGGTGCTGGGTTCATCGTGATCCTGCCGATTGCCCTGAACCAGTTTCTGCCGCTGCTTGGAGACCTTGTTGGCGTCCAGATTTCGACCGCAGGTATTTCACACACTGAATTGATCATCTTTGGTGCCCTGATCGTCTGGTTCCTGATTGTGGAGCCACACGGCCTGGCCAAGTTGTGGTCCATCGGCAAGCAGAAGCTGCGACTGTGGCCCTTCCCGCATTGAGTTTTTTTTCGTTAACCCCAGCACCCAGCGTGCTACTTACCCAGGAGACAAGCATGAAAATTAAAACAATTGCAGTCGCGGCTCTGATCGCTACTGTCGGTGTCGTTGCCTATGCGCAACCCAAGGAGCAGTTCTTCCCCGCACTGCCCTATCGCACTGGCGCCTATGCACCCAACGGCGTGCCTTGGGCCAACGGTTACGCCGACTACCTGAAACTGGTCAATGCCCGCGGCGGCATCAACGGCGTGAAGATCAGTTACGAAGAATGCGAAACCGCTTACGACACAGCGCGCGGCGTCGAGTGCTATGAACGCCTGAAGGGAAAGAATGGCGGTGCCACCGTGTTCCAGCCACTCTCCACCGGCATTACTTTCGCCCTGACCGAGAAGGCTCCCGGCGACAAGATACCCCTGATCACTGCAGGTTACGGCCGTAGTGAAAGTCAGGATGGCAACGTATTCAAGTGGAACTTCCCGCTGGTTGGCACTTATTGGCTGGCAGCCGACGTGCTGATTCAGGCCATAGGCAAGAAAGAAGGCGGCCTGGACAAACTCAAGGGCAAGAAGATCACGCTGGTCTACCACGACAGTCCTTACGGCAAGGAGCCGATCGCCCTCTTGCAGGAGCGCGCCGCCATCCATGGTTTCAACCTGCAGTTGCTGCCGGTCACCGCACCAGGTGTTGACCAGAAAGCAACATGGCTGCAAATTCGTCAGGCCAAGCCTGACTACGTTCTGTTGTGGGGCTGGGGGGTCATGAATTCCACCTCGCTGAAGGAAGCCCAGGCGACCGGCTACCCGCGCGAAAAGATGTACGGGGGTTGGTGGTCTGGCGCGGAACCTGACGTGAAAGATGTGGGCGAAGGAGCCAAGGGCTACAACGCGGTCACCTTCCAGCACGGCGCGCATCCGGAATCCAAAGTGGCTCAGGACATTCTGAAAGAGGTTCATGCTAAAGGCCAGGGAACGGGTCCGAAGGAAGAAGTCGGCTCGGTCCTCTACATGCGCGGCGCCCTGAGCGCGATGCTCGGCGTTGAAGGCGTGAAGCGGGCGCAGGAGCGCTTCGGCAAAGGCAAGTGGGTGAGCGGCGAACAGGCACGCTGGGGTCTTGAGAATTTGGCCCTTGACCAGAAGAAGCTCGACGCTTTGGGCTTTGCTGGCGTCATGCGCCCGGTCAGCACCTCCTGTGTGGACCACATGGGCGCCAACTGGGCACGCATCCACACGTGGGATGGCAAGAAGTGGAACTTCACCTCGGACTGGATGCAGGCTGATGAGCAAATCCTGAAGCCGTTGGTCAAATCGACAGCTGCCAAATACGGTGCAGACAAGAAGCTGGAAGCCCGCACTGTGGCTGATTGCCAGTCCTGATCCATTTGTCATTCCTGGGCCTCTGGGATGTCATGCCGGACCTGATCCGGCATCCATGGTGCGTGTGCAGTGGCACCTGCCTGGATTGCGGATCAAGTCCGCAATGACAAAGGGGCGGCTGGGATGACAGCCCAACCCGAAGCACTGCGTGCAGTGCTTCCGATTGGTAAAAGGTAAAACGCAATGGAACCGACAAACATCGTTCTCAACGTCAACGGTATCGAGGTTATTTACAACCACGTGATCCTGGTGCTCAAAGGGGTCTCGCTCAATGTGCCCGAGGGCAAGATCGTAGCCATCCTGGGCGGCAATGGCGCAGGCAAGACAACCACATTGCGCGCCGTTTCCAACCTGCTGCAGGGCGAACGTGGCGAAGTCACCAAAGGTTCGATTGAACTGCGTGGCGAGCGCATCGAAAACCTCTCGCCGTCGCAGCTGGTGCAGCGCGGCGTGGTGCAGGTTATGGAAGGGCGGCACTGCTTTGCCCACCTCACCATTGAAGAAAACCTGCTCACCGGTGGCTACACCCGCAAGAACAAAGCTGAGGTGGCGGCCAATCTGGAAAAGGTCTACACGTATTTTCCGCGCCTCAAGTTGAGGCGTACCAGTCAGGCCGCCTACACCTCGGGTGGCGAGCAGCAGATGTGCGCCATTGGCCGGGCTCTGATGGCCAACCCCAGCATGGTGCTGCTCGACGAGCCGTCGATGGGTCTGGCACCGCAGATCGTGCAGGAAGTATTCGAGATCGTGAAAGACCTGAACCGCAAGGAAAAGGTCACTTTTCTGCTGGCAGAGCAAAACACCAACATGGCCCTGAAGTATGCCGATTACGGCTACATCATGGAGTCGGGCCGCGTCGTGATGGATGGCGTTGCCAGTGACCTCGCGAACAACGAGGACGTCAAGGAGTTCTACCTCGGTGTCGGCGGCGGCGAGCGCAAGAGTTTCAAGGATGTGAAGAGTTACAAACGGCGCAAGCGCTGGCTGGCTTGAACAGGTTCATCCCATGCGCTGGAGCTTTGCTGCCGGTGCCTCATAGGAATAGCAATATGTCTGAACATTACGATGCACTGGAAATCCGTGACAGTGCTGCACGCGAAGCTGCCCTGCTGGCCGCCTTGCCGCTCCAGGTAGCGCATGCCAAACAATCATCGGCAGCACTTGCACAGATACTGAAAGATGTTAGTCCGGCCGAGGTGACCAGCCGCCAGGCATTGGCCCATTTACCCGTGATTCGCAAGCACGAACTGCTGGAGCGCCAGCAAGCGGGCCGGGCTGTTGCGGGTGGCGACGTGTTCGGTGGTTTCAGCGCGATCAGCTATGGCAAGCGCATGCCGCGGATTTTTGCCAGCCCGGGACCCATCTATGAACCCGAAGGCGCGGCCAGGGATTATTGGCGCATGGCGCGTGCCATTTTTGCGGCGGGCTTTCGGCCCGGCGAACTGATTCACAACTGCTTCAGCTACCACTTTGTACCTGCGGGGTCCATGATGGAGTCCGGTGCCCACGCGTTGGGCTGCACTGTCTTTGCCGGTGGCACCGGCCAGACCGAGCAACAGGTTCAGGCCATGGCGCAGCTGCGTCCGGCCGGCTACATTGGCACACCGAGTTTCCTGAAGATCATCCTGGACAAAGCTGCCGAAATGGGAGTCAGTCTTCCAGGTCTGACGAAAGCCATGTTCGGCGGCGAGGCGTTTCCGCCTTCACTGCGTGACTGGTTCGCCGAGCGCGGTGTTGCGGGTTACCAGTGCTACGCCACCGCCGACCTGGGTTCGATTGCCTACGAGACCAGCGCCCGCGAAGGTTTGGTCGTGGACGAGGACGTCATCCTTGAGATCGTGCGCCCTGGCACCGGCGACCCGGTCGCACCGGGTGAAGTTGGTGAAGTCGTCGTGACGACGCTCAACCCGGACTACCCTCTCATCCGTTTTGGAACCGGTGACTTATCGGCTGTGCTGGCTGGTCCGTGTCCAAGCGGGCGCACCAACACGCGCATCAAGGGCTGGATGGGGCGTGCTGACCAGACCACCAAGATCCGGGGCATGTTTGTGCATCCGGGGCAGGTTGCCGACATCGTCAAACGCTTTCCCGAAGTAGCTCGCGCCCGCCTGGTAGTCACGGGTGAAATGGCCAATGACGCGATGACACTGAAAGTCGAGACCGCTTGTGGCGGTCCGGATGCGCTGGCCGCCAAGATTGGTGAGGCGATTCGCGACGTAACGAAACTCCGCGGCGTGGTCGAATTCCTGCTGCCGGGAAGCCTTCCCAATGACGGCAAGGTGATTGAGGACGCGCGCAGTTACAGCTGAATCAGGGAACCAGCGAAAAGACGGATGCCGGAACCGAAACGCCGCG
>JBAXNI010000073.1:0-14458 GCA_037133835.1 Comamonadaceae bacterium | reverse complement strand
CAGAACGGCGACTCACCCAACTGGTTCGCTTGGCTGGTGGCGCATTGCCAGGGAAGCGTGTCGGAAGTGAGGTCTGCAGTGACGTTCATGGCTCAAAGTTTGATTGAGCGCATTGTGCACTGCAAGTGCCAGGGGCACTTGATGGCGACCCCTGGCGTGGCTCTGTCTAGTGCAGGGCAATGGTTGCGATCGGGTTGGCGACGCAAGTGGCAGAGTAGCTGTAGCTCAGGTTGGCCGCACCCGCCATGCCGCTTTGCCCGCTGAGCGCCTGTGACAGCGATGCGTTGCCGCTACCGCATGAGCCAGCCGCGATGCCGGTGATGCAGTAGTCCAGATTCAAGGGCACAGAGACGCCGGCGGCCGTCATGGTCCCTTGGACATGCACGCCACAGCTGCCGGTTCCACCGCCAGCGCCAGTGCCCGTCACGCCCAGTGTGCTGCCATCAAAGGTGTAGCTGATGGCGCTACCGGGATTGGCGGCTGCGTACGCCGTTGTGAAAGCGCTCGAAAGCTGTGTCCATTGGGAGCTTGTCATGGCGGCACTGACCAGGGTCGGAAGGGTCACGCTATTGGTCTGCAGGTACTTGGATACAGCAGCCAGCACTTTGCCGTAATCGTTCATGGTGCCGCTGACCACTGGCACGGTCGTGGCCAGATTCACGCCGGCAAGCTTGAACTGCGTTGCCACGCTGCTCGCCATGGTGTTGAACGCTGCCGCCGTCGGCGTACCGGTCGTACCAAAGGCATAGGTGTAGGCCATCGTTGTCAGCGGCGTGACGACGCCCGTGACCGTGCTGCCATTGGCGGTGACCACGACCTTGAGCGGGGTCGCCAGCGTGGTCGACTGGTTGGTAGCTTCATCGGTATAAGTGCCTCCGCTGACTTCAACGACAACATCACCGGAGTAGGGCACGCTCAGCGAGTAAGTGCCACCGGTCCCGGTGTTGGTGGTACCCAGGACGACGCCTGTGCCCGCATTTTTGACCGTGACGGTTGCACCCGATACCGGACCCTTGACGGCAGAACCACTGATGGTGGTCGAGACCGTCGGTGTGGTGGCTGATGTAGAACTTCCGCCTCCGCCGCAGGCTACCAAAATGACGGCTGCTGAACTGGCGGTGATTGCCAGCAAATTGCTTGTACGCATGGAATCCCCCTACAAAAAATAGGAAATTTGCGCCAAAAAAATACCGTTGGGTATAGCGTTAACCCTTAAAGAAGCATGGTTAATCGGCTGGCAACAGCATGCCTTTGGTCTCGATAAAGGCAATGACCTCGCTAAGTCCGCTCAGGGTCTTGAGATTCGTCAAGACAAAGGGCTTGAGTCCCTTGGTTGTCGTGCGCATACGGGTCGTGTCGGCCTGCATGACCGACAGGTCGGCTCCCACGTACGGTGCCAGATCGGTTTTGTTGATGACGAACAGGTCGCTCTTGGTGATGCCGGGGCCGCCCTTGCGCGGAATTTTCTCGCCGGCGGCGACATCAATCACGTAGATCGTCAGATCCGACAACTCCGGGCTGAAAGTCGCAGCCAGGTTGTCGCCGCCGCTCTCGATAAAGACGATGTCCGCATCCGGAAAATCCACCAGCATGCGGTCGATGGCTTCGAGGTTGATGGAGGCATCCTCGCGGATCGCGGTATGCGGGCAGCCGCCGGTCTCCACGCCCATGATGCGCTCGGCCGCAAGCGCGCCGCTGACGGTGAGCAGGCGCTGGTCTTCCTTGGTGTAGATGTCGTTGGTGATGGCCACCAGGTCGTACTTGTCACGCATCGCCTTGCACAACATTTCCAGCAAGGTGGTCTTGCCGGAGCCCACGGGTCCGCCAATGCCGACGCGCAGTGGTGGCAGCTTCTTGGTGCGGTTCTTGATGTGGTGCAGGGTCATGATCTGAACAGTCTTGAGTATTGAATTTCGTGCTGGGCGCTGAGGATGGCCAGCATCGGAGAAAAGGACTGGCGCGTGTCATCGGTGAGTGACAAGGCGTGGTCGACAGCAGCAGGAATTTCAGCCGTTAACTTGGAGAGTATGCGCTGCCCCGCGCTTTGCCCCAACGGCACCGACTTGATCGCCGCCTGCACCATGTTTTCGGCCCAGCCGAAGGCGTAGCTGAGCAGGCACTCGCGCAGCGGCGCGCCAGTGTTGCTGGCCGCCAGCGCAAAGGCCAGCGGGTAGCTCGGCTGCAGTGCAGTGAGGATTTCGATTTGCTGCGAATCGGCGGTGGTGTGATTGCGCAACCACTCCAGCAGCGAGCGCCCCATTTGCTCGGTCTGTGCGCGCAACTCGCTGCTCTCACGCGTTTGCAGCAGCCAGGCGTTGAGTTCAGCAATGCGCTCGTGATCAGCGCTCTGCCAGGCCGGAACGGCCTGCGCCAGCACAGCCAGATCAGCGCGCGCCAGGTTCAGGTGCAGCTGGTCCAGCAGCCAGGCGCCCGCTTGCACCTCGGTCGTGACACGCCCGCTTTCGACTGCCGTTTCGAGGCACTCCGAGTATGAAAAGCCGCCAATCGGCAGGGCGGGTGAGGCCAGCCACATCAGCTGCATAAAACTCGAATCGCTCATGTTGCCCCCACGCTCATGCCCTGAGTTCCTCAGTGGCCGTGGTCGTGCTTGCAATCAGGTCCATGCACATGGGGCGTCGCCGCCTTGATGGGAATGTTGACGGGTTTCGGCTTCGGTGCGGTGTGCTCATGGCTGTGGCCTGCGCTCGAATAGGCGCCGCCCTCAGGCTCAAAGGCGGCGGCTTCCTCGGACACGGTCAGATGCATGGCGCGCAGCATGTCGGCCAGCACATGGTCGGGCTCGATTTTCAGATGGTCCGGCTGGAGTTCGATGGGCACGTGGCGATTGCCCAGATGGTAGGCGGCGCGTGTCAGGTCAAAGGCGCTGCCGTGCTCGGCACAGGCGGTGACTCGCAATACTGGCTGTGCAGCAGCAATGACGCGCACCAGGGAGCCATCCTCGGCCACCAGCACGTCGCCACCGCGCACGACGGTGCCGCGCGGCAGGAAGACGCCCAGTTGACGCCCCGCGGAGTCGGTAGTGTCAAAACGGCTCTTCTGGCGCACGTCCCATTCCAGTTCGACGGTGACGGCACGTTTGACTAAAACGTTTGCCAGTCCCGAGCCTTGCGGCATGAGTTTGTTGATGGTGAGCATGTTGTTTGCGGCTCATTCTATGCGGCAGACCCGATAACCGGATGAGCCGCGGGACAACGAGCGAAACCGGATAATGGGATATTTCGATTGATCCCTCCAGCATGAAGATTTCCAAGTGCGACGTGGCCGAGCACACCGTCACACTGCACACACCCCTGTTGCGCGGCGCGCGGCGCCTGCGCATTGCCCTGGTCGGTTTGCCAGGTGCCGGCAAGACCACGCTGTTCGACGCGGTGTCGAGCACCGCACCACAGACCGGTGAGCTGGCCGACACGCATCGGGTCTACCGCGCCTGCACGGTTCAGATCGGTCTGGACGAAGCCAGCGTGGTGGACTTGCCCAGCCTGAGCTCGGTGCACCATCTGCAAGACGATGAGCTGAGCGCGCTCAAGTACCTGCTGTGGGGCAACGACAGACCGCCGGTGACGGCACACGAGAGCGGCGCGCCACCGGCACCATTTGAGCCGCCCGATCTGATCGTGCAGGTGGTCGATGCCAGCAATCTGCAAAGTCACCTTGAACTCACACTGGAACTGGCCCAGCTTGGACGCCCGGTGGTGCTCGCGCTCAATCACATGGACGAGGTGCGCCGCAAGGGCTTGCACATCAACATCCCGGCGCTTTCAAGCCATTTGGGAATGCCGGTGGTGCCTATCGTGGCGCTGATGGGGCAAGGCATTGCGGAGCTCTTTAGCACGGCCGTGAGCACGGCGCGTCAGGCCATTTGTCCGCTGCCGCAGGGGCCGAGTCGACATATTGCAACGTGCCTTGAGCCGCTCGGCAAAGCCCTGCAGCAACCCGGGATCGAGGCCGCCTTTCGCGTACCGCACCAGTTGCTGCTGATGCTGTTCGCCTCAGGGCATGGCTATTTCGAGCGCGAATTGCAGGAGCACTTTGCTGCGCAGATGCCTCATCTGCAAGCGCTGCGTGAGACTGCGGGGCTGAGTTTGCCGCGCCCACTGGCGGAAGAGATCCATGCCGACGCTCACCACCGCAGCGCCACGGTCTATGAGGCGGCGTTGCGAGCGGGGCCGGCGCAACCCGGTCGCGGCTGGCGTTTCTGGCTTGACGAGTTCCTGCTGCACCCCCAGTGGGGCCTGCTGGCCAGTCTTGCGCTCTTTGCAGCGGTACTGTTTGTGGTGTTTGAGGTCAGCGGCTGGATCGACGCGCAGACAACGCAGCGCCTGATCGAAGCCACCGCCAGCTGGCAGCCGCAGTCCACCACCGGGGTCGTGGCGCGTGCCATCGTGGATGGCTTTATCGGCTTGATCGGCATCGTCGTGCCCTACATGCTGCCCCTGTTGCTGCTGCTGATTGCGCTCGAAGAGATGGGTCTGATGCAACGCATCGCCTTTGTGGTGGACCGGGGCTTTCACAAGATTGGTCTGCACGGTGGCGTCGCGGTGCCGTTCTTGCTGGGTTTGGGCTGCAATGTGCCGGCCATCTCGGCGGTGGCGCGAACATCAAGCGGGCGTGAGCGCGTGATCGCTTCGGTGCTCATCACCTTTGTGCCTTGTTCGGCGCGGTCCGCCATCATCCTGGCCGTCGCGGGCAAGTATCTGGGTGTCAGCGGCGTGATCGGCATTTACGCGCTGACGCTGCTTTTGATTGCCGTGATGGGCCGACTGCTGTCACGCCGCCAGCGCGAGGTCGGTCCCGGTCAAGTGCAGGATATCCCGGCCTACCGGCTGCCGGACTGGCGCGCCATGCTGCGTGAAACCTGGGCACGCTCCAGCGACGTGCTGACGATCGTCACGCCGCTGCTGGTTGGTGGCAGCGTCGTGCTGGCGCTGCTGGGCCACTTTGGCGCTGACGCAGCCATCAACGCCCTGCTGACGCCTTTGACCCGTTGGTGGCTGGGGCTGCCGCTGGTGCTGGGTTTGCCCCTGTTGTTCGGCGTGCTGCGCAAGGAGCTCTCCTTGCTGATGATCTTCCAGGCGCTGGGCACGCAGAACATCGACACCGTCTTGGGGTCGGTGCAGATCGTTACCCTGCTGGTGTTTCTGACCTTCTATGTGCCTTGCATCTCGACCTTCGCCGTGATGCACAAAACACTCGGCCGCAGAGAGGCATGGTTGTCGGTGCTGATGTCAGTTGGTGTGGCTTTGCTGCTCAGTGCGGCAGTGCGCCTGAGCATGATGCTGTTGCAAGCACTTCTGGGTTAAAACACGCCGACGGTTGCGGCCTCACCACGGGCCATAGCGCGCCACGATGCCATGCCACAGGGCGTTGCGTTCCGCGCCCATATGGGCACCGCTGGCATCGCCCGACGCGTCCTTGGCCACTGCCATGTGGACCACCACGAGTTTGAGGGCGGGGTCAACCAGGATGGATTGGCCGTAAACGCCCAGAAGCGCAAAGCGGCGTGAGCTACCGGGCAACAGCCAGGTTTGCAGACCATAACCCAGGTAAGTGCTGCCTTTGTTCTGCATGCGCCCGGGTCGGAAAGCTTCGGGTTGACGACTCGCGTCAGTCATGCTCAGCAGGTAGTCGCGGGGAACCACTGGACGAGCATCGCGCTGGCCGTCGTTGGCCATCAGCCAACCGAGCCGCGCGTAGTCCCGCACCGTGGCGTTGAAGTTGCCCGCTGCCAACTCAGTCTGGTCAGCCGGGTTGATGAGCCAGGTGGCGCGTGATTCAGCCCCCATGGGCTGCCAGATTTTCTCGTCGATGTAGCGGCACAGGGTCTGACCGGTAGCGGCACGCAGCACCAGGCCAAGCATCTGGGTTTCCGCGCTGGCGTAGTTGAACAAGCTGCCCTCAGGTGCAGCGCGCTGGGTGACGGTCTGCGCCGCTGTGGCACTGCCTTGTTTGCGTGCGATCTGGTTGAAGCGCGCCAGGTCGTCATGACCCGAGTAGTCTTCAACAAACTGTGCACCGGAGGCCATGCGCAGCAGGTTGATCAGCTTGCTATCGCCATACAGAGTGCCGGCGAGGCGGGGCTCATAGTCGGCGGCACGGTCTTCGAGTGATCGGATCAGCCCTTCTTCCAGTGCTTTGCCGAACGCCAGCGCGACGATGGTTTTGGCCATCGAGTTCGACAGCATGCGCTGCTCCGGCTTGCGTTCGTAGTTGCTGCGCTCGGCCACGATCTCGCCGTCCTTGAGCACCAGCACGGCAGTGGCGCGCTGGCGTTGCATGTAGTCGTCCAGGGTGAAGGTCTTGCCCTCATATCGGTACTGAAAAGCGTGCTCGCTGGCGGCCTTGGGCAGTGGCAAAGGCTGTGCCGAAGGTTCCAGTGTGCAATGCGGCGACAGGCTGTCCATCGCGCTGAACGAGCCGACCCGGTAACGCTCCTGGAACGCCTGTGCAAGGCTGGGAGCGATGGGATAGCCCGCAGACTTGCCCAGCACTTCCTCGTCAGGCGCGGCGCTGGCGACGCCAGCGAGTAACAATACGGCACAGCAAATGACGCAGCGGCTTGGTTTCATCGTTCGGTGTCGTAGTAGAAGTGGTTGGCCGCGCGTTCATTCCTGCCTTCGAATATCTCCTTGACCAGGCGCGGATTGCGAAAGAGATACCAGTCTCCAAACCTGTCGAACTTGCGGCAAGATGTTGTGATGCCGTGGCGACGGATGGTACCGTAGCGTTTGTCATGGGCCTTTCCAAAAGCCTTGAGACGCAGCGCAAAGTCAAGGTCTTCGACGCTCACCAGTGACTCATCAAAACCGTCGATGGCGTTGAACGATTCGCGCAGGAACCAGAACATTCCAGCAGAGACACCGCGCTTGAGTACATGGGGAGCCAGCATCAGAAGGCTGAAAAATATTCCGACTGACATTCTCTGGGGCCTGATGATCGTTCCGCCGCCGACGTAGCGAGTGTCGTATACGTGCTGGATGATCGCAGAGACCGTGTGCGGCGACATCCAGCTGTCGGCGTCCAGCGTGGCGACAGCAGGTGCCGACGTAGCCCGTACCGCTGCATTTCGGACCGCTGCGATGCACTTGCGGTCTTCAACAACGCAACGAGCGCCGAAGGACTCGGCGATCTCCCGGGTCTTGTCGGTACAGCGATTCAGCGCAACAACAAGCTCTACCTGCCGAGAAGCCAAGCGAGCTGATTGGACGATGCTTTCCAGGCAGCGCGCGATGTACCGCTCTTCGTTGTGTGCCGGAATGGCAACAGACAGAACGGGGTCGAGCGTCTGGTCAGCGGTCATTTGCAAGAACTTGCGCGACCCGGTTTCGAAGGACTGGAACAAGTTCCTCGTCAAACCAGGGATTGCGCTTTAGCCACAAGTTATTGCGTGGACTCGGATGGGGTAAGGGAACCACATCTGGCCAGTACCTTTGCCATGCCTGAACTGCTTCTGTGACTGACGCAGCTGCGTTCGGAAGGTGGTACGCCTGTGCGTACTGGCCGATAACGAGGGTGAGTTTGAGGGCCTTCAGGTGCGACAGCAGGGCAGCGCGCCATGCTGGTGCGCATTCTGGCCGGGGAGGTAGATCTCCGGACCGTCCCGTTCCGGGGAAACAGAACCCCATTGGCAGAATGGCAACTCGTCTGGCATCGTAGAAGACTTCCCGGGAAATACCCAACCACTGGCGCAGTCTGTCGCCACTTGCATCGTTGAAGGGCACACCTGTCTCATGAACCTTTCTGCCCGGTGCTTGCCCCACGATCAGAATGCTGGCCGACGGGTGCATTTGCAAGACCGGGCGTGGCCCCAGTGGCAGGTGCTCGGCACAAAGCACGCAAGCGCGGACTTCAGTGAGCAATGATGCCAGGCAAGACATTTGTGAGGGCTCAGGCAGTACTGCGAGCGCACTGTGCAATGGCTGCGGCGTGGACTTCCGCGCAGTCGAGGACCGGGAAGCCGGGATCGGATTTCTTGTTGAATACCAGAGCCAGGTCCGTTCCCGCCAACATGATGGCTTCGCAGCCATGCTCTCTGATCAATGCGTTTCCTGCGCGCATGAACACCTCACGATGCTGTTCCGTGGCAAGCCCCGAACTGGCCATCGAGATGTAAGCGTTGTGAACTTCAAGAAGTTCTGCGGTCGGTGGGATAACTTCAACTCCATCCAGAACACCGTAAAAATGTGACTCCATGACGACGCGAGTTCCGAGCAATCCCAGCTTCTTGAAGCCAAGGCGATAAACCTCCGCCGTGACCGTGTCCAACAAATCAATGACGGGAACTGGAGATACTTCTTTGAACGCTTCGATGCAGAAGTGCCCGGCGATGGATGTAACTGCTATGCGTTCTATGCCGCAACGCTGCAATCGCCCGGCAAGTTCCAGGTAGATGGCGACCTGTGCGGCTTGATTATTCGCTGCCTGGTGGCGCAGCAGCGTTGGAGTATCGGCGTGGGCCATCGTCAGCTGGAGGTCGCACCCCTGCCTGGCCATGGCGGAAATCAGGTACCTGTAATAGAAGTCGGTGGCAGCGGGGCCAATACCAACGATCAAGCCTATGTGCATCGATCAACTCCAGTCCAATTCAAACCGTGTGCGAACTGGTGGATTGTGCGGCAAGCTTGCGGATATTGACGAATGCCTGCTTCCCCTCAAAACAAAAAGTAGCGCTGCGTCATTGGCAGACTGACCGCAGCTTCGCAGGTCAACAGTTGGCCATCAGCGCGCACACTGTAGGTCTGTGCATCAATCTCCATTTTGGGCAGGTAGTGGTTGTGCACCATGTGCTGCTTGCGCACGGCGCGGATGTTCTTCACTGCGCTCAATGTCTTGGCCAGACCGAAGCGCTCCTTGATGCCAGCGTTCAAGCCGGCTTGCGAAACGAAAGTCAGTGAGCCGCGCGAGAGCGCACCGCCATAGGCGCCAAACATGGGGCGATAGTGCACCGGTTGCGGTGTCGGAATGGAAGCGTTGGGGTCACCCATCGCCGCCATCGCGATAAAGCCGCCTTTGAGAATCAGCGCTGGCTTGATACCGAAGAAAGCCGGTTTCCAGACAACCAGATCGGCCCACTTGCCGACTTCAATACTGCCAACCTCGTGACTGATGCCATGCGCAATCGCCGGGTTGATGGTGTATTTCGCGACATAGCGCTTGGCGCGGAAGTTGTCGTTGCGCTGCAAGGCTTGCACGGGCTCAGTGCGATCGGCGTCCGGTGCGAGCCAGCCGCGCTGCGTCTTCATTTTGTGCGCTGTCTGCCAGGTGCGCAATATCACTTCGCCGACGCGCCCCATCGCCTGGCTGTCAGAGGAGAACATGCTGATCGCCCCAAGGTCATGCAGCACATCCTCGGCCGCAATGGTTTCCTTGCGGATGCGGCTCTCGGCAAAGGCCAGGTCTTCGGCTATGGCAGAGTCCAGGTGATGGCAGACCATCAGCATGTCCACGTGTTCGTCCAGTGTATTGACCGTGTAGGGCATGGTCGGGTTGGTCGAGCTTGGCAAGAAGTTGGCCTCACCGACGACGCGCAGGATGTCGGGCGCGTGGCCGCCGCCGGCGCCCTCGGTATGGAAGGCGCACAGGCTGCGGCCCTTGGTGGCGGCAATGGTGTTTTCGACAAAGCCGGATTCGTTGAGCGTGTCGGAGTGAATCGCCACCTGCACGTCCATGGCTTCGGCCACGTCCAGACAATTGCTGATGGCCGCCGGCGTTGTGCCCCAATCCTCGTGCAGCTTCAGGCCAATCGCGCCGGCCTCGATCTGCTCCTGCAATGGCGCCGGCAAACTGGCATTGCCCTTGCCCAGAAAGCCCAGGTTCATAGGAAAGGCATCCGCCGCCTGCAGCATACGCTCGATGTTCCAGGGTCCGGGTGTGCAGGTCGTTGCAAAGGTGCCGGTGGCCGGTCCCGTGCCGCCACCCATCATGGTGGTGACACCGCTGGCCAGTGCCTCTTCAATCTGCTGCGGGCAGATGAAGTGGATGTGCGAGTCGATGCCGCCGGCGGTAACGATGTTGCCTTCGCAACTGATGACTTCGGTGCCAGGGCCGATAATGATGTCGACGCCGCTTTGCACATCCGGATTGCCCGCCTTGCCGATGGCGACGATGCGCCCACCCCTGAGGCCGATGTCGGCCTTCACGATGCCCCAGTGGTCCAGGATCAGGGCGTTGGTCATCACGCAATCGACAGAGCCTTCAGAACGGGTACGCTGCGATTGCGCCATGCCGTCGCGAATCGTCTTGCCGCCACCAAATTTCACTTCTTCTCCGTAGCCGCCAGCGCGCAGCGTGTAGTCCGTCTCGACTTCAATCAACAGGTCGGTGTCGGCCAGGCGCACGCGGTCGCCCACGGTAGGGCCAAAAATCTCGGCGTAGGCGCGCCTTGCTATCGTTGCCATCAAAGAACTCCTTGCGTGAGTCCGCGAAACCCGTAGACCACACGGTCCCCTGCGTAGTCCACCAGTTCCACGGTGCGTTGCTGCCCTGGCTCGAAGCGCACTGCCAGACCGGACGCGATGTTCAGCCGCATGCCGCGTGCCGCAGCCCGGTCAAAATGGAGGGCGCCGTTGGTTTCGGCGAAGTGGTAATGCGAGCCAACCTGAATTGGTCGCTCGGCCGTGTTTTGCACGAGCAGGCTGAGTGTGCGGCGACCCGCGTTGAGAACGTGGTCGGGGCCGTCGGTGATGGTTTCGCCAGGGATCATATTAAACAATCGGTTGGTGCACGGTCACCAATTTGGTGCCATCGGGGAATGTTGCTTCGACCTGGATGTCCGGAATCATCTCGGCAATGCCATCCATCACGTCGGCGCGCGTCAGAATGGTGCGGCCTTCACTCATCAGTTGTGCCACGGTCTTGCCGTCGCGCGCGCCTTCCATGACTGCGGCGCTGATCAGCGCCAGTGCCTCGGGATAGTTCAGCTTGAGTCCGCGCGCCATGCGGCGCTCAGCCAGCAGGGCAGCCGTGAATATCAGCAGCTTGTCTTTTTCTCTGGGGGTCAGTTCCATGATGGCGTTTCGTGTTCGTTAACCTGCATTGTGTTGCAACTTGCGTGCCGGACCTGTCCTGGGCGATTTCAGGTGGCGAGTTGGCACGACCCTTGCAAAGACCAAGGCAGATCCGGTTTGGATCGGGTTCCTATTTCATTTTTGGAGAAAGTTCATGAATCGTCGAGGCTCATTAAAGACACTCACCGCATCCATTGTGCTGGGTCTTGGTCTGTCGGGTGTCACCCTGGTGCATGCCGCTGACACTATCAAGGTCGGTATTTTGCATAGCCTCTCGGGCACCATGGCCATTTCTGAAACCGTGTTGAAGGACACGGTGTTGATGGCCATTGACGAGATCAACGCCAAGGGTGGCGTGCTGGGCAAGAAGCTCGAACCCGTGGTGGTGGATCCGGCTTCCAACTGGCCGCTGTTCGCCGAAAAGACCAAGCAGTTGCTTGGTCAGGACAAGGTCGATGTGATCTTTGGTTGCTGGACTTCGGTCTCGCGCAAGTCGGTGCTGCCGGTGGTTGAAGAAATGAATGGCCTGCTGTTCTACCCGGTGCAGTACGAAGGTGAAGAGCTCTCCAAGAACGTGTTCTACACCGGCGCTGCACCGAACCAGCAAGCCATTCCCGCGGTTGACTACCTGATGAGCAAGGAAGGCGGCGGCGCCAAGCGCTGGGTGCTGCTCGGCACCGATTACGTGTACCCACGCACCACCAACAAGATCCTGCGCGCCTACCTCAAGTCCAAGGGTGTGAAAGAAACCGACATCGACGAAAAGTACACACCATTCGGTCACTCTGACTATCAAACCATTGTTGCCGACATCAAGAAGTTCTCGGCCGGCGGCAAGACGGCTGTTGTGTCGACCATCAACGGTGACTCCAACGTGCCCTTCTACAAAGAGCTCGGCAACGCCGGCCTGAAAGCCAAGGACGTGCCAGTGGTTGCATTCTCTGTGGGTGAAGAGGAACTGCGCGGCGTGGACACGAAGCCGCTGGTCGGTCACCTGGCCGCCTGGAACTATTTCCAGTCGATCAAGAACCCGACCAACGACGAGTTCATCAAGAAGTGGTCAGCCTATGCCAAGGCCAAGGGCATCGCCGGTCACAAGGACAAGCCTTTGACCAACGATCCGATGGAAGCTACCTACATTGGCATCAACATGTGGAAGCAGGCGGTCGAGAAAGCCAAGTCCACCGAAGTTGACAAGGTGATTGCCGCCATGGCGGGACAGACCTTCAAGGCACCGAGTGGCATAACGAGCAAGATGGATGAGAAGAACCACCACCTGCACAAGAGCGTGTTCATCGGCGAGATCAAGGCCGACGGCCAGTTCAACGTGGTCTGGAAGACACCGGGTCCGGTGAAGGCCAAGCCATGGTCTCCGTACATCGAAGGCAACGCCAGCAAGCCTGACGAGCCGGCGAAGAAGTAATCCGGGCATTGCTGTCACCCTGGGCTGTCATCCCGGACTTGATCCGGGATCCATGGATTGCGGGTCAAGCCCGCAATGACAGCCATGGGTGCATTCTCCCAATCACCAATTCCGAGCGAGTCTGTCAATGTTTACCCGATTGATCCGATTGACAGCATTAGCGTTGCTTTGCATGGCGTCACAAGGCCATGCCTTGACGGCTGACGAAGCCAAAGCCATCGCAGTGGGTGAATCTGACGCCCGCGTTGACGCTCTGAACAAAGCCGTCGCCACGGCAGACGACAAAACCGCCGTGTTCTTGCAGGCACTGTCTGACGACGCGGTAAAGGTTGCTGGAGAGAAGGTTTTTATCGTCAAGGACGGCAAGGGCTTTGATCCGGTCAGCGGCGTTGAAGTCGTTGTACCAGCAAGCGCCGAAGACGTTGTGAACAACAATCGCATGCGCGGCGAACTCGACTCGGCGCTGGCTGCGCTCAAGCTTTTTTCCAAGGATGAGAAGACGCGCATTGCCGCCATCAAGCAGTTGCAGAGCGACGCTGATGAGAGCAAGCTGCCGCTACTGGAAAAGGCCTTTGCGGCTGAACAGAATTTGCAGATCAAGGAGCAACTCGGCCTCGTGCGGGCCGCAGCGCTTCTGGGTAGCACGGACAAGGCCAGGCGTTTGCAGGCCGCCACCTTGCTTGCTGGCAGCGCGCAGGCCAACACCAAGACCTTGCTGCTGGAGCGCATCAAGGTCGAGAGCGAACCCGATGTGAAGGCTGCGCTGCAGAAAAGCCTACGCCAGGTCGACGGTGCACTGGCCTGGGGCGACCGTCTTGGTGCCATCTTCAGCGGCATCAGTCTGGGCAGCATTCTGTTGCTCGTGGCCCTCGGCCTGGCCATCACTTACGGTCTGATGGGCGTCATCAACATGGCGCACGGCGAGCTGATGATGATTGGCGCCTACGCCACTTACGTCGTGCAGGTGCTGTTCCAGAAATACCTGCCATCGGCTTTTGACTGGTATTTGCTGGCCGCCGTGCCGGTGGCCTTTCTGGCATCGGCCTTGATGGGCGCGGCGCTGGAGCGCGGCGTGATCCGCTTCCTGTACGGTCGTCCGCTGGAAACCCTGCTGGCCACCTGGGGTATCAGCCTGATGCTGATGCAACTGGTGCGCACCTTGTTTGGCGCGCAGAACGTGGGTGTTGAAAACCCGTCGTGGATGAGCGGCGGCGTGCAGGTCCTCGGTAATCTTTCTCTGCCCTACAACCGCCTGGTGATTGTGGGCTTTGCCGTCTTTGTGTTGCTGTCGGTGGCCTGGCTGATTGGTCGCACACGCCTGGGGCTGTTTGTGCGTGGCGTCACGCAAAACCGGCCGATTGCCGCCTGCATGGGCGTGAACACAGCGCGCATTGACACCTATGCCTTTGCGCTGGGCTCGGGCATTGCCGGTCTGGCCGGCTGCGCACTGAGTCAGGTTGGCAACGTCGGTCCGGATCTGGGTCAGGGATACATCGTGGACTCCTTCATGGTCGTCGTATTGGGAGGCGTTGGGCAGTTGGCCGGTACGGTGTACGCAGCCCTGGGCCTGGGCGTGCTGAACAAGTTTCTGGAGGGTTGGGCCGGTGCGGTGCTGGCCAAGATCGCGGTGCTGGTCTTCATCATCATCTTCATCCAGAAGCGCCCGCAAGGTATCTTCGCCATGAAGGGCCGGAGTGCTGAAGCATGAGCAGCATCGCTTTGCCCGCGAAGGGGCCGGTACTGACCGGCCGGGGCTGGACCGCCCTGGTCGTGGCCTTGTTGCTGGTCTGCGCCCTGGCGCCCGTGCTGAACCTGCTGCTGCCCAAGGAGAGCCTGTTTCATCTGAGCGACTACGCGGTGGCACTCGTTGGCAAGATCATGTGTTACGCCATCTGCGCGCTGGCGATGGATCTGATCTGGGGCTACACCGGCATCCTGAGTCTGGGTCACGGCGTGTTCTTTGCGCTCGGCGGCTACGCCATGGGCATGTACCTGATGCGCCAGATCGGGC
>JBAXNI010000072.1:0-14529 GCA_037133835.1 Comamonadaceae bacterium | reverse complement strand
CAGAACAGGTCGGCCAGATCGTGGCGCACATGGCGCTTGTCGGTCACCCGGGTCAGACCGCCGGTGCCGGGTAATACACCCAGCAGGGGGACTTCAGGCAGGCTGACAGCGCTCGAGCGGTCATCAACCAGAATGATCTCGTCACAGGCCAGCGCCAACTCGTAGCCACCGCCAGCGCAGGCACCATTGACGGCAGCCAGGAACTTCAGGCCGCTGTAGCGCGACGAATCTTCCAGGCCGTTGCGCGTTTCGTTGGTGAACTTGCAAAAATTCACTTTCCAGGAGTGACTGCTGACACCCAGCATGAAGATGTTGGCGCCAGAGCAGAAGACTTTCTCCCTGGCACTGGTCACGACCACCGTTCGCACTTCGGGATGCTCGAAGCGGATGCGGCTGATTGCGTCGTTCAGCTCAATATCCACACCCAGGTCGTAGCTGTTGAGCTTGAGTTTGTAACCCGGGCGCAGACCCGCGTTTTCATCAAAATCGGCCTTCAGTGTGGCCACCGGGCCATCAAACTCAAGCTTCCAGTGCTTGTACTGTGATGGGTCGGTCTGGTACTCGACGCGTTGATTAATACTCACGGGCGATTCTCCAAGGATACACGCATAAAAGTGCATCAATTGACATTGACACACGCAACATAATGCATACTATAACAAGAAAAGAAGTTTCGTGCAGGCCATCAAAAAAGCTCAGGTCGGTAGCTGCAACAGCCGTCTGACCTGCTCGCGCAGGATCAGGAAGGTTGCGGCCAGCGACTGGGCGCTGGTATCGACGCGCAGCTGCGCCTTGGCATAAAAAGCGGCTCGCCCCGCCAGAATACCCTTCAAGTCTGCCATGGCTTCCTGGCTGGCCGCCATCGGGCGCAAGTCGCCCTGCGCCATGACACGCTTCATGTGATCCTCGGGGTCGGCCTGCAGCCAGACGGTCGAGCAGTGCGACAGCAACTGGTTGAAGGTGCCGGCATCCGATACCAGGCCGCCTGGAACGGCGATCACCGCTTCCGGGTAGATCTGGATAGCTTCTTCGAGCGCGCGTCGCTCGTAGCGCCGGTAGGCGTTGATGCCATACAGCGCCTGAATTTCAGCGACACTGCAGCCGGCAAACTTTTCGATCTCCCGGCTTAACTCGACAAAAGGAAATTCAAGGTCCTCCGCCAGCATCTGACCCAGCGTGGACTTGCCGGCACCCCGCAGGCCGACCAGCGCAATGCAACTGCTTTGCCCGGCCCTGGCACCACCGGTTCCCAGCAGTTCGCCAATCATCAAGCGCACGCGTTGCAGCGTTGCCTCGTCACGCTGACCCAGCAGTTCGCGAATCAAGAGCCACTCCGGCGAAGAACTGGTGACGTCGCTCACCAGTTCACCAAGTGAGCACTGCAAGGCACCCGCAACCTGGAGCAATACCAGAATCGATGCGTTGCCTACGCCGTACTCCAGATTGGCCAGGTGCCGCTCCGACACATCCGCGGCCAGAGCGAGCGCCTTGCGCGTCATGCCGCGGCGTGAGCGCAGCGAGCGCACCCGCTCGCCGAGTGCCGTCAAAAAGGGGTTCTTCTCTTGCGGCGCCGGCTCGGTTTGTTCTGTCACCAAACCAGATAAAGGCAATATAGTGCTTGACATCAACGAAATCAGTCTTTATTGTTCGTACCTGCACAATAATTCATATTTGCCGATTGTGCAAGCGATGGCACAAAAAGACCCAACCTTCGTTGAAATTCAGTGGCGCGGGCGTCCGGTACGCATCGAGCATGCCTGGCTCTCACCAGATCGCCTCGGCGCGCCCCTGATCGTCTTCCTGCACGAAGGGCTGGGGTCACTGGCCATGTGGAAGGACTTTCCGCAGCAGTTGTGTGACGTCGCCGGCTGGCGCGGTCTGGTCTATTCCCGGCCCGGCTATGGGCGCTCCACGCCGCGTGGCAGCGAAGAAGTCTGGCACAACGATTTCATGCACCTGCAGGCCCTGGAGGTGCTGCCTGCTTTGTTCGAAGCACTGGCCATCGACACCGCAGCGCAGCCGCCCTGGTTCTATGGCCACAGCGACGGTGGCTCGATTGCGCTGCTCTACGCTGCGCATTTTCCCGCCGCAATAGCCGGTGCCGTGGTCGCGGCACCGCACATTCTGGTCGAGGACGTTTCGGTCAGCAGCATTGAACTGGCACGTAAAGCCTACCTGGAAACCGACCTGCGCGAGCGGCTGGCCAAATACCACGACGAACCCGACTCGCCCTTTTGGGGCTGGAACCGGATCTGGTTGGATCCTGCCTTTCGCGCCTGGTCGATTGAGGACGAGATCGGCAGCATCCGCTGCCCCCTGCTGGCGCTGCAGGGACTCGATGACGAATACGGTACCCTGCGCCAGATTCATGGCATTGCCGAACGCCTGCCCCAGACCAGATTGTTGGAGTTGCCCAACTGTGGCCACTCGCCGCATCGCGATCAGCCAGAAAAAGTGATCCAAGCCGTGACACAATTCGTTCACAACCACAACCTAGGAGACCTCGCATGAAAGCACATCGCATTACCCTGCTTGCCGCCTGCGCCATGGCAGCATCGCTGAGCTTGGCCCAGACGCCTGCCAAAATCAAGGTAGGCCTGATGCTGCCCTACACCGGCACTTACGCCGCACTCGGCATCGCCATAGAAAACGGCTTCCGGCTGCAGATTGCGGAACAGGGTGGCAAGCTCGCTGGCCGGGAGATCGAGTTCGTCAAAGTCGACGATGAGTCCGACCCGTCCAAGGCCACCGACAACGTGAACAAGTTGGTCAAACGCGATAACGTCGATGTGCTGGTTGGCACCGTGCACTCGGGCGTTGCGATGGCGATGGCCAAAGTCGCCAAGGACACCGGCACCCTGCTCATCGTGCCCAACGCTGGGGCCGATATCGTGACCGGTGCCATGTGTGCGCCCAACATTTTCCGCAGTTCCTTCAGCAACTGGCAGCCAGCCTACGCGATGGGCGAAGTGGCAGTCAAGAAGGGGGCCAAGAAGGCCGTGACCATCACCCACAAGTACGCTGCCGGCGACGAATCGGTCAAGGGTTTCCGTGAGGCCTTCGAGAAGGGTGGCGGTCAGGTCGTCAAGGACCTTAGCCTGCCTTTCCCTGGCGTCGAGTTTCAAGCGCTGCTGACCGAAATCGCATCTCTCAAGCCTGACGTCGTCTACACCTTCTTCGCCGGTGGCGCTGCGGTCAAGTTCGTCAAGGACTATGCGGCAGCTGGTCTGAAGAAGAGCATTCCGCTGTATGGCGCCGGTTTCCTGACCGACGGTACGCTCGACGCCCAGGGCGCCGACGCCGACGGTCTGTTCACCACGCTGCACTATGCCGACAGCCTGGGCACAGCGCGGGACAACGCGTTTCGGCTGGCCTACGCCAAGACCTACAAGATGCAGCCAGATGTCTATGCCGTGCAAGGCTACGACGCGGCGCAGATTCTGGCCATTGGCACGGCCGCAGTCAAAGGCGATCTGAGCAAGAAAGCCGAGTTTGCCACTGCCGTTGAAAAGGCCAAGATCGACAGCCCACGCGGTCCCTTCATGCTGTCCAAGGCGCATAACCCGGTGCAGGACATCTACCTGCGCCAGGTCACCGGCAAAGAGAACAAGCTGGTCAATGTGGCCATCAAGGGACTGGCCGACCCGGCGCGCGGCTGCCGCATGTAGGACAGGCGCATCGAGTGCCAGGCATACACTGGATTGCGGATCAAGTCCGCAATGACAAAGCGGCAGCGCGCAATGACAAGGCGGCAGCGCGCAATGACAAAGCGTCCGTCATCCCGGACTCGATCCGGGATCCAGTGCCACGCCAACGCGGCAGGGCCCAAGCACGTTTACGCAGCGCCCAGCACAACAACTCACTGCCATGGACCTGATCACCTTCCTGATCCAGTGCCTGAACTCGCTGCAGTACGGCTTGTTGCTGTTTCTGGTGGCGTCAGGCCTGACCCTGATCTTCGGCATCATGGGGGTCATCAACCTGGCGCACGGCAGCTTCTACATGATCGGCGCCTACATGGCGTACGCGCTGGCGCCGATCGTGGCAGCCACCTTTGGTGGCGGCTTCTTTGCCACGCTGCTGGTCGGGCTGGCTCTGGCGGTGATCGCGGGCTATGTGCTGGAATGGGCTTTCTTCAGCTTTCTCTATGAGCGTGAGCACCTGCAACAGGTGCTCATGACCTATGGCCTGATTCTGGTCTTTGAAGAACTGCGCAGCATGCTGGTGGGCGACGATGTGCACGGTGTGCAGCCCCCGGCCATCCTGGCCGGCACGCTGCCGCTGAGCGACCTGATGACCTACCCGGTGTACCGGCTCTTCATCTCGGCGGTCTGCCTGCTGCTGGCGCTGGGCATGTACCTGGTGTTCACGCGCACGCGCCTGGGCATGATGATCCGCGCCGGCAGCACGAATCGCGAGATGGTGCAGTCGCTCGGCATTGACATCAAGTTCCTGTACCGCGTAGTCTTCGCTGCCGGCATGGCGGTTGCGGTCTTCGCCGGCATGATTGCAGCCCCTGTTTCATCGGTCTACCCGGGCATGGGCAACACCGTGCTGATCATCTGCTTTGTCGTGGTGGTGATTGGCGGCATAGGCTCGATCCGCGGCGCCCTGCTCGCCGCACTGCTGATTGGCTTCGTTGATACCTTTGGCAAAGTGCTTGTGCCGCAGGCTTCGGGTGTGCTGGTTTACGTGATGATGGCGCTGATCCTGCTGTGGAAGCCCAGCGGCCTGTTCAAGGCCGGCTAGACCCCAGACGCATCGACATGAAGCACAGCAAAGTCATCTTTTCTATTCTGGCCTTTGTCGCCCTCGCATTGTTTCCGCTGGTTGCTGGAAAGTATGGCATCGACCTGGTCACCAAGATCATGATCTTCGCTGTCTTTGCGCTGAGTCTGGAGTTGCTGGTGGGTGGCACCGGTCTGGTCTGTTTCGGACAATCGGCGTTTCTTGGCATTGGTGCATACGCGACGGTGTTGCTGTCGCCGCAAAACGGCGCTGCCTCGATGCTCTGGTTGCTGCCGGTCTGCATGCTGGCCGCAGCGCTCTATGCGTTGCTGGTGGGTGTGCTGTCGCTACGCACCAGTGGCGTCTATTTCATCATGGTGACACTGGCCTTTGCCCAGATGGCCTACTACGTGGCACACGACACGCCGCTGGGCGGTGGCACCGACGGCATCTACATGACCATCAAGCCGGTGCTGGGCAGTCTGCTTGACCTCGATCAGCCGCTCACGCTCTATGCATTCACGCTGGCGAGCCTGATTACAGTCTTCGGTTTTCTTGCGCTGCTGCTGCGCTCCCGCTTTGGCCGCGCACTGGCCGGTATCCGCGTCAACGAGCAGCGCATGCGTTCCACTGGTTTTTCGACCTTCGGCTACAAGCTGGCGGCCTTTGTCATCTCCGGCGGCATAGCCGGACTGGCAGGTTTCCTGTTCGCCGTCAAGGATGGTTATGTGAACCCGGAGCTGATCAGCTGGCACGTTTCGGGCAACGTGCTGATCATGATCATTCTGGGCGGCATCGGCCAACTGCGCGGTGCGCTCATCGGCGCGTTTGCCTTCGCGCTGCTGCAGGAGCTGTTCAAGTCGGACGCGCTCTTTGGTGACTTTGCCAAGCACTGGCAACTGGGACTGGGACTGACCATCATCGCCAGCGTTGCCTTGCTCCCTCGCGGACTGGTGGGCGTGCCACAACAGTTGACCGAGCGCCTGTTCGGTCGCTCCAACGCCGCCGGCATGGCGCACGGCGCGGAGGCGGAAGATGAGTGAGGCTGAGATCCTGCTGCGTGGGCGCGGTATCACGCGACGCTGGGGCGGCCTGGTGGCACTGGACAAAGTCTCGCTCGAACTTGCTCGTCACAGCGTGCACGCTGTCATCGGACCCAATGGTGCGGGCAAGTCGACGCTGATCAATACGCTGTCCGGTGAGATTGAGCTGTCGTCCGGTGAGATCGAGTTGCTGGGTCAGAACGTGACCAACTGGTCGCAACCCCGGCGCGCCCGTGCCGGCCTGGGTCGCAGCTACCAACGCAACACCATTTACCCCAGCTTCACTGTGCTGGAAAACTGCCGCCTCGCAGCACAGATTCTGCATCCCAGGCCGTGGGCTTTCTGGCAGGACGCCCAACGCTGCCCCCAGAGCAGCCAGAAGTCGCGCGAGGTGGCCGAGCGCGCCGGTCTGGGCGCCGTACTCGACCGCAGTGCCGGCATGCTCTCGCACGGTCAGAAGCGCCAGCTTGAAATTGCCATGTGCCTGGCGACCGACCCCGAGGTGCTGCTGCTCGACGAGCCGCTGGCCGGCATGGGCGCTGAAGAGACCGAACGGATGCTGAGGCTGCTCGCAGAACTCAAAAGCAGTCATGCCATTTTGCTGGTCGAGCACGATATGGACGCGGTGTTTCGCATCGCCGACAAAATCACGGTGATGGTCAACGGCGTTGTCATCGCCTGCGGTTCACCCGACTTTGTGCGTGGGCACGCGGGTGTGCGCCTTGCCTACCTGGGAGAGGCCAGCGATGAACCGTGAACTGATTGTGGACGCACGCGCGATCCATGCCTGGTACGGCTCCAGCCACGTGCTGCACGGTGTCGATCTGCAAATCGGGCGCGGTGAAACAGTGGGTCTGCTCGGGCGCAACGGCATGGGCAAGAGCACGCTGATCCGCACGCTGCTCGGTCACGTCAGGCAGCGCGATGGTCACATCGGTCTGTTCGGACAGGAGGCCTCTCACTTGCAGCCGCACCAGGTGGCGCGCCTGGGCATCGCTTACGTGCCCGAGGGGCGCGGCGTCTTCCCCAACCTCTCGGTGCGGGAGAACCTGCTGATGGCGGCGCGGCAAGGTCGCGATGGCCGCAAGGACTGGTCGTTTGAACGCGTGCTGGAGACCTTTCCCAGATTGGCCGAACGAATCGCCCAGATGGGTGGACAGCTCTCAGGCGGCGAACAGCAGATGCTCTCCATTGGTCGTGCGCTGATGACGCACCCGGAGTTGATCGTGCTGGACGAAGCGACCGAAGGACTGGCACCCCTGATCGTGGCCGAGATCTGGCGCGTCATCGGCGAGATCAGCGCCAGCGGCATTGCCACGATGATCGTGGACCGTGACTACCGCAAGGTGCTGGCGCGCTCCAACACCGCCGTGGTGCTGCAGAAAGGTCGCGTCGTGCTGCACGGCAATGCCGCGACGGTGGCGGCCGACCAAACCCTGTCGGCCTATCTTGGCGTGTGAGCGCTCTATCAGTGACTGAGAATCTTCGACAGAAACAGTTGCGCACGATCCGAACGGGGGCTGCCAAAGAACTCTTCCTTGGTCGCATCCTCGACAATCTCCCCCTGGTCCATGAAGATCACGCGGTTAGCGACTTTCCTGGCGAAGCCCATCTCGTGCGAGACCACCATCATCGTCATGCCCTCGTGTGCCAGTTCCACCATCACGTCCAGCACTTCATTGATCATCTCCGGATCCAGCGCTGAGGTTGGCTCATCGAACAACATGGCGATCGGATCCATGGACAGGGCTCGTGCAATCGCCACGCGCTGCTGCTGACCACCCGACAGTTGACCCGGGAACTTGTCCTGTTGCGCCAACAGCCCGACGCGGTCAAGCAGTTTCAGACCACGCTGCACCGCCTCGTCCTGCGGACGCTTCAGCACCATGACCTGAGCCAGCGCCAGGTTGTTGGTGATCGAAAGGTGCGGGAACAATTCAAAACTCTGGAACACCATGCCGATGCGCGCGCGCAGCTTGGGCAGATCCGTTCCCTTTGCGCCAACGTCCACACCGTCCACCATGATCTGGCCCTGCTGAAACGGCTCGAGCGCGTTCACGGTCTTGATCAGCGTCGACTTGCCTGAGCCCGACGGACCGCAAATGACCACGACCTCACCCTTGTCGACGCGGGTGCTGCAGTTCTTCAGAACCTGGAAGCTACCGTACCACTTGCTGATGTTGCTGATTTCAATCATGGCCATGGGGAGACTTTCTTCTTGCTTAGCGCGCAATGGCGATGCGGGTCTGCAAGCGCTTGACCCAGAAGGACAGGAACAGGCAGATGGCAAAGTACACCACCGCCACAAAGAGGTACATCTCGACCAGCCGACCGTCACGCTGCGCCACCTTGCTTGCCATGGTGACGAAGTCTGGCAGCGAGATGATATAGACCAGCGATACGTCCTGGAACAGGATGATGGTCTGCGTCAGCAAGACCGGCGTCATATTGCGAAAGGCCTGCGGCAGTACGACCTGGCGCATGACCTGCCAATAGTTCATGCCCAGGGCATAACCGGCGTTGGCCTGGCCGCTGGGGATGCTCTGGATACCTGCGCGCATGATCTCGCAGTAGTAGCAGGCCTCAAACAGGATAAACGTGACCAGGGCCGACGTGAACGCACCAACCTTGATCGGCGATGACGCGCCTATGATCCAGGCGCCAATGTAGGGCACCAGAAAATAGAACCAGAAAATGACCAGGACGAGTGGGATCGAGCGCAGTCCGTTGACGTAGGTTGCTGCGATCCACGACATCGGCTTGACCGAGGACAGCCGCATCATCGCCAGCAAGGTCCCGAACACGATACCGCCTACCATGGCCAGCAGCGTGACTTCCAGCGTGAAGGCCAGCCCCTGGAAGATCAGAACCTGCCAGGTTCGGGCGATGACATCGAAATCGAAATTCTGGAACATGGCTCGTCGCTAGCTTGATCGTCCGCCGATGTAGCCGGGCACCGCTACCCAGCGCTCCAGACCGCGCATCGCCAGCACGACAACACCATTGACCACCAGATAGATCAGGGTGGCCGCGGTAAAGGCTTCAAAGATCTGAAAACTGAATTCCTGCATGGAGCGCGTGCTTGCGGTCAGTTCCATGAGACCGATGGTGAGCGCCACCGCCGTGTTCTTGATGATGTTCAAAAACTCGCTTGTCAACGGCGGCAGCACGATGCGCAGCGCCATCGGTAGCAGCACATAGCGGTAGGTTTGTGCCAGCGTCAGGCCAAGCGCGGTGCCAGCAGCCAGTTGCCCGCGCGGCAGCGAACCTATGCCAGCGCGTACCTGCTCGGCCACGCGCGCCGATGTGAAGAAAGCCAGCGCCACGACCGCCGTCCAGAAGCTCGAGTTAGGTAACTGTTTGAGCCAGGTTCCTATGCCTGTCGGCAAAAGTTCCGGCACGACGAAGAACCACAGGAACATCTGCACCAGCAAGGGAATATTGCGGAACAGTTCGACGTAGGCATTGCCCAGCCGCACGGCCCAGACCCACGGGGTGGTGCGTACCGTCCCGATGATCAGGCCCAGAGCCAGCGCAATGAGCCAGGCGCTCAAGCCGGTAGCCAGGGTCCAGCGCAGGCCGTAGAACAGGGTCTGCAGGTAGGTACCACTGGCATCCGGGGACAACTCCCAGAAGATGCCCCAGTTCCAGTGGTAGTTCATACCTGCCTCGCCCAGCGCTCGAAGCCCACCTTACTTGTAGGCAGCCGGATCCGCAGAGTCGATCGGGTTGGTCGTCAAGTTCTTGAACACGGCCGTCATCGGCATGTTCAGGTTGATGCCCTTGGGTGGAATCGGACTCGTGAACCACTTGGCATAGATCTTGTTGATTTCACCGCTCTTGTAAATGGCCACCATCGCTGCGTCAACGACCTTCTTGAAGGCCGGATCGTCCTTGCGCACCATGATGCCGTAGGGCTCGGGCAGGGACATTGCGTCAGACGAAATCTGCCACTGGCCCGGATTGGTGCTGCTGGCCGCCAGGCTCGCCAGCAGGATGTCGTCCATCACAAAAGCTGCCGCACGGCCGGTGTCGACCATCAGGAAAGCCTCGGCATGGTCTTTGGCAGCCAGGATGTTGATACCCAGGTTTTGCGCTGCGTTGAGCTCAGTGAGTTGCTTGATGTTGGTCGTGCCCGAAGTGGAAACAACGGTTTTGCCCTTCAGGTCCGCCAGCGTGTTGAGCTTGTCGGCCTTCTTGGCGATGAAACGGTTGGCCGTCAGAAAGTGGGTGATGGTGTAGCTGACCTGCTTCTGGCGCTCCAGGTTGTTGGTGGTCGAGCCGCATTCCAGGTCAATCGTGCCGTTGGCCAGCAGAGGAATCCGTGTGGCTGATGTGACCGGTTGGAAGACCGACTTCAGACCTGGCATCTTCAGTTCAACCCTGACGGCATCGACGATGCGGGCGCACAAATCCATGGCGTAGCCGATCGGTTGCTGCTTGTCATCCAGGTACGAGAAGGGGATGGAGGCATCCCGGTTGCCGACCGTGATGACGCCGGCGGCGCGAACCTTTTCCAGGGTACCCTGCGCCAGGGCGCCGGTCGCAAGGCCGGCGAACAACAGAGTGCCAATAAGTTTTTGTACGAGGGTCATGAGATCTCCTTCTGGGGGTTGATGGTGCGCAGTATAAGGCGCGGCTGCTGTCAATAGCGACGCTGCTAGGGCTTGACTGAGCCTGTCGGCTGCCGTGCAGCGCCGGCTGACAACAGGCGTCCCATCAACTCGTGCAGTTTATTGACAGCCTTGAGCGGACGCACCATGACCTTGAAGTGACAGATCTGCCCGGCTGCATTCCACTCGATCATGTCAACGCCGTTGATCAGAATACCTTCGCAAGTGCTCTGAAATTCCAGCACGGCCGAATGTTCCCCATACCATTCGTTGAGATAACGAAAGGTCTCGTTGCCAAGCACGTGCATCGCCGCCTCCAAGTACAGGGACGTGATGGGCTTGCCGACCTGCGGCGTGTGGACTACCGGCGACTCGAACACGACGTCGTCGGCAAGCAGAAGCCCGAGCGCGACCACATCGTGCGCCTTGGCAATCTGGTGCCACTGTTGAATCGGGCCAGGCATCATGGCGAATCTCCTGTTGCTGCGTCAAAAATAGTTGAAAATCCCGCAAACCGATGATAAGCCTCGCCGTGCATGACCACGGTTGCCGATGCGATACTGTCGCTGTCGTACTTCATCGCCACTTCACTGCAAGGTCCATTCAACATGAACAAAACTTTTCGCAGCCTTGTCGGCGCGGCCCTGTCATTCACATTGCTAAGCAACGTTTTTGGCGCTGATGGCGCCAAGCCAGCAAGCCAGAACCGCTCGGACATTGCGCCGGAATTCCGCTGGGACTTCAGCCCCATCTACGCCAACTGGGACAGTTGGGAGGCCGGCATGCAGGACATCGACAGCCGGATCGACGCTTTTGTCAAACTCAAAGGCACACTCAAGAACGGGCCGGACGCCGTCCTGAAGGCGTACCAGGCTTTCGACGATATCGGCAAACTGCAATACAAAGTCTATGGCTATACGGCGCTGCAGCGCGACATTGACACGCGAAAGCAGGATATCTCTGGCAAGTTCCAGCGTGTGATGACGCTGTTCGCCAAACTCGGCACCGCAACCTCGTGGTTTACGCCGGAGCTGCTGACGGTCGCGCAACCGACGATGGAACAGTGGATTGCCGCGACCCCGGCACTGGCACCCTACCGCTTCACGATTCTGGATAACTACCGCCAGCAAAAGCATGTGCTGGACGAACAGGGTGAGCGGCTGCTGTCCTACGCTGTACGCTTCAACGCAACGCCAAAAGCCACTTTCCAGGAATTGTCAACGTCGGACATCAAGTTCCCACTGGTCACGCTGTCGGACGGCAAGGAAATCAAGCTCTCACCCGGCACCTACCAGTCCGTGCTGGCAACCAACTACAAACAGGCCGATCGCGCCAAGGCCTTCGACGCCTACCTGAAGACCTATGCGGCAACCACCAACACCTACGCCGCCATCTACAACGGCGTGCTGCAGCACGACTGGTTCAGCGCACAGGCGCGCAACTTTCCCAGCACGCTCGATGCGGCGCTCGACGGCAACGCCATTCCGGCTTCGGTGGTAACGAACCTGGTCGATACCGTGCGCCAAGGCACGGCACCGCTGCAACGCTACATCAAGTTGCGCAAGAAACTGCTTGGCCTGGACAGCTACCACCTGTACGACGGAGCCATCCCGATATACAAAACCGACAAGGCCTACACCTACGCCGACTCGCGCGAACAGGTGCTGGCTTCGGTAGCACCGCTGGGTGCCGATTACGTGGCAAAGTACCAGAAGTTCCTGGCCGGCAAGCAGATCGATGTGTATGAGAGTGAAGGCAAGCGCAGCGGCGCCTACGTCAGCGGCATCTACGGCGTCGGCCCCTACATGCTGCTCAATCACAACGACACGCAAGACGCTCTTTTCACGCTGGCGCACGAAGGCGGCCACGCCATGCACACCCTGCTCTCGCAGGAAGCGCAACCCTTTGTGACAGCGTCCTATACGATCTTCGTTGCCGAAGTCGCCTCCACTACCAATGAACGGTTCCTGTTGAACCGTCTGCTGCAGGCAACCAGCGACCCGAAAGAGCGTTTCCTGCTGCTGCAGCACGCGGTCGACTCCATCGTCGGCACCTTCTACACCCAGGTGCTGTTTGCTGATTATGAGTTGCAGGCGCACAAACTGGTTGAACAGGGCAAACCGATCACTTCCGAGGTCCTGAATGGCATCTACCTGAAACTGCTGCAGGACTACTACGGCGACGCCGTCACGGTCGATGACCTGTATAAATACACTTGGTCTCGCATTCCGCACTTCTTCAACTCACCGTACTACGTCTACCAATACGCAACCTGCTTCGCCTCCTCGGCCAAGCTTTTCAAGGACATGACGACCGGCTCCGACGCCTCCCGCGCCGCGGCCACCGAGCGTTACCTGACACTGCTCAAGAGCGGCGGCAACGACCACCCGATGCAGCAACTGCAAAAAGCCGGCGTTGATCTGTCCAAGCGCGAGACGGTTCAGGCGATGGTGGACCAGATGGCGGAACTCGTAGCTCAGATGGAAGTCGAAGCCGCCAGGATTCCCTGAGCCTCAACGCGGAGATGCTTTCATGAAACGCGTGCCCTCCATCGATGCGTGGCGTCTGCTGGCTGCTGGCCTGACCATGGTGTGTCTGTCCCTGCCATGCGCTGCTGCTGACCTTCTGGTGTGGAGTGCTGGCGCGGCCAAAGCACCGCTGGATGAGTTGGCATTTCAATTTGAAAAAATGACTCACAAGGCCTTGCAGTTGGAGTACGCACCGGTCGGCGTGCTGTTGCGGCGCCTGAGCGAGGGCACAGCGCCCGATGTATTGATCGTCTCCGCCGAAGTGGTTGCCGAGGTGGAACACAAAGGCTGGTCCGTACCGGGGTCAGCGCAGGCGCTTGGCAGTGTCGGCGTCGGCGTTGCGGTGAAAGAGGGAGCGCCTCTGCCCGACATTTCCAGTCCGGATGCATTGCGCAAGACCTTGCTGGCGGCCCGCAATATCACCTACATGGACCCACAGAAGGGAACCAGCGGCAAGCACTTTGCGGCGGTACTCGAACAGTTGGGCATCGCGCAGCAGGTCAAAGCCAAGACCACCCTCGGTGACGTCGGCTTCGTCGTGGAGCCGGTGGCCCGTGGCGAGATCGAGCTAGGCGTTCAGCAGATCACCGAGATCCTGCCCGTCAAGGGCGCCAAATTGCTGGGCCCACTACCAGCGCCACTGCAGAAGATCACAACCTACTCCGTGATGGTTGGCGCGCAGGCACGCGACCCCGTGCTTGCAGGCGCCCTGATCGGCTATCTGACCGGCGCACAGGCCGCCGCAGTGTTCAGGCAAAAGGGATTTTCCGTACCGTAGAGGCGTGCGCTGTGCGCTACCATGCCAGACAAGTGAAGGAGACCTCATGCCCGTGATCACCAACATCGAAGATCTGCGCGTTCTGGCTGAAAGGCGTGTGCCGCGCATGTTCTACGACTATGCCGACTGCGGATCGTGGACCGAAAGCACCTACCGAGCCAACGAGTCCGACTTTCAGAAAGTCAAACTGCGTCAGCGTGTCGCCATCAACATGGAGCATCGCAGCACGGAGAGCACCATGGTCGGGCAAACGGTGGCCATGCCGGTGGCGCTTGCCCCCGTCGGATCCACCGGCATGCAACACGCCGACGGTGAAATCCTCGCAGCGCGCGCGGCCGAAAAATTTGGGGTACCGTTCACGCTTTCAACCATGAGCATCTGCTCGATCGAGGACGTGGCCGGGCACACCAAGGCTCCGTTCTGGTTCCAGCTTTACGTGATGCGCGACCGACAGTTCATCGAGCGACTGATTGATCGCGCCAAAGCGGCCCATTGCGGCGCGCTGGTGCTGACGCTGGACCTGCAGATCCTCGCGCAGCGGCACAAAGACCTGAAGAACGGCCTCTCGGTGCCACCCAAGCCAACGCTCACCAACTGGATCAACCTGGCGACCAAGCCACGCTGGTGCCTTGGCATGCTCGGCACGCAGCGGCGCCAGTTTGGCAACATCGTCGGCCACGTCGGCGGCGTCGAGGACATGAGTTCGCTGTCGCAATGGACCGCCAGCCAGTTCGACCCCACACTGAACTGGAACGATGTGGAGTGGATCAAGAAACGCTGGGGTGGCAAGCTGATCCTCAAAGGCATTCAGGACGTCGAGGACGCCAGACTCGCCGTCA
>JBAXNI010000071.1:0-14531 GCA_037133835.1 Comamonadaceae bacterium | reverse complement strand
TTGTCTTGTTAATTGCAAATACCTAGATTTCAGCTTGCACGAATCAGGTCCGCGCACTTCTCAGCGATCATGATCGTTGGTGCGTTGGTATTGCCGCCGGTCAAGGTTGGCATGATCGAAGCATCGGCCACGCGCAGGCCATCGACGCCTCTGACACGCAACTGGGCGTCAACCACCGCCATCGCGTCTCTGTCGGGTCCCATCTTGCAGGTACCGACCGGGTGATACTGGGTGTCTGCGCGGCTGCGAATGTCCTGCTCCATGCCACGCGGATCGTCGATTCGCGTGGGGTACAGCATCTTGCCACGGATCGAATCGAAGGGTTTCGATTCGATCAGGCGTTGCTGCCATTGCGCACCCTTGAGCAACAGGCTCATGTCGCGCTCATCCGCCAGAAACTGCGGATCGATCAGAGGCGCCGCATGCGGGTCGGTGCTTTGCAAAGCCACGGTGCCACGGCTATGTGGACGCAGCACTTCAATGTGGGATGAGATGCCGTGACCCCAATGCATCTTGCGTGCATGGTCGTCCACGATCGCGATCACAAAGACCAGCTGCAGATCCGGTCGTGGCACATCTGGAGATGAGCGCAGAAAAGCGCCGGCCGTCGCAAATGAGGTGGTCATCAGCCCCGAACGCTTGTTCTTCCACTCTAGCATCGCACTGGTCACTTTGCCGGCACCGCGCAGGGACAGTCCCACGGTGTCGGTGCTGCTGGGCACACGCCATGTCTGGACGTAGTCGATATGGTCATGAAGATTCTTGCCGACACCGGGCAGATCCTGCACGACGGGCAGGCCAAACTTTTGCAACTCTGCCGCTGCACCGATACCGGACAGCATCAGGAGCTGAGGTGAACCGAAGGCACCCGCCGCAACAATCACTTCCCGACGGGCCTTGACCTGCTTGAGTTGCCCTCCCTGCGCATAGGCCACGCCGCAGGCGCGACGGCCTTCGAGCAACACTCTGGCTGACGTGGCGTGGGTCAGCACCTTGAGATTCGGTCGCGACAGGTTGGGCGTCAGAAAGCCCTTTGCGGCACTGCAGCGCTCGCCGTTCTTCTGATTTACCTGGTACAGGAAGGCACCGTCCTGCTCGGCTCCGTTGTAGTCTGCGTTGAGCACCAGGCCATTCATTTGCGCCGCTTCCAGAAAGATCTTGTTGACCGGACTCGCATGGTTCTGGTAGGTCACGTTCAGGGGTCCGCCCTGACCATGGTAGTCATTCACGAACTGCTCGTTGTTCTCGCTGCGTTTGAACAGCGGCAACACTTCGTCATAGGTCCAACCGGGGTTGCCCAACTCCGCCCAATGGTCGTAGTCCCACCTGTTGCCGCGCACATAAAGCATGGCGTTGATGGAACTCGATCCGCCCAGCGTCTTGCCGCGCGGCTGGTAGCCACGACGGCCGTTCAGGCCCGCTTGCGGCACGGTTTCGAACGCGTAATTGTTGATCTTCGTGGGGACCATTGCGACGACCCCCGCCGGTGCATGGATCAGTACGCTCGTGTCGGGACCGCCGGACTCCAGCAGGCAGACACTGACGTTTGGATCCTCGCTGAGCCGGGCCGCCAGCACGCAGCCGGCCGAGCCTGCACCGACTACACAATAGTCAAATTCCATGCTTGTCTCCAATACTTATTGATTCCCATTGCAGCCTGCCCTTTGGGATGCGGGATTGTGAAAGCACCCAACAGCTTCGTCAAATGCATTTTGAATTGAAAATTGATGCATGGACTGCATAATGCAACAGCACACCCGGAGGACAACATGGACTTGAGACGAATGAAGCACCTTGTGGTACTGGCTGACACGCGCAACTTCAGTCGTGCGGCGACACGCTGTCACCTGAGTCAGCCCGCCTTCAGTCGCAGCGTGCAGGCTGCGGAAGAGGAACTGGGGTTGAAGCTGTTCGACCGCAACGCAATGGACGTTACTTGCACCGATGCCGGCACGTTCTTCGTCGAGCGTGCCCGCAGACTTGTGTTTGACAGCCGTTGCCTCGAGCGTGATGTCAGCCTCTACCGTGAACGTCTGCTTGGTGACCTGGCCTTCGGAGTGGGCCCCTATCCCGCCGCAACCATGCTGCCGGGGCTGTTGCTGGAGCTGCGTACGCGCTTTCCCGGCATCAACACGCGCGTGGAAGTGAACAACGCCAAATACCTGGAAGAACATTTGCGAGCCGAGGAACTGGACTTCTTTCTATCCAATATCAGCCTTGTGCCAAACGCACCCGACCTCACGCTTACCCCGATCGGCCGACTGTCCGCAGGGTTCTACGCCCGTCCGGGACATCCCCTGCTGGCCCTTGACAAAGCCAAGGCAGCGGCATTGTTGCCCTACGGCATAGCCAGTGTGCGTGTCCCCGAATCCGTGCTCGCGTCACTTGGCACGCTGATGGGACTGGAGCATGGAAAGTTGATGCCATTGGCGGTCGAATGCGACGATCTGAGTTTGCTAAAAACCATTGCGATGACGACAGACACGCTGTTGGCCTGCCCCGATGCCGGTGCAGTCCAGGAGGTTCAAGGCGGTCGCCTGATTCGCCTCGAAGTAAGGGATATGCCGCCGATGTTCAATGAGATGGGACTCTTTGCGCTCAAGGGACGGAGTCACTCGCCCATGGCACAGTTTGCGGTGGAATATTTCATCCGGGCCGGCGCCGAGCAGGCGGCTGCGTGAGTCTGCCTCAGGCGCACTGAAATGTCGGCCTACAACAACCGCCGTCGCGAACTCCAGAAATATCGCTGCGTGCCGATAACGGATACACGGTGATGTTCATGGGCACCAATGAACGTGTACTCCGTGCTTCGACAACTGTTCGTTATCTAGCGGTAAGGATGGAACATGAAAAGGCGGTTTCTTCGTATTCTGGCGTCCACTGCCATGACTTGCGCCCTGTGTCCAGTAGCAAGCCTCGTCTGGGCGCAGCAACCCAGCTACAACTTTTCACCGGTCAACCAGTTCGGCATCAGCCTGACCGCAGCGTACTGGAATCCGGTCATTGCCTACGTGTCCGAAAAGAGTGGAGTCAAACTCAACCTGAAGATCGGCCGCACCTCGGCTGACACGACGAGCTACGTTCTGGCCAAGGAAGTTGAATTTGTCTTCAGCAACCATTTGTTCAGCCCGGAGCGAGAGCAACTCGGCTGGACCGTTTTCGGTCGGCGCAACACGCCCGCTTTGCAAGGGCAGATCGTCGTATTGGCCAACTCGTCCATCACCGATCTGTCTCAACTGAAGGGGCAGGAGATGGCATTCGCCGGGCCGGAAGCATTTGTCATCTACAAAGTACCTTACGCCCATCTTCTGTCCAGGAAGATTGACGTGAAAGTTGTATTTGCGGGCAACCAGGACGCCGCCCTGGCGCAGCTCGCCAGCGGCAAGGTGCAGGCGGCCGGTGGGAATTCTCAACTGGTCGAAGGTTATGCCAAACGCGAGGGCAAGAAGTTTCGAGTTCTCTGGAGCTCCGAGCCGTTTCAGGATTTGGCCCTGATGGCCGCGGGCAAAGTACCGGAAAAGGACGTCAAGGCGGTGGCCACCGCCTTCATCGAGATGGCCAAGGACCCCCGGGGACGCGAAATCCTGCACCAGGCTTCGAAGGAAGTAGGCCTGCCCAATGACGCTTACTTCATTGCCGCGACGAGTGCCGATTACGCTGCCTACAGACGCTTCTTTCAGTTTGCGCCACCCTCTTTGCATTAAGTCCATCCTGCATGAAGATGCTCTTGCCCCGCACGCTGGTAGCTCGGGTCTTTTCGCTCTACCTGTTTGCGTTACTGTTTTTTGTCGGCATTGGACTGGCCGGGTTTTATCGCTATCAGTTCGTGCAAAACATTGAGGAGGAGCAGGTTTCCGCCGAGTTGATGATGAATCTGGCAGCCCAAGCCGTAGCCGACAGCGCCGTGATCGGGGACTACGACACCATCACCAAGACCCTGGAGCGATCCATTGTGAGGTCGCATTTCAAGAGCGCCGCCTTCATTGACTCTCGTGGCGGCGTCGTGAAGGCTGTCAATCCGGGTCAGGTGGCGATCCAGCCTCCGCAGTGGTTGCTGTCCCTCGTGCAGGACAAGTTGTTTGACGTCAACCACAACATCACGGTGGGCGGCAAAGACTACGGTGTACTGCGTTTGAGCTTTGCTGCCGACGACATCGCCAGCGAGTTTTGGCAGTTGGTCATGCTGGCTTTTGGGCTGGCGCTGGCGGCCTTGGTAGGTGGCGGACTTTTGATCCGCATTCCGCTTGCGCACTGGCTTGGAAATTTTGACCGAGTGCGCGCCAAAGAATCTGAAATCCTGTCAGGTGAAATCGATGTCAACGCCTTGCTCGACCGGGACGCTCCCGCGGAAATCCGCCACACGTTCCAGATTTTGAGTCGCGCTGCGGGCCGCCTTTCGGCGCAACGCGAAGAGGCATCAGTTACCCTGAATGCCATTTCCGACGGCGTGGTGACGACGAACGCGCTTGAAATAGTGACTTATTGCAATAAGGCTGCCGAACAGATGCTGGGACGCCCCGGGCAACCCATTCTGGGACAGAGTCTGCGCGCCCTGTTACCGGAAAACTCGTGGGAGAAAGGCGCAGCAGCGGGTTTGAACGTCAGACGGATAGAAGTCCAGGGCGCTGACGGCAAGGCGGCGATTCTGGACACGACGCTGTCACCCCTGCACTCGAATTCGAACCAGGTATTGGGTCATGTGCTGGCATTTCGGGATTTCACTCAGCAGCACGCGCTGGAGCAACAGCTGCGTGCCGGACTGGAATCGCGGCAGCGTACTTTGGAGTCATTGCAGGAAGTGCTCGATTCGATCGATTCGTCCAGCGCTGGCGCTATCTGGACACAGTCTGGTGATGACCTGGACGCGATCATGGGGCGTGTGCTGGCGCTTGTGAGTGAGCGTGAACAGGGCCGGCGCGCGCTGGATAGTCAGAAGTTCGCGCTGGACCAGCATGCCATCGTCAGCATTACAGACTTGAGCGGAAACATCACCTACGCCAATGACAAGTTTTGCGAAATCAGCGGATTTGACCGGTCCGAGTTGCTGGGGTCGAACCACCGCCTTGTGAATTCCGGATATCACTCCGCTCAATTCTGGCAGGCCCTGTGGTACGAAATTTCCGAAGGTCGAGTGTGGCGCGGAGAAATATGCAATCGCAGCAAGCAGGGTGACTGTTACTGGGTGAGTGCGACGGTCGTCCCGTTGCTCGACAAGAACGGGTTGCCGGAACAGTACATTGCCATCCGTACCGACATTACTGCGCGCAGGATCAGTGAGGACAAGCTGCAGGAGCAACTGCGCTTTAACGAAGTGCTGCTGGAGACCACGCCGACAGCCATTTATCTCAAGGAACGTTCCGGCCGCTACCTGCGGTTCAACAAGGCCTTTGAGGAACTCTTTGGGATCGAGCGCTCCCAATGGGCGGGACGCGATGTCTTTGAGCTGGTGTCCGGACCGGTTGCCGCGCAGATGCATGCCAAAGACCAGGAGTTGTTTCTGACCGGGTTACCCCAAACCTACGAGGCTGTCTTCACCAACCGCAAGACGGGTCACTCGCATGAGGGCTTGTTCTGGAAAGCCGCCTTGACCAACACGGAAGGCGAGATTACAGGGTTGGTGGGCACAGTCATGGACGTCAGCGAGCGCAATCGGATCGAGCAGGAACTTCGCGAGGCCAAACTCAGTGCCGAAGCTGCCAGCAAGGCCAAGAGTGATTTTCTGGCGAACATGAGTCACGAGATCAGAACACCCATGAATGGTGTCATCGGAATGACCGACCTGGTGCTGGGTACGGATCTCAGCACAGAGCAGCATGAGTATCTTTCGATCGTCCGGTCCTCGGCCCAGGCTCTCATGGTCATCCTCAACGACATTCTCGATTTCTCCAAGATCGAGGCCGGCATGCTCACGATCGAGACGGTTGAATTTGACCTTGCTGGCAGCATTGCCGATAGCCTGAGAAGCATTGTGCCGCGCGCTGAAATGAAGGGCTTGTCCATGCCCTGTAAGCTGGCACCTGATCTGCCGACGCTGGTGCGAGGCGACCCGGGTCGGATCCGACAGGTACTGACCAACCTCTGCGACAACGCCATCAAATTTACCGCCAAGGGCAAGGTGACGGTGACCGTTGACAGTTCCCCCCTGGATGCCAGCCAATGTGAGTTGCACATCTCGGTTTGTGATACCGGCATCGGCATTCCCCTGGAAAAGCAGCAATCCGTGTTCGACGCCTTCAATCAGGCCGACACATCCACCACGCGCCACTTTGGTGGAACCGGCCTTGGACTGACCATCTGTGCTCGACTGGTCGGCTTGATGGACGGGCGGATTTGGGTTGAGAGCGCGGACGGCCACGGCAGCACATTTCACTTCACGGTGCGCTTGCAAACGATGTCCTCGACCCAAACGCCAGCCGCATTGACTCCCGGTGCATCAGTCCCGTCGGCAGACGCGGCGATCGGGGATCAGGGAATGCACGTACTGTTGGTTGAGGATCACCCGGTCAACCAGAAATTGGCCACAACGCTGCTCAAGAAGTGGGGTCATATCGTCCGGGTGGCGAACAACGGACAGGAAGCAGTGGCGCTATTTCCGACGCGTCATTGGGATCTTGTGCTGATGGATATGCAGATGCCCGTGATGGGTGGTGTGGAAGCCACGCGACTGATCCGTGCGAGTGAACCGACCGGACAAAGAACACCAATCATCGCAATGACCGCCAATGCCATGGCTTTGGATCGGACCACTTGCCTCGAAGCTGGCATGGATGAACATTTGTCCAAGCCTTTCAAGGCGGCAACACTGCAGAAGATGCTTGGTCAATTTGTCAAAGCAAAGGCCGACGCCGTGCCATCCGCCAGCACTTGAGCGCGGGGTTCAGGTCTTGACATGCTGAGCAAGAAAATTTTCCAGCGCCTTGTTCAATGCCAGCATTTCGGCCTGCAACTCCAGATAGACAGTTCGGGCTTTGCTCTTGTCGCTCTCCATTTCCGGAAGTTCCAGATCGCGGGTTAGCTGTTCGATGCGACTTGCGTTGAAATTGCCTGCCAAGCCACGCAAGGTATGGGCCGTTCGCTTCAGGATCGCATGGTCGGCGGTCTCGATCGCCGACTCGATCTCCTTCAACTGCCGTGGGCTGTCATTCAGGAAATCCTGTCCAATCGTCTCGATGATCCAGCCATCTGCCGTCTCCAGCGCATGTGCATAGTCGACCGGTTCTTGTGGGTCGGACGGCGCAGGTGGGTTGTCGGCGCTGCGCTGCAGGATCCCCGTGAGAACGGCGAGCAATGCGTCGACCTCGAGCGGTCTGCACACACAGTCGTCCACGCCGGCCGCCTGACAACGCTGCCGGACTTCGCTCGCCGTACCAGCGGTGATGGCGACGATGGCTGTGTGCTGGCCGCTGTCACGCTCGCGCTCGCGCATCAGGCGCGTGACTTCCAGGGCATCGGGCTCCATTCGTTCGAGATCCAGCAAGATCAGGTCAAAGCGCTGAGCTTCGAATAGCTTGATGGCCTCGGCGCCATTGGCGGCCAGTTCGACCCGGTGGCCCGATTTGGAAAGCAGCGTTAGCGCCAGTTCCTGATCAGCCGGCTTGTCTTCAACCAGGAGAATCTGGAGTTGCTTGTGCAACTGCGCCTCCCTCAGATTGTGTTTCGTAATCAATACCGAGTCGGGCGGCGCACTCAAAGCCATTTTGATGGCGTTAAAGAGTTCGTTCTTGTCGACCGGCTTGGTCAGGTAAGCCTGCACGCCAAGCTCTCGACAGCGCTGCGCGTCGCCACGCACTGCACCGGAGGTCAGCATCATCACGACGGCGCCAGACAGTTCCGGCAAGTCCTGGAACTTTGCAGCAAGTTCGAAACCGTCCATGGTCGGCATCATCCCGTCCACCAGGGCCAGACGGAAGGGCTGCCCATTGCGCTGCGCCGCCGTAGCGATCTCCAGCGCCTGCGTTGCATTGTCTGCGGCGGTCGGGTTCATGCCCCACTTCTTCAACAAACGCGACAGCAAGCGTAGATTAGTGGCATTGTCATCTACGATCAGCACGGAAAGCCCCTGCAAGTCCAGAGTGACCGGGGGCTGATGTTGTGCCACGCCTGGCGTGAAAGGGATATCAAAGCTGAAAGCGCTGCCCTGCCCCAGGCTGCTTTTGACGCTAAGCTTGCCACCCATCGCAGCGACAAGCTGGCTGGAGATGGCGAGTCCCAGTCCGGCGCCACCGTAGCGTCGCGTGCTCGAACTGTCGGCCTGCGTGAAGGCCTCGAAAATGGCTTCCTGATCCTTTGGTGCGATGCCAATGCCATGGTCCACCACCTCGAAACCGAGAACCACGGAGCTGTTCTGCTCGGCGATGCGTTTGACGCGAACCGAGATTTCGCCAGCCTCGGAAAATTTGACGGCATTGCTGAGCAGGTTGGTGAGGACCTGACGCAGTGCACCGGGATCACCCCTCAGGAAGTCCGGTACGCCATCCTCCACGTCGCAAATCAATTCGAGCCCCTTCGTCTCAGCCTCCTGCATCAGCGGCTTGCTGGTGGCCGCCAGCAGTGAGCGCAGATCAAACTCGATCTGCTGCACCTTCATCTTGCCGGAGTCCAGTTTTGAAAAATCGAGAATATCGTTGATCACCTTGAGCAGAGCGTCGGCGGAAGATTGAACAACGCGCAGGTATTCGCGCTGCTCGGCGTCGAGTTGGGTGTCCAGTGTCAATTCGGTCATGCCGATAATCCCGTTCATCGGCGTTCGAATTTCGTGACTGATGGTCGCCAGAAAGTCACTCTTGGCCTGATTGGCGTGTTCCGCTGCTTCCTTGGCCAGTGTCAACTCCTGCACGCGTTCATGGACGGCTCGCGACATCGTGTTGAAGGCCGCGCCCAGTTGGCCCAGTTCGTCCGATCCCTCAGCGACTGGAGCAGGACTGAAGTTGCCGGTCGTAACGTCCTGACTGGCGCGCGTCAGATCCGACAGGTGACGCGTCATCCACAGGCCCATTCCCGTCAACAAGGCCATCGAAAGCAGCAGTTCGACTGCTGCAATCGACGACCCCTGGATCGTCAGTGCACGGCGCGCCGTCACGATGTGAGACAGGTCCAAGCCGAAATGCAGCTGCCCCAGAACCTGCCCAAACATCACGATCGGTTTTTGTATGTGGTACACGGGATTGTTCAGCTGTCGCGTCAGGTCAAAACCTATGTCCGCTGCCGGCAGTGGCTGTCCTGGGGGCCAGCCACTGCCGGCCACACGGTTGCCCTGAGCGTCTACCACAGCCAGGTATTGAACGCCTTTATGACTCAGGCTCTCATCGAGCACTGACTGGACCGTCGCGTAATCGTGCTGGGCCAGTGGTGCAATGGTGGCTGCGGTCAGGACCGGCGCAAATTGACGCGAATGGAGTTCCACCTGCTCCACCATGTAGTCGTTCATCAGGCGCAGGCTGTTGTACACCAACAGCGGCAGCATGACCGCCTCGACGATGAAGGCTGCCAGCAGCAGACGGACCCGCAGTGAGCGAAAGGTGACTCTCATTTCAGTGTCTGTCGAACTTCCGCAGCGTAAGGATCCATGGCCTCGAGTTCCTTCGGCTTCAGCTTGCGGTAGCCTTCGAGTTTGTATTTTTCAAAGTACAGCTTTCCCTCAGCACCCTGCGCAAAGCTCGCGAGCGCCGAGTCAATCGTGTCCTTGCGTGTCAAATAGCGCTTGTTGAGCATGTAGACGCGACCAGCCAACGACTCGCTGATGACAAGAAATCGCAATAACGATTGCGTATCGCGTGGCAGACTCTGGTAATTTGCCAGCGATGTGAATCCGGCGGCGGCTTCTCCGGACAGCACGATGCGAGCCACGCTGTCCGACGCGCTGACGTAGCGCAAGGGTTCAAGGATGCCGTTCTGCTTGAGCCAGTGCTGCCCCCAAAGCGTGACCAGTGAGGTGGAGGACAGGCCCAGCACCGGTTTGCCTTTGAGGTCTTTGGCAGACTTGTAGGCGCTGTTGCCTGCCACCAGTGCGACCGCCCGAAAGTCGGCGCTGTAGGTCAGCAGCGGGATGTAGTCGGCGTCGGTCTGACTCAGTCGCGCCTGGTGACCGGTGGTCACTGCGATGTCGTATTCCTGACGCAACATACGCCGTGCAAACTCTGTGAAGTCGGGTGCCGTCACCACTTCAACCGGCATGCCAAGTGCTTTTTCAAGCTGTAGCCGAAGAGGTTGATACATCTCCAGAATGATTCGGGCGCTGGTGTGCGGCGCGACACCCAGTCGAAAAACCGCGCCTGGCTGGGCTTGTGCAGCACAGCCAAGCAACATGCAAAGCGCCAGACAGGCGCGACGTGATAAATGAAGCTTGGACATAGGTTTGGCGGATCGGTGGTTTGGGAGGAAAGGTCAGAGCGCTGGTTTCGGAACCCGCCAACGCAAGAAGCACGCAGCCAATACTTCCCGGTTGAAAGGCTTGGAGAGAAAGTCGTTCATGCCGGCCGCGCGGCAGGCTTGCTGGTCAGACTGCATGGCGTTTGCTGTGAGTGCAATGATCGGGCAGTCGACGTTGGCTCCCTCGGAGGAACGAATCCGTCGCGTTGCTTCAAGGCCATCCATCACTGGCATTTGCATGTCCATCAGGATCAGTTCATATCGTTGCCGGGTCGTCGCTTCGACGGCCTGCAAACCGTTTTCGGCGAGGTCGGCCGCATAGCCGAGCCGAGCCAGGAGCGCCAGCGCGACTTTCTGGTTGATCTTGTTGTCTTCCACCAGGAGAATGCGCGGCGCGGCGTCTTCCCTTGACGCACGCGGGAGTGAAGTTGGCGCGATCGGATCCGTAGCGGCAATGGACCCATGTCCGGTCTCGGTTGACGCAGCCGCTGATTGCTTCTGCACCGCTTGGGTCTGATCTGCGCTTGGCTCGTCCTGCGTCAGCGCGCTTGCATGAAGCGGCAGCTGAAACCAGAACCGACTCCCGCGACCCTCCAAACTGTCAACGCCGATGCTGCCACCCATGCCCTCGACCAGGCGCTTGCAGATGACCAGACCGAGCCCGGTACCGCCATATTTGCGTGATATCGAAGCGTCGACCTGACTGAAGTTGGAAAAGAGCTTGTCGCGTGCCTCGGGCGGTATGCCGCATCCAGTATCAATCACGTCAAACCGAAGTCCATCGGACAGTTGTTCGACCCGTACTCTGACTTCACCGCGCTCGGTGAACTTGACAGCGTTGCCTGCCAGATTCAGCAGGACCTGACGGATGCGCAAGCTGTCGCCGACATAGGCGGCGTTGACACCGGACGCAATGTCGACCACGAAATCAATTCCTTTTTCCTTGGCCCTGACCCTGAGCAAGGATGCCGCCGATTCAGTCAGGTCGGCCAGTGAAAACGGATGGCTTTCAAACTCCATGTGCCCGGCTTCAATCTTCGACAGATCCAGAATGTCGTTGATGATGGCCAGCAAAGCGGCACCCGACGCAACAATGTTTTGGGCAAAACCCAATTGCTCTTCGTCGAGTTTCGTCTCCAGCAGCAAGCCGGCCATGCCAATGACACCGTTCATGGGTGTCCTGATTTCGTGCGACATATTGGCCAGAAATTGCGATTTCGCCTTTGTCGCATCTTCTGCTGACAGTCTGGCACGCCGGTTCGCGTCAACGAACAGCAGTAGCGCAGCAACAGCAACGATCACCATGATGCCGGCCAACGCCAACAGCATGAAGATTCCCGACTGTTCGCTCTGTGCGCGCATCAGTTCAGGCAACGGGCGAGGAAGGTGAACAGTGACATTCCCGTCCGCGGCAACCTTTGACACCACTACCAGCAGAGGTGATCCGTCGGCCCCCTGGAACAGGTTGGAATACTTGTCATTGTCCAGCGCGCGCAGATCGAGCGGCTGAAAGTTGACTCTCTGGTATTTCTCCAGCCGGGCCTGTGTGGAAAGCGATGCAACCGCTGCACCCGGCATGACCTGGTGCTCAAGCGCCTTGTCCCTGGCCAGTATCACGACCCCGTTCGAGTCGGTGACAAACCCGCTGATCGGCCAAATCCAGCGCTTGAACTCGGTGATGTCGCGTTTGACGACCACGCTGCCTATGAACTGTCGGTTGTCGTTCAAGACAGGATGGGAGTAGTACAGGCCCGGCAACTTGCTGACCTTGCCAACGGCATACTGCTGACCCGGCTGACCACTGCGTGCCTTCTGGAAATATTCGCGTTCCAGATAGTTGGTGCCGATGAAGCTGCCGGCCTTGTCGGCGTTGCTGGAGGCGATGCAGTCGCCGGCCGCATTGACCAGCCAGACCACATCGGCGTCCAGGGCGGTCGCCACAGAAGCCAGAAAGCTCCCGACACCGAATTGCTCGCTATGGCGGGTCCACAGCCGCTTGCGATCTTCGTAAGACAGTGTCGATGCCACGACCTGCGGCCCAAAGCGTCCCAATTCCCGTCGCACGGTCTCTTCGCCGGAAAGCAAGCGGGGAACGTTGCGCAAGATCCTGATCGCGTTGTCGATTTCGTTGGTAACAGCCTCGATTTGCTGTTCCGCCTGCTTGCGACCATCCTGATACGCCTGGTCGGCGACATTGGCGCTGTAATGCACCGATGCCAGCCAGGTGGCGACAATCCAGGTCAGCGCAAGAACAGCCGTCAACGCGTGGATTCGGTTGACGCGCCGACTCAACCGCCTCCAGACAGGCCTCGCGTCATCGCCGTCGCCACCGCCCATAGTCACGCCCCTTTTCGATTCGTCCATTAAACCGAAGTCAGCATGCTGGCGGTTAACCGAACAACATTGAAAAAGAGCTTCTTTTTGGTAGATCGCCGAATTTCGTGCGGCTGAAAATGACCCGGTTCCCAAACGAAAACTGGAATCCTTTTCTATTGAAGGCTTGCCCTGCGATGATGCACCAGATCCTTATTGTTGATGACACCGAGATCAATCTGATCCTGTTCGCCGCATTGGTCAAGAAGATCGCAGGTTGTCAGTCGAAAACTTTTTCCAGCGCGCCACAGGGGTTGGCCTGGGCTCAGAGCAATGATTTTGATTTAGCCATCGTCGACTACATGATGCCCGAACTCGATGGCATCAAGTTCATCGAGTTGCTCAGACAATCGCCAGGCAGGGAAGACTTGCCCATACTGATGATTACCGCCAATGACCAGAAGGCTGTTCGCTATCAGGCGCTTGACGCCGGAGCAACAGACTTTCTGACTAAACCGGTAGACCAGGTTGAGTTTCTGGCCCGTGTCACCAACATGTTGACGCTGGGCGACGCCAGAAAGAAGCTGGCCGACCGAGCTGCCTGGTTGGCCGAAGAGGTGCGAAAAGCGACCGCCGAAATTGTCGAACGCGAGCGTGAGACGGTGCTACGCCTGTCAAAAGCAGCCGAGTATCGGGATCCTGACACCGGTGGCCATATTCTGCGGATGGCGCGCTATTCCGAGTTGATCGCGCGCGCGCTGGGAATGTCGATGGCCGAGCAGGAACTGGTGCTGGAGTCTGCGCCGATGCACGACATTGGGAAGGTGGGAATCGCTGACGAAATACTGCTCAAACCCGGAAAACTGAGCGCCGAAGAGTTCGAGATCATGAAGCGGCATTCGATGATCGGCTACGACATCCTCAAGGGCAGTCGTTCAAGAACTTTGCAATCCGGCGCCGAAATAGCCCTGTCGCACCATGAAAGATTTGATGGGACCGGTTATCCCAAAGGACTGGCAGGCCACGACATCCCCATCTTTAGCCGCATCGTTGCCGTGGCCGATGTATTTGATGCACTGACTTCGGTCCGCCCCTATAAGAAGGCCTGGCTGCTGGAGGACGTCAGGCAGCACATCAGGGCTCAGGCCGGATCGCACCTGGACCCAGCCTGCGTTGCCGCCTTTTTTGAGCAATGGGACGCCGTCCTTGAAATTCGTCAACGCTACGCCGATGCAGACTGATCATGAACGACATGCATCTCCCCGAATCATGTGAGCAGACACCCGGTAAGGACGGGCGTGAGCTGCCGAAGCCAACGCCTCAATTCGATATCGAGCGCGGAGTCGATCTGATGGGCTCCGAGGAAGCTCTCGTGGAGATCCTGGATGCTGCCAACACCAGCCTGATGACTGCCGTACCCGATACGTGGAACGCCCTAAGGGCCGGCAATGTAGCGCTTGCCAACAGCATATTGCACGGCATCAAGGGCTACGCGCCGATTTTTTGCTCCGATGCACTGATTGAGCAGGTCGCGCACGCCGAACTCATCAGCAAAACCGAATCCAGCGACGTTGTCACGCCCCTGTTTGCCAGGCTGGCGCCGCGACTGGAAGCCCTGATGGCTGAAATCCAGGCATACAGGGAGCAGGGAAAATAGCTCTTTGCGCAATTGATGCATGACCAATGTGCATCCGGCATCGCCACAATGAAACGACGGTCTTGCACACGGTTGCTGCAAAAGTGCTGAATTTACCAATGAAAAAGACCAACCGGTCAGGGTTGGGCTTTAGGGGTTTGGTGGAGCTGGCGGGATTTGAACCCGCGTCCGCAAGCCATCTTCGAGCAGATCT
>JBAXNI010000070.1:0-14670 GCA_037133835.1 Comamonadaceae bacterium | reverse complement strand
TGTGAACGGAATGAAGCGAGATGTTTGTGTTGATGAGTTTGATCTTCAGTTGCCTGCGGTGCGTATTCGCCCCGCTGTTTGGCATGGATCACTTATCGGCGACCGCGAGACGGTCGCAATCAGCTATTTATCAAATAGCACTTCCACAACCCGGACTCCTCGCTCCCCTCCACGCGCCTATACCGAGACTTATTGTTTAAGTCCCGGTTCTCCGGCTTTTTCCTCCTCATTTCAAAGCGTCAGTTCTGATATCAATGGCTCTTCACGAGCTACGTTGTTGTTTGAATTGAAGGAACGCTCATCATGAAACGGATGCTGATTAACGCTACGCAGGCTGAAGAACGCCGGCTAGCCATTGTTGACGGACAAAAACTGCTCGACTATGAAATTGAAATTGAAGGACGCGAACAGCGCAAGGGCAACATTTACAAGGCTGTGGTCACGCGCGTCGAGCCATCACTGGAAGCCTGTTTTGTAGATTATGGGGAGGACCGACACGGCTTTCTACCATTCAAGGAAATCTCCCGGCAATATTTTCAACAAGGTGTGGCTGTCAGCCAGGCCCGCATTCAGGACGCTATCCGTGAAGGTCAGGAAATGCTGGTCCAAGTGGAAAAGGAGGAGCGCGGTAACAAGGGCGCTGCACTGACCACCTTTGTCTCTCTGGCCGGCCGCTACGTTGTACTGATGCCCAACAACCCGCGCGGCGGCGGCGTCTCTCGGCGCATTGAAGGTGAAGACCGCGCTGAACTCAAAGAAGCCCTTGATCAGTTGGAATACCCCAACGGCATGAGCATCATTGCCCGTACTGCAGGGATTGGCCGCAGCGCTCCGGAACTGCAGTGGGATCTGAACTACCTGCTCAAACTGTGGGCCGCGATCGATGGCGCGGCCAAGGGCGCCAAAGGCGCGTTCCTGATTTACCAGGAATCCAGTCTGGTCATCCGCGCGATCCGGGACTATTTCAACAATGACATTGGCGATATTCTGATCGACACCGACGACGTCTTTGAGCAAGCACAGCAATTCATGGCTCATGTCATGCCCGAGCACGCCGCGCGGGTCAAGCGCTATCGTGACGATGCACCCCTGTTCAGTCGCTTCCAGATCGAGCACCAGATCGAATCGGCCTACGCCCGCACCGTGCAACTGCCCAGCGGCGGCGCCATTGTGATCGACCACACCGAAGCCCTGGTTTCGGTTGACGTCAATTCGGCTCGCGCCATCAAGGGGGGCGATATCGAGGAAACCGCCACTCGCACAAATCTGGAAGCCGCTGACGAAGTGGCACGCCAGATGCGCCTGCGCGATCTGGGCGGCCTGATCGTGATCGACTTTATCGACATGGAAGAAAGCCGCAATCGTCGCGACGTTGAAAACCGGTTGCGCGACGCGCTGCGGCAAGACCGGGCACGCGTTCAGTTTGGCACGATCAGTAAGTTTGGCCTGATGGAAATGAGCCGCCAGCGCCTGCGCCCGGCTCTGTCCGAAGGCGCATCGATCCCGTGCCCACGCTGCGGTGGCTCCGGACATATCCGCGACACAGAGTCAAGCGCACTGCAGATCCTGCGCATCATTCAGGAGGAGTCCCTGAAAGACAACACAGCGTCCGTGCTGTGTCAGGTGCCAGTTGAAGTTGCTTCGTTCCTGCTCAATGAAAAGCGGGCAGAGATTGCAAAAATTGAAATCAAGCAGCGCATCAATGTGCTGATGGTTCCGAACAAGACGCTGGAGACTCCAAATTACAAACTGGAACGTCTCAAGCACGACGATCCGCGCTTGGACAACGTCGAAGCCAGCTACAAGATGGCGGAAGAAATGGAGGATCCGGTTGCGGTGACGCGCCGCTCGCAGGAGCCAACCAACAAGCAGACTCCTATCATCAAGGGCGTCCTGCCCGACGCCCCTGCACCGATTGCAATCCCGAAGCCGGAGTTGCCCAAGCCCGTGGTTGCAGCACCCGTCGCGCCAGTCAGGCCGGCAATCCCGGTAGCAGCAGAAAGCGGCTTTTTCGGTTGGTTGAAGAAACTTTTTGCCCCGGTTTCGACTCCGGCAACACCGGTCCAAGCCAGCGCGAAAACGGAGGACAAGCGCGAGGGGCGCCCAAGCCGCGATGGCGCGCGTCGAAGCGAGACTCGCGGCGAAGGTCGTGACGAGGCTCGTTCCAGCCGGGGTGGTCGCCCAGGAGGCCGTGGCAATAGAGGTGGTCGATCAGATCGGCCAGCGCCAGGGCAGCGCGAACGCCTGGATTCGGAGGGCCGGTTCGGCTCTGGCGACGCCAATGCCAGTGCAGCACCGCCATCCACTACCCCATCGGCGCCAGAGACCATCAGACCGGACCAAGGCGCTCCAGACCGTCCTGCGCGCAATTCCCGCGATCGCAGCAACCGGGGTGAGCGTGGTCGAAATGAACGAAACGACCACACGGAGTCCGCAAATTCGAACGACCGCAACGAGCCCAGAGCAGAGACGCGCGGCGACCGTCGGCCCGACAGAAATCGGCGCCCCGAGGAAGGTCTGCGCTCCGAATTGCCAAACTCCGATACCGCAGCACAGCGTGTTGAAGGTCTGGCAGATTCAGCGAACCAGCCGGAAGCGACTCCCACGCGAGAAAGACGACCGCGTGATCGTTATGGACGTGATCGGGGTCCCCGTGCCGAGCGCGCCGAACAAGGTGATCGGCCGGAGCAAGTTGCTCCGGCGCCCGAGTCTATCGACGAGCCGCGGCGGTCCTATTTCACGGTGGACGACAAAGCTGCAACTCCAGCAGTTGCCGCTGTAGCCGTGGCAGTGACCCCTGAAAGCACAACGGAGGTGCCGCTGGCGGCACCGGTTGCCACTGCGTCAATTGCCACAACCGGGACCGCGGCCATGCCAAAGATGCAGGCGTTTTTGCTGCCCGTCGAAGACTTGGCCCAGATCGCCGAAAGTTCGGGCCTGACCTGGGTAAATTCAGATCCCACAAAGATCGCCGCGGTGCAGGCGACCATAGCTGCCGAGCCCAAGCAAATTCACATCCCCAGAGAGCGTCCGGCACCAGTTCAAATTGACACCGGACCGCTGATTCTGGTCGAGACCAAGCGCGACCTGCGCAATATGGAATTGCCATTTGAAGCGCCTTGACAGACTTGGCGATGCCTTGTAACGGCTAAAAAGGGCGCCGAAGGCGCCTTTTTTTCCTCAATCCGACCACACTCCAGTCACGACAAGAATCCCGTTGTTGCCGCATTTTTCCAAGCCTGAGCCGCTGCAACCGCATCGCTGCGCTGCTCTTCCAGTTCAGCCAATGCTGCCCATGCGCTTCGCTGCAGACCTGCATGCTGCAAACGTGGCAGTGATTGTTTGAGCAACTGCTGCGCCTTACCCCACAACTGCAGTCGCAGGCAGGTAACTCCTGCCAAATACTGCAAAACTGGATCGCCTGGATTGGTCATTTGTGCGTGTTCGATTCGCTTCAGCCATAGTGATTGGGGCGGCCCCGATGTCAATGCAAACGCACTCTCCAACCCTAGAACAAGGTTGATACGCTGAACTTCAGTCAGCGCGCCCTCTCGTTCGACCATACGTTCCCACACCGGTAACAACCAGCCCAGACCAATATCGACATCACCGCCCATCTGCAGCAGGCAACGGCACGCCGCCATCGCCACTTCAGGCGTTGTTCTCTCAGTACCATCAAGCTGTTGCCACACCGTCAACAGTTGTTCGGGGTCGTGTGCCGTCGCGACCAATTCCAGAGCGAGACTGCGCAGCAAGCCAAGCGCCGCCATCTCCGAAAATGCTCTATGCTTGGCAAGCAATCTCGCTGTTTCCAGCGCCAGCCGCGGTTGACGCGCAAGCCTTGCGGCCTTCAGGCGCAGCCGCAAGGCAAGTGTGCGCCGCGAGGCTCCCTGTGACAGATCATCAAGCCATGTCAGTGCCCCGGCAGCGTCTCTATCCTCGAGTGCCCAGCGCGCCGCGCGCAATTGGATACCATCACGCATTTCCTGTGCCTCGCGGCTCGAGCTCTGCGCCAGCGCACTGCGAAAATGGGTTTCGCGTGCCGACTTGTCTTGCAGCACTTGAGCACTTTCGGCCGCTAACAGGTGTGCAAGTGCGCGAACGCGTGTGGAATAGCTCAGCGACTCGCTGCCTGTCATCGCACGGTCTCTATCCAATGCGAGTTCGGCCGCCTTTCTGGCGCGAATGAAGCGTCCCGCAATCAAATGCGATATCGCGTCCAGCAAGGCCAGGGTAATCACGCGTTCCTGATGTTGAATGCGCCAGCGCAGCGCCAGACCTGGCATGGCAAAAAGTGCTGCCAGCGCTCGAATGGCCAGATGCAGGAAAAAAAACAATAATGCGGTCAGCAACAGAACAAGATTGAGCGACAAGTCGACGCGGTAAGGTGGCCAAAAAATCGTTATCGTCCCCTGGTTGTTGCCAGCGAACAGCGCCACTGCAGCCGCCACACCAAACAATCCCAAAAACCACAGCGCGAAGCGCATAGCTACCGCCCAGCCGCTGCGGTCGCAAGCGCAGCAAGTGTCTCGTCGACGCGCGGGATCTGCAGTGTTTTCATCTGCATTTGAACCTGTTGCAGCATGGAAGCCATGATTTGGGTTTTGCGCGAGGCTGGATCAAAATACCGGGTTAGTGACACTGTGGCGGCAGCCAAATCCGTGCGCGCCGATTCGAGCTGGCGCGCCAGCAATCCAAGTCTGGCATTGAGCAATTTCAGTTTCAGGTTTTCACGCAGAAAGAACGATTGTTCCGGTGACAGCAGCGCAGCCTCCGGTTGCTCGATCCGGCTAACCCGAAGCAGCGAGATGGTCTGTTCTCTCAGTACCTGCAAACTGCGCAACCACCAACTGGATGCAGCATCTGTCGATCCGTGCTTGACAACGGTTGCTGCACGCACAGCTGGCACAGCGTTCATCAGTGCCAGTTCATCGGTCAAATGCACCAATTCGTCGAGCTTCACCAGCAGGCCAGGTGTATCGCTGATCGCCGCGGATTTGATACGGTCAATGTCGCGTGCTATGGCCCGTTGCAGCGATGTCAAACGTGGCTGTGCCGCCCGGGATACTCGTTGATCAGCGCTTTTCAAGGCGGCCAGCAGTGGTTCCACGCTGCCTGTAAGCTGGGCCTGTTGCTGCGCCAGACGGATGGCCGAGTCAATATCCACGACCAGATTTTCATCGCGTGAACGCGACAAACTTTGCATCAGTTCCTCAAGCTGTGTTCGCTGCAGTGCGACTTCGCTGAGTCGGGCGTCAAAAACCGCCACACGGGCCGCCGCCTCACGGGCCATTTCCTGTGCCTGCTTCGCCACGGTGCGCGCCTCGGTCGATTGAACCCCGGCATCGGCACTTTGACGGGCCAAGTGCTCCTGGATGGATGACAGCTTTTGCCAGAGAAACGCGCTCGACAGCAGGCCCAGTGCGGACAACACGATCAGACCCGCAATCAGCCAGCGCGATGCACTGACGCGTCCGGCGGGGGCCAACTGCTGATCGACAGCGCCGGTCACTGCCGGCAGGTCGGTAGTCTCAGCCTTGGCGTCGGAGTTCATCGATCGATTTTAGCGCTGTCAACACGTCTGACAATGTCGGCCGAGACTCCAAAACAACACCAAATCCAGCGCTTTTTGCCTCAACCGCAATCCGTGCGTGGGTCGCAAGTGCGCTTGCCTGGTGCCATGATTGCTTGGGAAAAACTGCGTGAAGATTGCGCACGGCCTGCACACTGCTAAACAACCAAATCGATCGATCATTCGCCGCCCGACGCGCCAGTTCGCGCTCGGAAGCGTTGAGTTGCGGGACCAGCCGTTGGTAGGACACGGCATATTCCACGCTCGCGCCAGTTGCCACGACCTTCCGCGCGAACCATTCGCGGCCGTTGCCACTGGCGAGTTCGGCACCTTCATTTGCATCGGCACCTCGGACAATCAGCACACAATCACCTGAGTGCACCTGGACACCTACGATTTGCCATAAGGCTTCGGAATCGAATTGAACGGCGTCGCTTGGTGGCGCATCGATTCGCCCACGCGCAACACCAGCCCGCTGCAGGGCTCTGACAGTGCCAGGCCCAGTGGCCCAAGCCCTGCCCCTGTCATTGGCAGCGCCGCTTGCGCCCAGGCTGCTCGCCAGCGCAGGGTTACAGGCGAAAAAATGCTCCACGGCATTGGCGCTGACAAACATGACGCCAACATAGCTGTCAAGTTTCAGCCCGGTCGCGATCAAATTTCCCTGATCATGAACCGGACCAATCTGGATCAAGGGCAACGCCAGCGCGTTGAATCCTTGCGCACAAAGGTCCGCGACCCATCGCTTAGCTTCACGCTCAGGGCGAGTAACAATGATGGGCATGTTCAGCGATGGTCAGGCACTGGCAATGGACCCACCTTTGACCAGCACGCGGGCTCGCAAGTCGGCAGCGACCAACGTCCCCAAGGCTGCAGCACTGCTCAGATCGACTACCGGTGCACTGGCGCGCACACTGACCAGTTCAAGCACGCCCTCGGGATCGCCCCAGGCTGCATCGATGGTCAAGGTCCCTGCATTCAACGTGGCAAACGCCGCCAGCGGCATGGAGCAACTCCCGCCCATCGCCCTGCTTACCGCACGCTCAGCCGAAACCGCCAGCCAGGTGTTCTGGTGCACCAGCGGCGCCAGTGCGTCAATCACGTCCTGACGATTACTCAGCACCTCAATCCCGAGCGCTCCCTGCCCGGCCGCAGGCAACATCTCAACCGGTTCGAAAGTTGCACGAATTCTGTCCTTGAGCCCCAACCTCTTCAGACCGGCGGCAGCCAGCACAATCGCGTCGTACAGGCCGTCATCAAGCTTGCGCAGCCTCGTATCAAGGTTGCCGCGCAACGGCTCGATCCGCAGGTCCGGTCGAGCCGCACGGAGCAGCGCCATCCGTCGCAGACTCGAACTACCAACCACCGCCGCGTGTGGCAAGCTCGCCAATCCGGCATAGCGATTCGAAACAAATGCGTCACGCGGGTCCTCGCGCTCCATGACGCAACCCAAACTGAAACCGTCGGGCAGTTCCATCGGAACGTCTTTCAAGGAATGCACAGCCAGATCAGCACGCCCGTCAGCCAATGCCACTTCCAGTTCCTTGACAAACAGTCCCTTGCCGCCAACCTTGCTAAGCGCCCGGTCCAATATCTGGTCCCCCAGCGTCGTCATCCCGAGCAGGCTGACCTGATGTCCCTGTTGTTCCAGCAGGGATTTCACGTGCTCTGCCTGCCAAAGCGCCAGACGGCTCTCTCGCGTTGCTATCGTCAAACTGCTCATAAGCGGTACTTCTTGGTTGTAACTGACTGGTAATCCAGCGTGGACGCAGGATGCTAGCATGGTCGAAGCAGCAATCTCGCGTCAAAACTGTTGAAATGCCATGATCAAGAAGCCCGAATCCGGATCGACCCAGGCGATCAAACTCAATGAACGTCCATTGCAGGATGACATTCGGTTGTTGGGTCGAATCCTGGGCGATGTCATTCGCGAACAGGAAGGTCCCGCGACCTTTGAGCTGATCGAACGGATTCGCCAGTTGTCCATCGCTTTTCGCCGTGACGCGGATACCAGCGCCGACAAGGCACTGAAGAATCTGCTCAAAGGGCTAAGCAATGATCAAACCGTAAGTGTGATTCGGGCCTTCAGCTATTTCAGTCATCTGGTCAATCTGGCAGAAGATCGTCACCACATCCGGCGCCGCGCCATTCATGAACGCTCTGGCCAGACCCAGACTGGGAGTATGGAAGCCGCCCTGCTACGCTGTCATCAGGCCGGAATAAGTTCGATCAGGATTGCCGATTCGCTGAGCAGCAGTTTTGTCTCACCGGTACTGACTGCGCACCCGACAGAGGTGCAGCGAAAGAGCATTCTGGATGCGGAGCGCGACATTGCCGGACTGCTTGAAGCCCGGGACGACATAAGGCTTCGTGCCGCCTGGTCGCACAAGCGAAAAGATGCGCTGACACCGCGGGAGCTGGCCAGCAACGAGGAACACATGCGAGCCCGCATCTTGCAGCTGTGGCAAACCCGCCTCCTGCGCTACTCGAAACTCACGGTCGCCGATGAAGTCGAGAATGCGCTGAGCTACTATGAATTGACGTTTTTACGGGAGATTCCAAAGGTTTATGCCAGTCTGGAGCGCGAGCTGGGACATTACCCTGTACACAGTTTCCTGCGCATGGGGCAGTGGATTGGCGGCGACCGTGACGGCAATCCGAATGTGAACGAGGCGACGCTGCTGCACGCAGTGCGCCGGCAGGCCGAAGTGGCGCTGCGCCACTACTTGACCGAAGTGCACTTCCTGGGTGGTGAACTGTCCCTTTCTTCGATGCTCGTAGCCTGCCAGCCCGAGATGCAGTTGCTCGCCGATCAATCGCCCGACAGAAACCAGCACCGACAAGACGAACCATATCGTCGAGCCTTGATCGGCGTCTACGCCCGGTTGGCCGCTACCCTGAAGGAACTCACAGGTGGCGAAGCGGCTCGACATGCGGTCGCGCCACAAAATCCTTACCCGAATGCACAGGCCCTGTTGGCAGACCTGCGCACGATCGAAGCATCGTTGCTGGCGCAGCATGGCGCTGCGCTGGTGACGCAGCGCCTGCGACCCCTGATTCGTACTCTGGATGTCTTTGGATTCCACCTGGCCACAGTCGATTTGCGCCAAAGTTCTGACCAACACCAGGACGTGGTGGCCGAGTTGTTGGCGGTGGCGCGCGTGGAATCCAGTTACGCCGAACTCAATGAGGCGGCCAAACGCCAATTGCTGATGAGTTTACTCAACGACGCGCGCCCGCTAAGAGTTGTCGGTGCCACCTATTGCGCCGCCACCCAAAGTGAACTCGCCATTTTCGAGGCAGCCAAAGTTGTGCGTCAACGCTTCGGCACAGAAGCAATACGCCACTACATCATCAGCCACACGGAAACCGTCAGCGATCTGCTGGAAGTCCTGTTGCTGCAAAAAGAAGTCGGCCTGCTGCAGGGAACGCTTGACGCCGGTGCCAGTTGCGACCTGATTGTGGTTCCATTGTTCGAAACCATCGACGACCTGCGCAACGCGGCGCCCATCATGCGCGAGTTCTATGCCATGCCCGGAGTCCGAACCATGGTGCAGCATGGCCGTTCCGACCAGTACAGCGAGCAGGACATCATGCTTGGTTATTCTGACAGCAACAAGGACGGTGGCATCTTCACGAGCAACTGGGAACTTTACAGGGCGGAAACGGACCTGGTAAAGTTGTTTGACGAACTCAACAACAATGGACCGACAAAACCCATCCGGTTGCGCATGTTCCATGGCCGAGGTGGCACCGTCGGTCGGGGTGGTGGTCCAAGCTACGAGGCCATTCTCGCCCAACCACCAGGAACGGTACGTGGTCAGATCCGCCTGACCGAGCAAGGCGAAGTCATTGGCTCGAAGTATGCCAACCCGGAAATTGGTCGACGCAATTTGGAAACGCTGGTCGCTGCCACGCTTGAGGCAACCTTGCTGCAACCGACAAAATCAGCCAGCACGTCCTTTCTGGAGACGGCTGCCGAACTTTCCCGAAGCAGCATGGCGGCCTATCGCAAGCTCGTCTACGAAACCCCTGGATTCACTCAGTATTTTTTTGACTCCACTCCGATTCGTGAAATTGCCGAACTCAACATCGGCTCGCGCCCCGCATCACGCAAAGGGACCCAACGCATTGAAGACTTGCGTGCGATTCCATGGGGCTTTAGTTGGGGTCAGTGTCGACTGACACTTCCTGGCTGGTTCGGCTTCGGTTCCGCCGTGGACAAATTTCTTCACCAGCCAAGTACGGCGAACAGCAAAGAACGGCTGCGGCTATTGCAACAAATGTACCGAGATTGGCCCTTCTTCAATACGCTGCTGTCGAACATTGACATGGTGATGGCCAAAAGCGACTTGACACTTGCGCGCCGCTACGCTGAGTTGGTAGCGAATGCACGACTGCGCAGGACAATTTTCAAAGTCATTGAGCGGGAATGGCACTTGACAGCGGATGCGCTCGCGCACGTCACGGGCGACAGGCAGCGATTGACCCATAACGCCGCGCTGCAACGTTCCATTCGCCATCGCTTTCCCTACATCGATCCGCTGCATCATCTCCAGGTCGAATTGGTACGGCGATTCCGCGCGGGACAGACCGATGCTCGGATTCAACGTGGCATCCACATTTCGATCAACGGAATCGCCGCGGGACTCAGGAACACAGGTTAGCCACCAACTCACGTACCACAGCCAGTTGTCGCCGAGACACCAGCAACAACTCCTCAATGCCATGAAGTCGCACCGCCCAGACCTCGCCGTCCGCAGTATCGTGCTGCCTCTCTAAGGCTCGCACACCAGGTTTGCTCACCAAGGCGTTTCGGTGAATGCGCAGAAAGCGGTCCGGGTATCTTGTCTCCAACTCACTCAGTGAACCCTCCAGCAGGTAAGTCGCGGAGTGGGTTCGCACCGTGATGTACTTCAATTCCGCCTTGAAATACAGCACTTCGGAGAGCGGAACACGCTCAGTTCGACCACGCTCCTGGATAATCAGAACATCGTCCGGCGAACCCGTTTCAGCGTCGCCCCGCGCTTTTACCAGGCGGGCTGCCTTCTCCAATGCCATCTGCAATCGCTCAAGGCGCACCGGCTTGGTCAGGTAGTCGAGCGCTTCGAGTTCAAAGGCTCTTACTGCGTGTTCAGCGTGTGCCGTGACAAACACCAGCGCAGGCGGGTCGGGCAGCGCTTGCAATGCCTGGGCCAACACCAAGCCGTCGGCCCCGGGCATGTGAATGTCAATCAAGGCCAGGTCAAATGATTGACGTTGCAGCCATTCCAGTGCCTGGGTCGCATTGGCAGCCTCTGCCTCAACACTGGCATGTGGTGCTTTGCAATCTGCCAGCAAGGTGCGTAAACGCGCACGTGCAAGTTGCTCGTCATCAACCAGCAGCACCTTCAAGCGCATGAAAGCCATGTTCCCGAACTCACAGCGGCACCTCAATCCTGACCTGGAAAATACGGTCTCGCATGACGTAGCCAAACCGGCACTGGACGTCATGCAAGAGTCTCAGGCGGTCACCGACATTATCCAGTGCCAATCCGGCGCCGGACTCGCCCTGACCACCCGGTACGGTGTTGGTGACTTTGATGACGACGCGCGAACCACGACGTTGCGTCGAGATTCTGATTTGGGCACCACTGGCGCTGGGCTCAACACCATGTTTCACGGCGTTCTCCACCAGAGGTTGCAACAACAGAGGCGGCAGCCTGGCTGCGGCCGCCGCAGCATCGAGCGACCACTCAACCTGGATTCGGTCGCCGAAGCGGACATGCTCTATCGCCAGATATCGTTGAGCAAGTGCAATTTCATCGGCCAAGGTCACGGATTCCCCCTGTTCAATAAGTGCGTGACGAAACAGATCGCTCAAGTCTTCCAGCAGCGCCTCGGCCTTGGCTGGTTCTGCGCGCACAAGCGCAATGGCGCTGTTCAAGGTATTGAACAGGAAGTGCGGTCGAATGCGCGACTGCAGTTCATTCAATCGTGCTTTGGTCTGTGCCGGCGCTTTGCTGCGCTGCCGCCACTGCAGCGCCAACACCAGCAGCGCTGCCAGCAATGCCCCGGCACAGGCACTGGCCAGCCACGGCACAGGCTCCTGCCAACCGGCCATATACAACATGGTGCAACCTCCAGCACCTGCTGCTGCACCTAGCGCCACGGCTGCGGCATGCTGAAGGCCCGAACGCATCTGTGCCAGCAAATTCTTCAAGCCACAGGTAGCAATAAGCCAGACCATGGTTCCGGGCAAGGCTGCGCCGGTGAAGACCGAAAAATGAGCAACCCAACCGGAAAACGTGTCCGCACCGAACATGGCGCCAACCCCAACGACGATCTCCACAAAAAGCACCGCTCGCAGCGCCACACCAAGTTGACAGGCATCAAACACCAAAGCCCGCGCTGACGCCGATCTGTCAGACTCCGGCCCCAGTTCCTGGAACGTCGATAAAATTTGCAAGTCTTTCATTCAATATTTGGGCGAACGCTTGATTTGGACACCCAATTATTGATGATCTCCTACCACCAGTTCGGTTGACCCCAAAGGCCAGCCATTCAAAACCAGGTTCCAACCGCATGACACACAACCAGTTCGACAACAAGTCCCAGGCGTGGTCAGCCCTGTTCTCTGAGCCCATGAGCGACCTGGTGAAGCGCTATACCGCGAGCGTTTTCTTCGACAAGCGACTTTGGCGCGCCGACATTGCCGGCTCCCTGGCACATGCCGAGATGCTATGCGCCCAAAACATCATCTCACCCAAGGATCACGAGGCCATCGAGCAAGGCTTGAAAGCGGTGGCAGCGGAAATCGAAGCCGGCATGTTCGATTGGAAGCTCGATCTGGAGGACGTTCACCTCAACATCGAGGCACGGCTGACGCAACTGGCGGGCGATGCTGGCAAACGCCTGCACACAGGACGCTCCCGCAATGACCAGGTCGCGACCGACGTAAGGCTCTGGCTGCGTGGAGAAATTGACATACTCACAGAGTTGCTGCGCGACCTGCAACAGGCACTGCTCGATGTTGCCGATCGGAACATAGACGTCATCCTGCCCGGCTTCACTCACCTCCAGGTGGCGCAGCCGATCAGTTTTGGCCACCATTTGCTGGCTTATGTCGAAATGTTCAGTCGCGACCACGAACGCATGTGCGAAGTTCGCCGCCGTACCAACCGTTTGCCATTAGGGGCCGCGGCGCTGGCCGGCACCAGCTATCCGATGGACCGCGAACGGGTCGCCAGGACCCTGGGCATGGTTGATGACCATGGACAGGCGCAAATTTGCCAGAACTCGCTCGACGCCGTCAGTGACCGTGATTTTGCCATCGAGTTTTCTGCGGCTGCCGCTCTGTGCATGGTGCATATCAGCCGTTTGAGTGAAGAACTCGTCTTGTGGATGAGTCAAAATTTTTCTTTCATCAAGATAGCGGATCGATTCACTACCGGCAGTTCCATCATGCCGCAGAAGAAGAATCCTGACGTGCCGGAACTGGCACGCGGAAAGACTGGCCGTGTGGTTGGGCATTTGATGGGTCTCCTCACGCTGATGAAGGGTCAGCCTTTGGCCTACAACAAGGACAACCAGGAAGACAAGGAACCCTTGTTTGACACGGTCGACACGCTGCAGGACACACTGCGCATATTTGCCGAAATGATCGGCGGTCAACTCAACCCGAAGACCGGTCTGATCGAAGGCGGCATCTCGGTCAACGCAAGGGCCATGGAACGCGCGACCTCCCTTGGTTACGCCACTGCCACCGACCTCGCTGACTACCTCGTAAAGAAGGGCGTTCCTTTTCGTGACGCCCACGAGACAGTCGCCCACGCTGTCAAGACCGCTATTTCAAGGGAAGTCGAATTGTCCGCATTGCCACTAGAAATATTGCAACAGTTCAACCCGCTGATTGAAGCCGACGTCTTCAATGTACTGTCTTTGCGCGGATCACTTCAATCCAGGGATGTCACAGGCGGTACGGCTCCCAATCAAGTGAAGCTGCAAATTGAGTCACATCGTGCCAGGCTGAAATGATGGAGCACGTTCACTTTCGCTAAGCGTGGTGATGGCCATGCGCCCCATGCACATGACCGTGGGCAATCTCTTCGTCCGTCGCCGCGCGAACCTCAGTCACGGTCAGTGAAAACCGCAAGGCCTTGCCGGCCAGTGGATGGTTTCCATCAAGCATGACAGACTGACCCTTGATCTTTGCCACATTAAACATCCGCGCACGTCCGTCCCGACCCTGCGCCTGAAGTTGTCCGCCGACCTTAACCCCGGGTGGGAATTCCGATTTTGGGATGACTTGTACCAGACTCTCATCGCGCTCGCCAAATGCATCCCGAGCAGTCAGTTCGAGTGTTGCCCGATAGCCTGTAGTTTTCCCTTCGAGCGCCTGCTCCACCTTGGCAAACAGATTGCCATAGCCGCCATGAAGGTACGCCATTGGTTCTGTGCTTTGTTCCAGTACTTTGCCGGCGGCATCGCTCAATTTGTAGTGCAATGTGACGGCGCTGTCTTTTTCGATATTCATGTGCTGACTCACCTTAATTCCTGTTTCTCCGTATGTCATTTTCGCGCAATGGCGCCGCGCGTTGTCCCTACTACGTAAAATGGGCTGCCTGCCCATCGCTTCGCGGTCAAGGCATCGACCTCTCCCTGCAACTCGGAACTCCATCTGGCATGCCTGGCAATCCATCCACAAGACCACTGCCCATGCTGCAGGTCCTTCTGTGCGGCGCAACGGTCGTAACGCTATCCATGGGCATCCGCCACGGCTTTGGCCTGTGGCTTCAACCCGTAACGCAAAGTCAGGGCTGGAGTCGTGAAACCTTTGCTTTTGCCATTGCTCTGCAAAACCTGGTGTGGGGGTTTTCCGGCATATTTGCCGGCATGCTGGCAGACCGGTTTGGTGCCTTCCGGGTGATTGTTGGAGGTGCCATCTTGTATGCCATCGGACTCATCGGCATGGCCTTTGCCAGTACGCCACTGCTGTTTTCAGTGGCTGCGGGTGTGCTCATTGGCATGGCGCAGGCCGGCACAACCTACGCTGTCATTTACGGGGTCATTGGTCGCAACGTGTCAGCCGAGAAGCGCTCCTGGGCCATGGGTGTGGCAGC
>JBAXNI010000069.1:0-14946 GCA_037133835.1 Comamonadaceae bacterium | reverse complement strand
TAAAGTAGAACAGATTGCTGCGGACGTAGGCCAAGAGATTGTGTTTGACCAGGTTTTGGCAGTCGGAAACGGCGCCGAGATCAAGGTCGGAACTCCCTTGGTGTCCGGCGCAACAGTGAGTGTCACCGTAGTGGCTCACGGGAAGCACGACAAGGTCAGCATTTTCAAAATGCGCCGTCGCAAGCATTACCAAAAACGTCAAGGACATCGTCAACAGTTCACTGAACTGCTGGTTGGTGCGATTTCCGCATAAGAGGAAAAGGTCATGGCACAGAAAAAAGGCGGCGGCTCTACGCGAAACGGGCGCGATTCGATGCCCAAAATGCTGGGTGTGAAGAAGTTCGGCGGCGAACTGATCAGCGCTGGTTCCATCATTGTGCGTCAACGCGGTACCCGGTTTCATCCCGGCACCAATGTCGGGATTGGCAAGGATCACACCTTGTTTGCACTGGTTGACGGGAACGTCCTGTTTGCCACCAAAGGCGCATTGAACAAGCAGACGGTGAGCGTCATCTCTGCTTAATTTGCTGGGAACTCCCGCCTGAAACCCTGCGCACTGCGCGGGGTTTTTTGTTTGGAAATAGAAAAAAATCATGAAGTTCGTTGACGAAGCCTATATTGACATCTCTGCTGGAGATGGCGGCGCTGGCTGCGTCTCGTTTCGGCATGAAAAGTACAAGGAATTCGGCGGGCCCAACGGTGGCGACGGTGGCCGAGGTGGCCATGTCTTTGCTGTAGCAGATCCAAATCTCAATACGCTGGTCGATTTTCGTTTTTCCAGACGGTACGACGCCAAGCGGGGCGAGCACGGCATGGGCTCCGACATGTTTGGGGCAGCGGGGGATGACATCACGCTGAAGATGCCAGTGGGTACGGTCATAACTGATGCAGAAACCGGCGAAGTGCTGTTTGAATTGCTGACGCCGGGCGAGGTCATCACCATTGCCAAGGGCGGCGATGGCGGCTTTGGCAATATGCGTTTCAAGAGCGCGATCAACCGCGCGCCGCGCCAGAAGACGCCGGGCTGGCCAGGTGAGAAGCGCAACCTGAAACTTGAACTCAAGGTGCTGGCCGACGTTGGGCTTCTGGGTATGCCCAACGCTGGCAAATCGACCCTGATCACGGCGATTTCGAACGCGCGTCCCCGCATTGCTGACTATCCTTTTACTACCCTGCATCCCAATCTGGGTGTGGTTCGAGTCGGCCCGGAGCAGAGCTTTGTGGTGGCCGATTTGCCTGGCCTGATTGAAGGAGCAGCAGAAGGCGCGGGTTTGGGGCATCTTTTTTTGCGTCATTTGCAAAGGACCCGATTGCTGCTTCACGTGATTGATATGGCTCCGTTTGACGATGGCGTCGACATTGCTGCTCAGGCCAAGGCGATCGTGAATGAACTCAAAAAATACGATCCTGCACTGCACGCCAAGCCACGCTGGCTGGTTTTGAACAAGCTTGACATGGTGCCAGTTGAAGAGCGTGCCGCACGTGTCAAGGAACTGGTCAAAGGCCTCAAGTTCAAGGGGCCTGTGTTTGAAATTTCGGCCTTGACACGCGAGGGCTGCGAAGCCATGGTCAAAGTCGTCTACCAACAGGTGAAGGCTCAGCAAAAAGCGGAACAGGCGCCAGAAGCGGTCGATCCACGTTTTGCACCTGACGCAGATTGAACGATGGATTCGATAGAAAGCTCTTCTCCCATATTGCGCAGCGCCAGGCGCATCGTCATCAAGGTTGGCTCCAGTCTGGTTACCAATGACGGACGCGGACTGGATGAGACGGCGATTGGTGAATGGTGTCGCCAGATGTCATTGCTGGTGCGGGACAAGCGGGAAGTGATCATGGTTTCCAGTGGCGCCATTGCCGAAGGCATGAAGCGCCTTGGTTGGGTTGACCGACCACGCGAAATCAATGAACTCCAGGCCGCAGCAGCGGTCGGGCAAATGGGGTTGGCGCAGATGTACGAAACCAAGCTGCGTGAAAATGGTTTGCGCAGCGCGCAAGTCCTGCTGACCCATGCCGACCTGGCTGATCGGGAGCGCTACCTCAATGCCCGTTCAACCCTTCTGACCTTGCTAAAGCTGGGTGTCGTGCCGGTCATCAATGAAAATGACACGGTCGTCAATGACGAAATCAAGTTTGGTGATAACGACACGCTGGGTGCATTGGTCGCCAACCTCGTTGAGGCCGATGCCCTGGTAATTTTGACCGACCAGCAAGGGCTTTACAGCGCTGATCCACGCAAAGACTCTTCTGCCCGGTTTGTTCAGCGGGCCAATGCTGGCGGCGCGGAGTTGGAAGTCATGGCTGGGGGCGCTGGCTCCAGCCTCGGGCGCGGTGGGATGATCACCAAGATCCTGGCAGCCAAGCGCGCCGCCGGATCGGGCGCTTCCACCGTGATTGCGTGGGGCCGTGAGCCTGACGTGCTGCTGCGACTCAGTCAGGGCGAGGCGATAGGCACTTTGCTGGTGGCTCAGACGCAAAAGAACCAGGCGCGCAAGCAGTGGATCGCCGATCACCTGCAACTGCGTGGCTCTGTCACCGTTGATCCAGGGGCCGCAGTCAAGTTACGTGAAGAGGGCAAGAGCCTGCTGCCGATCGGCATGACCGCTGTGGATGGTGATTTTTCTCGTGGCGATGTCATTGCCATTCGTGACAGCGCAGGTGTCGAGATGGCGCGCGGACTTGCCAATTACGCGAGCACCGAGGCACGCCTGATTTGCCGCAAACCTTCAACTGAATTTGAAAAACTCCTGGGCTATGTTGCCGAACCTGAAATGGTGCACCGGGACAACCTGGTGCTGACTCGTCAATAGCAAAGCAGACGTACTTTTAGCTTGCCCGTCCGCTGGCGGGGTCGTGCGTAACGTCGCTGAATCTGGCGCCGTTTTCGAAGTTGCCGTCGGGCTGCAAATCACCATGGGTGTCTGACAGACCGGTTTGTTCTGCGGCCGGCTCCGACTCATGTGGTCGCATACCCTGACGCAGAAAGCGATTCCGGTACTCATTGCGCGGCAAGTGGCGTGCCAATTCGGTCAGGGCCATTTCGTAGACACCGCGCTTGAATTCAACGACGACGTCCAGCGGAACCCAGTAGTCGTTCCAGCGCCAGGCGTCGAATTCCGGATGATCTGTGGCGCGCAGGTTCAGGTCCCAGTCGTTACCCAGCAACTGCAGCAAGAACCAGATTTGCTTCTGGCCTTTGTAATGGCCGCGCGCGTCGCGGCGAATGTATCTGTCTGGCACCTCGTAGCGCAACCAGTCGCGGGTCCGGGCCAATATGCGAATATGCTCACGATGGAGCCCCACCTCTTCGTGCAGTTCGCGGACCATGGCCTGTTCAGGGGTTTCACCCCGATCAATGCCACCCTGCGGAAACTGCCACGAGTGGGTGCGTATTCGCTTGCCCCAGAAAACCTGATTCTTCTGGTTGAGCAGGATGATGCCGACGTTGGGCCGAAAGCCGTCCCGGTCAAGCATAATCAAACCCCAATTCTTAAACTGCGTCCATTATGCACAGCAAGCGCCGCGTATCAAGAGGCCTAGCCCCTAGTTTTTTCAAAGTTCTGCCATGAAAGCCTCCCAATTCTTTATTTCCACTCTGAAGGAAGCGCCGGCAGACGCCGAGGTGGTCAGTCACCAGTTGATGATGCGTGCCGGCATGATCAAGAAACTTGGCGCCGGCATATATACCTTGATGCCCATGGGTTTGCGCGTTGTTCGCAAGATCGAGGCGATCGTGCGCGAGGAAATGAATCGTGCTGGCGCCGTGGAATTGAGCATGCCGGTCGTGCAGCCAGCGGAACTGTGGCAGGAGACAGGGCGCTTTGATACCAACGGACCAGAATTGCTGCGTGTGAAGGATCGACATGATCGCGATTTTGTGATTCAGCCGACCAGTGAAGAGGTGGTCACTGACATCGCACGGCAGGAAATCAAGAGTTACAAGCAGTTGCCGAGGAATTTCTATCAGATTCAGACCAAATTCCGCGACGAACGGCGACCCCGCTTTGGTCTGATGCGCGGGCGTGAATTCATCATGAAGGACGCCTACAGTTTTGACCGTGACCAGACCAGCGCCAAGGCCAGTTACCAGGTCATGGCGACAGCCTACCGGCGGATTTTCGATCGCTTCGGTCTGACTTATCGCGCTGTGGCAGCTGACAGTGGTGCCATTGGTGGCGATTTGAGCGAGGAGTTCCAGGTCATTGCTGCTACCGGCGAGGATGCGATCGTCTACTGTCCAGGCAGCGATTACGCCGCCAACATGGAAAAAGCAGAGGCGTTGGCACCCACCGGACCTAGACCGACTCCGGCACAGCCACTTGCAAAGACCGCGACACCGGGTAAGAGCACATGTGCCGACGTTGCCGAGTTGCTGGCAGTGCCACTGCAAAGCACTGTCAAATCACTGGTGCTGGCGACAGACATGATCAATGCGGCTGGACAAGTCACGAAGACAGTGATCTGGTTGCTGCTTCTGCGTGGCGACCATGACATGAATGAAGTCAAGGTAGGCAAACTGGAAGGTCTTGGCGGCTACCGCTTCGCGACGATCGCAGAAATTGTGGATTGCTTTGGCTGTCAACCGGGTTACCTGGGTCCGATCGGATTGAAGAAGCCGGTCAACATCGTGGTTGATCGGGACGTGGCGATCATGAGCGACTGGATTTGCGGTGCGAACGAGGCCGACTATCACCTGACGGGCGTGAATTGGGGGCGGGACTTGCCGGAACCGCTTCGGGTCGCGGACTTGCGCAATGTGGTTGCTGGTGACGCATCACCAGACGGTCAGGGCGCGCTGGCGATAGAGCGCGGTATCGAAATTGGCCATGTGTTCTACCTTGGTACGAAGTACAGCAAGGCGATGAACGCGAGTTACCTGGACATCAACGGCAAGCCGCAGTTGATGGAAATGGGTTGCTACGGCATCGGCATCACGCGTCTGCCAGCGGCGGCCATTGAACAAAACCACGACGCGCGAGGCATCATCTGGCCGGACGCCCTGGCGCCGTTTACGGTCGTGCTCTGTCCAATCAGCCCGGATCGTTTCCCCGACGTCAAAGCGGCCGCAGATGGCCTCTATGCGCAACTGATGGCAGCTGGCGTGGACGTGATCCTCGATGATCGGTGCGAGCGCCCGGGCGCCATGTTTGCCGATTGGGAACTCATTGGTGTGCCGCACCGCGTCACGATTGGCGACAGAGGGTTGAAATCCGGTGAGGTCGAATACCAGCATCGGCGTGACGCTGCGGCGACGCCGACGGCGCTGGCTGAAGTTGCCGGATTGATTCAGTCCAAACTGAAGGCCTGAGCGCGCTGCCGGGAATGCGAATGGTTTCACGGCGAAGCAGCCTCTTGTCCCTGATGGCAGGGCTGGGGCTCTTGGCCCTTGGAGACCAGACGTTCGCCGGTGCCCAACTGGAAGAACCGCTTGCGGATTCGGTGCGCGGCGCCCTGACGGCGGCCATCTCCAACGGTGCACCACCCGTACCGGAATTTTCTGATACCGAGTCGCGCCTGGCGTACTTGCGCTGGCTGGGCCGCGTCAGTCCACGCCTGCAGAAACAAAAGCCGGAGTGGACCGTTCGCAAGGAATTCCTGCAGACGCTCTGGTATGAAAGTCGACGCGCCGGTCTGGAGCCAGCACTGGTGCTTGGCCTGATTCAGGTCGAGAGCAACTTCCGGAAGTTTGCCGTGAGCAGTGTCGGCGCGCGCGGTTACATGCAGGTGATGCCGTTCTGGACGCGCCTGCTAGGCGATGGCGACGCCAGTCAGCTTTTTCATATGCAGACCAATTTGCGTTTTGGCTGCGTCATCCTTCGCCACTATCTTGACCTTGAACATGGGGATTTGTTCTTGGCCCTCGGTCGATACAACGGCTCGCGCGGCAAGGCGCCTTACCCCAATGCAGTCCTTGGCGCCAAAAAGAGGTGGGAATCCTGAAACGAAGCAGACGGCTCAGGCGATCAGTTTTTGTAGTTCGCCGTTTTCGTACATTTCCAGCATGATGTCCGAGCCGCCAATGAATTCACCCTTGACGTAGAGCTGTGGAATGGTGGGCCAGTTGCTGTATTGCTTGATGCCATTGCGAATGGCTTCGTCTTCCAGCACATTGAGTGTCTTCACGGTCTTGAGATCAACACCGCAGGCCTGCAATATCTGAATTGCGCGACCCGAAAAACCGCATTGCGGGAAACTGGCGCTGCCCTTCATGAACAGAACCACGGGGTTTGATTTGACCAGTTCGTCAATGCGTTGCTGTGTATCAGTCATCTTGCAATTCCTTCTGCGTTAGTATTTTCATTATCCCATCACCTAAACTCCCTTGTCATGAACAATGAGATGCTGGTTCTGGGATTCGAATCTTCGTGCGATGAAACCGGCGTGGCACTGGTTCATTGGCGCGGTTCGGACTTGCCGGAACTGCTTGGACAAGCCTTGCACAGCCAGATTGAAATGCACCAGCCCTATGGTGGAGTTGTGCCAGAACTGGCGAGCCGCGATCATATTCGCCGTGTCCTGCCGCTAACCGACCAGGCACTTGCAGCGTCAGGTCGAACCCTGGCGGAAGTGGACGTCGTGGCGTTTACCCAGGGTCCCGGTCTGGCAGGCGCGTTGCTGGTCGGCTCTGGTGTGGCCTGTGCACTGGCGGCGGCACTTGGCAAGCCGGTGTTGGGCGTACATCATCTGGAAGGCCACCTGCTGTCACCTTTTCTCAGTGCCGACCCACCGAAGTTTCCGTTCGTCGCATTGCTGGTCTCGGGCGGCCATACCCAATTGATGCGCGTGGATGGGGTGGGGCGCTACGCGCTGTTGGGAGAGACGATTGATGACGCGGCCGGAGAAGCATTTGACAAGTCAGCGAAATTGCTGGGTCTGCCCTATCCCGGGGGAGCCGGCCTGGCGCGTTTGGCAGAACACGGCAATCCGAAGGCGTTCAATCTGCCGCGGCCTCTGCTCAAAAGTGGCAACCTCGATTTTTCGTTTGCCGGTCTGAAAACTGCTGTCATGGTGCAGGCCAAAAAGCTTTCGGCCGGTCTGGCTGAACCGGTTGAAGCGTGGCCGGTCCAGTTGCTGGCGGACCTGGCGGCTTCAACGCAAGCGGCCATCGTTGAAGTGCTCGTGACCAAGGCGCTAAGTGCCTTGCGTGAAACGGGCCTCGAACGGCTTGTCGTGGCTGGCGGCGTTGGTGCCAATCGCGAATTGCGTCAACAACTCGACGGCGCTTGCAGCAAACTTGGCGTGCGCGTGCACTATCCGGAAATGTCACTCTGCACTGACAACGGTGCCATGATTGCGATGGCTGCCGCCATGCGCTTGCAGTCGGGCCAGCAAGCAGCCAGCACGACCTACGCTTTTGACGTCAAGCCGCGCTGGCCGCTGGCTGACTTGCCAGTCAGTTGATCTGCAAAGTCGTGACGCGATTCACCGGCACATGTTTGCCGAGTTTGAGCGTCAGGACGCCATTTTCCAATTTCGCCTCGCTGCTGCCGACGTCAATTTCCTGGGGCAGTTCATAAGCTGATTTGTAATGACGCGGCGCACCCTCCTGACTCTCGATACGCACGATGCTGCCTTCGATTCCGATGGTTAGTTGGTCCTTCGCAATGCCAGGCACGTCAAAGCGCAACGTAAAGGACTTTTCGTCCTGCTCCATGGCGCAGGACTTTTGCGAACTCATCGATTGCGCTTCGGAGAGGAAGCGCTCCAGTGAGCGAGCAACAGGCGAATTCAGGGAATGACGGAAACCGGCGGGTGCGGTGGTGGCAAAAAACATGATCTGACTCCTTGTACACTTCGCGGCGTTCAACATGAAGCGTCGCTTGTGTCCAATCTGCGCACGGCAACGGCGTTTTCAAGAGAAACTTCCTATGTTTATTGTTAGGCGAAGGGCCTTGAAATTGGCGCTTGTGGCGCTATGTCTTCCGACCCTGAGCCTGGCACAGGCTGCATTGGCACCGATCAAGATTGCGATGATCGAGAACCTGAGTGGCCCTTTTGCCAACACCGGTGAGGCAGTGGTTCGCAATTTGACTTGGGGCCTGGAGCGCATCAATTCGCGTGGTGGCGTCAAACTTGCTGGCGCGCCTGGAGTCGCTGCAAGCCACCGTTTGCTGAGCCTGGAGCGATTCGACAACAAGGGGCAGATCGAGGAGTCATTGTCCGCGCTCAGATCGGCGATTGACGACGGGGCCCGGTTCATTGTGCAGGGCAATTCTTCAGCTGTCGCGGCCTCCCTGATCGATGCCATCAACAAGCACAATGAGCGTGAACCAGACCGGCGCGTGCTGTTTCTCAACTACTCGGCTGTTGATCCCATCCTTACCAACGAAAAGTGCAGCTTCTGGCACTTCCGTTTTGACGCTCATGCAGAGATGCGCATGTCAGCCTTGATGGCGGTGCTCAAGGACGACAGGACACTTCAAAGTGTCTACCTGATCGGTCAGGATTACAGCTTTGGCCAGGCGGTTGCGCGAGAAGCCAGACGGCAACTTGGATTGTTGCGCCCGGATCTGCCAATCGTTGGCGACGAATTGCATCCGATGGGGCGTATCAAGGACTTTCTGCCCTATGCGACCAAAATCAAGGCCAGTGGCGCCCAGGCCGTCATCACGGGCAATTTTGGCAACGACCTGACGCTGCTGGTCAAGGCAGCAAAAGAGGTCGGTTTTGAGGGCAAGTTCTATACCTTCTATGGCAATGCGCTGGGCGCACCTTCGGCCATCGGGGAGGCTGGTATTGGCCGCGTGCTTGCCGTGGCCGACTGGCTGCCCAACGTTCAATCTGCTGCAAGCGAGGCGTTCTATCAGTCGTTTCGTGATCGCTTTCCGAAGCCGGCGGACGACTATGTCCATATGCGCATGCAACTGATGCTTGAAGCGCTGGTGCAGTCGATAGAAGCGGCGGGAACGACGGACGCAACGACAGTGGCTGCGCAGCTGGAAAAGGCGCGCGTCAGTTTCGCTTCGCAAAGTGCTGCGATGCGTCGCAGCGATCACCAGGTCCAGCAAGCACTGGTGGTGGGATTGATGGAGCGCCAGGGAAGTCCGGGCGTGAAATTTGATGTCGAAGGCTCGGGCTACGGCTTTCGCGTGATCAAGACGCTCAACGCTGCCCAGGCCGAATTACCCAGCAGTTGCAGAATGCAACGACCTTTTCCCAAGCAACCTTGAATTGAACCCGCCATGCGTCAAGTCATCCAGAACCTTGAAGAGTCCAGAATCCGTGAAGTAGCCAATGCCGGCATGGGGCGCAGCGATGTGCTGGCCTTCTGGTTCGGGGAAAGCGACGAAGTCACACCGGACTTCATCCGTCAGGCGGCGATTGAATCCCTGCAGCGTGGCGAAACCTTTTACTCGCATAACCTGGGCTTGCCCGAGTTGCGCGAGGAGATCGCCACCTACATGAGCGCGCGTCACCGCCTGATTGGCGACGGGCGGATCGCGGTCACCAGTGGCGGTGTCAATGCCCTGATGCTGGCGATGCAGCAGTTGGTGGATGCGGGTGATGAGGTGGTTGCCATCACCCCGGTGTGGCCGAACCTGACGGCGCAACCGGTCATCATGGGTGCGCAACTCAAGTGTGTACCGCTGAGGCCGATCGACGGTGTCTGGACACTCGACATGAACAGTCTGATGGCAGCAGTGACCAGGGCCACCAAAGTGTTGATCCTCAATGCGCCCAACAATCCGACCGGCTGGACACTGACGCGTTTGGAACAACAGTGCATTCTGGAGCATTGCCGCAAGACCGGAACCTGGATACTCGCGGACGAGGTCTACGAGCGTCTCTATTTCGAACCCAGTGCCAACGCTTGTGCGCCGAGCTTTCTGGATGTCGCGCTGCCCGATGACAGGCTGGTGGTGGTGCACAGTTTCTCGAAGAGCTTCCTGATGACCGGCTGGCGCCTGGGCTGGCTGGTCATGCCGCCAGGCATGACAAGACACATCGGCAAGCTGATTGAGTTCAACACTTCCTGCGCCAGCGTGTTTACTCAGCGTGCCGGTGTCGTCGCCCTGCAGCGTACCGATGAGGTGACGCCCCAAGTGGTGGCACATTTGAAGCTATGCCGCGATACCCTGGTTGCGCAGTTGCAGACCATTGCGGGGCTGCAGGTGAGCACGGCGCGCGGTGGCATGTATGCTTTTTTCAGATTGCCGGGCTGTGACGACTCGCTGGTCACGGCCAAGCGCCTGGTGATCGAAGCCGGACTGGGCCTGGCGCCGGGGGAAGCCTTCGCGCCCGAGGCGCGCGGCTGGCTGCGCTGGTGTTTTGCGTCCAAAGACCCAGAGCGCCTGGTGCAAGGCGTTGCGCGGCTCAAGAGTTGGCTGTCATCCCAAGCTTTTTGATTGTCATCCCGGGCTTGACCCGGGATCCATGGATTGCGGATCAGGTCCGCCATGGCGCGCGGGTGCTCGCCATCACCGGATCGGCTACAATCGCACGGCTTTGCACATCGCACAAGCGCACGTCAGGGGCAGTTCCAGCGCCTGACGCAAGTTCTACTACACAGGAAAATGAAATGATTGCATCCAGCATCAAAGCCGCTGTCGTCAAAGACAACGCACGCCAGGCCGGCGACACAGGTAGCCCCGAAGTGCAAGTTGCACTGTTGACGGCACGTATCAACGAACTCACTCCCCACTTCAAGACCCACGCCAAAGACCACCACGGTCGTCGTGGTCTGCTGCGCATGGTGAGCCGCCGTCGCAAACTGCTGGACTATCTGAAATCCAAAGACGCTGACCGCTACACGGCGCTGATCACCAAACTGGGTCTGCGCAAATAAGCGTCCTGTGAATGATGAACGCCTGAGTTAGGTTCCTAGCTCAGGCGTTTTTTACTTCGGAGCAGGCAATAACGGAGCGAAGCTGTGTCATTCCAGAGTAATTCAGGCCGAATTTCTCTGGAATGGCATCGTGTTCTGTGATGCTGAATCCGGGCTCGGGCGAGGTGGCCTGCACCTCCCAAATTGACCAGGAGAAACAAATGAGCATATTTAACAAAGTCAGCAAAACCTTCCAATGGGGTCAAAACACCGTGACCATGGAAACCGGTGAAATCGCCCGCCAGGCCAATGGCGCTGTTCTGCTTGACATGGACGGCACCGTCGTATTGGCAACCGTGGTTGGCAAGACCGAGGGTAAAGCCGGGCAGGACTTCTTTCCGCTGACGGTGGATTACCTTGAAAAAACCTATGCGGCTGGCAAAATTCCCGGCAGCTTTTTCAAGCGTGAAGGTCGTCCAAGCGAGTTCGAAACACTGACCAGTCGCTTGATCGACCGTCCGATTCGCCCGCTGTTTCCGGAAGGCTTCTTCAACGAAGTGCACGTGGTTGTGCACACGCTGTCGCTCAACCCCGAGGTGGACGCAGACATCGCTGCTCTGATTGCCACCAGCGCCGCCCTGTCGGTCAGCGGCATTCCGTTCAGTGGCCCCATCGGCGCGGCCCGTGTCGGTTATATCAATGGCGAGTATGTGCTGAACCCGGGTCAGACCGCACGCAAGGATTCGGTGCTGGATCTGGTGGTTGCTGGTACGGAAGCGGCTGTTCTGATGGTGGAGTCTGAAGCCAAGCAACTCAGCGAAGAGATCATGCTCGGTGCCGTTGTTTTCGGTCATGAGCAGGGCAATATTGCCATCAATGCGATTCATGAGCTGGTGCGCGACGCCGGCAAGCCGGTGTGGGACTGGAAGGCTCCCGCCAAGGACGAAGCACTGATCGCGAAGGTCGGTGCACTGGCCAATGACAAGCTGGCAGCAGCGTACCAGATCCGCAACAAGCAGGCGCGCACACATGCTTGTCGCGCGGCTTATGCCGACGTGATGAGCGCGCTCAAGGCAGAAGCTGCTGCGTTTGACGCAGTGAAGGTCGAAGGCATGCTGTTTGACATCGAAGCTCGTTTGGTGCGCAGCCAGATTCTGGCCGGCGAGCCGCGCATTGATGGTCGCGACACACGCACGGTGCGTCCGATCGAAATTCGCAACTCAGTGCTGCCACGCACCCACGGTTCGGCACTGTTCACGCGGGGTGAAACCCAGGCGTTGGTGGTGACGACACTGGGCACGGAGCGCGACGCTCAGCGCATTGATGCACTGGCCGGCGAATACGAAGACCGCTTCCTGATGCACTACAACATGCCTCCCTTCGCCACCGGTGAGACGGGTCGCGTCGGCACGCCCAAGCGGCGCGAAATCGGTCATGGCCGTCTGGCCAAGCGGGCGCTGATCGCCGTGCTGCCGAGCAAGGAAGACTTCCCCTACACGATGCGTGTGGTATCGGAAATCACGGAATCGAACGGTTCATCTTCCATGGCTTCGGTCTGCGGTGGTTGCCTTTCTCTGATGGATGCGGGAGTGCCGATCAAGGCGCACGTGGCCGGTATCGCCATGGGCCTGATCAAGGAAGAGAACCGCTTTGCAGTCCTGACCGACATTCTGGGCGACGAAGATCACCTTGGTGACATGGACTTCAAGGTGGCAGGCACCACCAACGGTGTAACTGCATTGCAGATGGACATCAAGATCCAGGGCATTACCAAGGAAATCATGCAGGTGGCACTGGCGCAGGCCAAGGAAGCTCGCATGCACATTCTGGGCAAGATGCAGGAAGCGATGGCCGAAGCCAAGACCGAAGTGTCCAGCTTTGCGCCTCGCCTGTTCACTATGAAGATCAATCCAGAGAAGATTCGCGATGTGATTGGCAAGGGCGGTTCAGTGATCCGTGCGCTGACCGAAGAGACCGGCACCCAGATCAATATCGACGAGGATGGCACCATCACGATTGCGTCTTCGGATCCCGCCAAAGCCGAAGAAGCCAAACGCCGCATCGAGCAGATTACGGCAGAGGTCGAAATCGGCAAGATCTACGAAGGTCCAATCACCAAGATTCTGGACTTCGGTGCCCTCGTCAACCTGCTGCCGGGCAAGGACGGTCTGCTGCACATCAGCCAGATCGCCCATGAGCGTGTGGAAAAGGTGAGTGACTACCTGTCTGAGGGCCAGATCGTCAAGGTCAAGGTCATGGAGACGGATGAGAAGGGTCGCATCAAGCTGTCCATGAAGGTCCTGCTCGATCGTCCGAACCAGAACGGCCCCGAGCAACACGCCTGAGGTCTGCCAAGGCGACGCGACGCTGGCTCGAGATCACCATGAAGGCGATTGAAATCACCACTTTTGGCGCACCCGAAGTGCTGCGTCAGTGCGAGCGCGCCATGCCCGTGCCGGGCACTGGCGAATTGTTGATTCGGGTCGCTGCCAGTGGCGTCAATCGGCCTGATGTGCTGCAACGCACCGGTCACTATCCGGTGCCGCCGGGCGCCTCTGACATTCCCGGTCTGGAAGTTGCCGGCACCATTGAACAGGGCGACGAAGAAGCGTTGGCCAGGTCCGGCTTCAAACTCGGTGACCACGTCTGCGCGCTGGTCGCCGGCGGCGGCTACGCTGAATATTGTGTGGCGCCGGTGGGTCAGTGTTTGCCGGTACCCCGGGGCTGGAGCGATGTGCAGGCGGCGTCGCTGCCAGAGACCGTTTTCACGGTATGGAGCAATGTCTTTGACCGTGGTCGACTGCAAAGCGGTGAGGCGCTTCTGGTCCAGGGCGGCTCCAGCGGTATTGGCGTCACCGCCATTCAATTGGCCAAGGCCATGGGTGCCAGGGTGATCGTGACAGCGGGCAGCGATGAAAAATGTGCTGCATGTTTAGCGTTGGGGGCTGACCACGCGATCAATTACCGAACCCACGATTTCGCGGTCGAGGTCAAGCGCCTGACGGAAGGGCAGGGTGTGAACGTGGTTCTTGACATGGTGGCGGGCAACTATGTCGCAAAAGAAGTCGAGTGTCTGAGTGAGGATGGCCGGCTGGTCATCATTGGCGTGCAAGGTGGTGTCAAGAGTGAAATCAATGCTGGCCTCGTGCTACGTCGTCGCTTGACGGTCACTGGATCCACTTTGCGGCCACGGCCCATCGCTTTCAAGGAAGCGATTGCGGCGGCTTGTCTGAAGCATGTCTGGCCCCGGCTTGAAAGCGGCAGCATCAAGCCTGTCATTCACAGCACGTTTGCTGCAGCGGACGCTGCGAAGGCGCATGCCTTGATGGAATCGAATTCGCATATCGGAAAAATTGTATTGACCTGGGGAGTGGCATGAAGAAAAAGCTGATTGCTGGCAACTGGAAAATGAATGGTGGCCTGGTCGCCAACGAAGCATTGATCAGGAATCTCCTGGCCGGACTCGGAACGCCTGCTTGTCAGGTCGCCTTGTGCGTACCGGCAGCCTATCTGGCGCAATGTCATTCGTTGTTGAACGGGACTGGCATCGATCTCGGTGCCCAGGATGTCTCGCAACATGAGGTCGGTGCCTTCACTGGTGAAACTTCGTGCGCCATGCTGAAGGAGTTTGGAGCGCGCTACTGTCTGGTCGGCCATTCGGAGCGTCGCCAGTACCATTCGGAGACCGACACCGTTGTGGCACTCAAGGCACAGCGTGCATTGGCCAGCGGCATAACCCCGATTGTGTGCGTCGGTGAAACACTGGCGGAACGTGAAGCGGGTCGGACAGAGGAAGTGGTCAAGCGCCAGCTGGCCGCTGTGATTCACGCCAACGGGCACTGCATCAGCGAAATTGTTCTGGCCTATGAGCCGGTGTGGGCGATTGGTACCGGAAAAACGGCCAGCGCCGAACAGGCCCAGCAAGTGCACGCCGTGCTGCGCGCACAACTGAAGGCGGCCTCCAGTCAGGCCGATCGTATTCTCCTGCTTTACGGAGGCAGCATGAATGCAGCCAATGCGGCGCAGTTGCTGGCTCAACCCGATATTGATGGCGGCCTGATAGGTGGCGCGTCATTGAAGGCACCCGATTTTTTATCCATCATTGCCTCGGCGGGTTGATTTGCGCTGAGGTCGTTACTTGTTCAGGAGTGTTCCATGAGTATTTTTCTATCCATTCTTCTTGC